>PMIK01000126.1 GCA_003157095.1 Gemmatimonadota bacterium | reverse complement strand
GGGATCGTGTCCCGGGCCCCCGTGTTGTCGCACGTCATGGCGCGGCGCGCGCCGATCGGCGGGTCGCTGGCCTAGTCGCGCGGCGGGCGGGCGGCGGCAGCCGGCCGCGTCGCCGGCTTCGGAGTTGCGCGCGGCCTCAAGGCGAGCCGCACGCTCAGGTCCCCCGAGGTCACCACCACCTCGCTGTCCGAGACTTCCGTTGCGGTCACGCCACCGGAGCCGCGCGCCTCGATGACCACGTCGCCGAGCCGGCCGGTGTAGCGCAGCGGCCCGAACCCGCGATGCTCCCGATACGACATCGGTGGCGTAGGAGCCATGGTGGGCATCAGCGGCATGGCGGCCGTGGGGGCCATCGGGGCTATCGCGGGCGTCGGGGCCGTGGCGGGCATGGCGGGCATCGGCTGCATGGCGGCGTCAGCCGACTCTTCGTGCTGCTCCAATGCTTGGCGCTCTGCGAGGATCTCCTGCAGCGCACTCGCCTGCCGCTCGAGCGTGCGCCGCAGCGACTCCAGCCGCGCGGAGTCGAGCCCCGAGTGGCTCTGCCCCCGAGCCATCTGCTCCATCTGCGTGCGTACCTCTTCCAGCTCGACTCTCGACCGGTCCAGCTGGCCCCGCGATTGCTCGAGCTCGCGGGCCTGCGCCTCCTGCGCGCGCCGCAGGGCCCGGGCGGCCTGCTCCATCTGGCGCGCGTCGGTGATCGGGTGCGATTGGGCGATCAGGCGCACCGCGTGCTCCGCGCCGCCGCGCCGATACGTCAGGCGCACGGTCTGGCCGGGGCGGACATTGGCAAACGCCCCTCCCCCCTGCTGCGACGTGAGCGGCACCCCGTCAATCGCGACCAGGGTGTCACCGGTCCGGAGCGCTGCCCGGTCGGCCGGCCCGTTGCGGTCCACGGAGAACACGAGCGGCGGCTCCGAGAACGTCCATTGGCGCGCCGCTCCGTCATCGGAAGCCGAGAGCGTGCAGCGGCTGCAGGAAACGCCGATCCCCAGCCAGCCTTCCCGGGACGAGATGCTCGGACCATACCGCCGCACGGCTACGATCGAGTCCACCTGGGCCGCGGCCGGCGCGGTGACGGCCGCCAGCGCGCCCAGCGCGATGATGTAACGCAACATGCTCCTGCCTCCGGGGTTCAGAACCACACCACGGACCGGGTGGACGGCGCCGGCCGCTGCTCCTGTGTCCGTTCGTTCAAACCTCTCAGCACCGCGGCGGCGAGCGGGTCGTCGGGTGCCAGATGGGCCACTTCTCCTGCGGCGGCCCCCAACGCCGCGAGCGCCACCTGCCGCGCCTTGGCCCATGTCGCCACGTCAGTCGAGTCGTTCACCTGATTCAGGGCCACGAGCGCCGCCACGTAGAGCGCGCCGGCCCGTTCGGCGTGCGCCGCGACCTGGGCCGGGGTGCCGCGCGAGGCCTGTACGCCCGACAGCGCTGCGGCCGCGCCGCTCCGGGCGCCGAGGTACTGGCCGGAGGCGAATCCGCCGGCGAACAGGGCGAGCGAGGCCGCGACGGCGCCCACCAGCCAGGGCAGGACGTGGCGCCGTCCCGTGCGCACCGCGAGCGGAATCGGCAGCAGGCCGCGCCGCTGCAACGCGCCGACCACGCGGTCTTCCAGTTCCGCTCGCGGGGCGCGCTCCCCTGGCAGCGCCTCCAACGCGCGCCGCTCGGCCGGAGTGAGATCGTTGGGGTCGTTCATATGGCACGTCTTCCTTGATCGGGAGCGAGCAGCGCGCGGACCGCGCGCCGAGCCCGGAAGAGCTGTGATTTCGTGGTGCCCGGTGTCACGCCGAGCTGCTCGGCGATGGCCTCGTGCGTGTGGCCCTCGACGTCGTGGAGTACGAGTACCGTCCGGTAGCCGGCCGGGAGCGACGCGATGGCCCGCTCCAGGTCCACCGGCTCGAGCCGTTCGAGCGGCGGCGCCGCGGCGGGCTCGTCATTCTCCGGCCATTCGACCTCGCGCCGGCTGCCGCGCCGCCTCAGCGCCTCGCGCGATACGTTGAGGGCGATGGCGTGCAGCCACGTGCTCAGCTCGGACTCCCAGCGGAATGTCTCCAGTTTCTCCACCGCCTTGATCCAGATGTCCTGCACCGCGTCCTCCGCTTCCGCGTCGTCGCCGGCGAGCAGCCGCAGCGCGAGCTGGTACAGCCGCGGGGTATGCCTCCGGTAAAGGCTGCGAAACGCTGCCTCGTCGCCCGACAGCACGCGCTCGGCGAGCTGGCGGTCCCGCTCGGCCGTGAGGTCGGGCGCGGCGCCGGGTATCACCGGACGGTCTCGGGCATGCTCGGGCGGCGTGTCATTCCCTGTCTCTCTGTGGCGTGCCGGGGCGAAAGGGTTGTCTGGGCCGACCTGCCGCTCTGGCAGCGGACGGTGGCACGGGCGTTGCTTCGTACGTTATTGTTGAAGGCCAACCTACGCACGTTCGACCCTCGAGGCGAGATGACCAGGAAGCATCCTCCGCACCAGGCCCACCCCGAGTCTCCGGCGCCTTCAGTGCAGCCTGAGCCGCCGGCCGGGGAGGATCCCCGGGGCGCGCCGGCAATTGACGCGGACGCGCGGTTCGAGGCGACGCCGATGGCCGGGACGGGCGCCTTGCTGGAGCTCGATGAAGGAGCGCTCCGTCGGCTCGAGCGGGAAGCCGCCGAGTGGAAGGACCGTTGCCTCCGGGCAGCGGCCGAGTTCGAGAACTACAAGAAGCGGGCGGTGCGCGAGCGGACGGAGGCCGGGAGCCGCGCGCAGGCCGACCTGATCGTGCGGGCCCTCGACGCGCTGGACGACCTCGGCAGGATCGCCGTCCTCGATCCGGCGCAGACGACCTCTCAGACGCTGCACGAGGGGGTTGGCCTGGTCGAGCGGAAGCTGCAGAAAGCGCTGGAGGGCGTCGGACTCGAGCGGCTGGACCCCGCGGGCCAGCCCTTCGATCCCAACTTCCACGAGGCGGTGATGATGATGCCGGCGGCATCGGCCGCGGCCGACCATACCGTCGGGTCCGTGTTCCAGCCCGGGTACCGCTTGAACGGCACGCTCCTGCGGCCCGCGCGCGTCGCGGTGCTCACTTGGACCGAGCCGACCGCTGAGGGGGCGGCGCAGTAACCGATGGCAACGGAGAAGGACTACTACGGGGTGCTGGGCGTCACGGCGAACGCCACCCAGGACCAGATCAAGCGCGCCTACCGCAAGCTCGCCAAGAAGTGGCATCCCGACGCGAACCTCACCGACAAGACCGCCGGTGAGCGCTTCAAGGGCATCTCCGAAGCCTATTCCATCCTGTCGGACGCCACGAAGCGCAAACAGTACGATCAGTTGCGGAAGTACGGAGCGTTCACGAGCCAAGCGGCCCGGGGCCCGGGGCCTGGGGCCCGGGCGGGTGGAGGCGGGACGGGGCAACGGTTCGAGGAGATGGAGTTCGGCGATCTTTCCGGCGGGCTGGGAGACCTGTTTTCGTCCATCTTCGGCGGTGCCGGGGCGGGGAAGCGCAGGGGAGGCGCGGAGCGTGGCGAGAGCATAGAGACCGTCGTTTCGATCCCGTTCCGGGTGGCGGCGCTGGGGGGCAAGGTGCCCATCGCGGTTCCGGTCACGGAGGCATGCGGGACCTGCGGCGGCTCCGGGGCCGCGCCCGGCTCGCCGCTCACGACGTGCACGGAGTGCAAGGGCACCGGCACGATCTCGTTCGGCTATGGCGGGTTCGCCGTGAAGCGTCCGTGCCCGGCGTGCCGGGGGCGCGGCAAGGTCTCGGCCAGGAGCTGCCCCACCTGCCAGGGCGCGGGCGAGGTTCGGCTCGAGAGGCGGTTGATGATCAGCGTGCCGCCGGGCACGGACAACGGGACCAAGATCCGGTTGAAGGGCCACGGCCCGCGGGGTACCGGCGGCGCGCCGGCGGGCGACCTCGTGGTGGCGTTCCAGGTGGAGCCGGACCGCTTCTTCCAGCGCGANNGGGAAGCACGTCGTGCTCCGCATTCCCGCGGGGACGCAGGCGGGGCGGAAGTTCCGCGTCAAGGGGCAGGGCATCGAGAAGGGCGGGGAGCGGGGCGACCAGATCGTCGAGGCCCAGGTGGATGTGCCGGCCAAGCTCTCCCCCGAGCAGGAGGTGATCGTGAAGAGTTTCGCCGACGCCGCGGGGCTGAAGTACTGATCCTGCCGCGGTTCGCCCGCGTTCGCGCCGGGGCGCCGCACTAGAGTCACCATGCGCGTACTCATCGTCGAGGACGACGCGGGGCTCGCGGGGGTCCTGCGCGAGGGCTTGGCCGAGCACCGAATGGATGCCACGGTCGCCGCCACCTTCGGCGAGGGGCGCGAGCGCGCGATGCTCGGCACGTGGGACGTGATCGTGCTCGACGTGATGTTGCCGGGCGGCAGCGGTTTCGACCTCTGCACGCAGCTGCGCGGCCGCGGCATCCGGACTCCCATCCTCATGCTGACCGCCCGCGACACCGTGGACGACCGAGTCTCCGGCTTGGATGCCGGGGCCGACGACTACCTCACCAAGNNCAAGGAGTTCGCGCTGCTCGAGTTCTTCGCCCGGCACGTGGGGCAGGTGGTGGACCGCGCGGCTATCACGGCGCACGTGTGGGACGAGAACCACGATCCCTTCACCAACGTGCTCGAGGTGCTGATCCGCCGGCTCCGCCGCAAGATTGACGACGCCTACGACCCGAAGCTGATCCACACGCTCAGGGGCGCGGGCTACCGGTTCGGGAAGTGACGCGGCCGTGATCCGTCCCCTCGACCTGCTGCGGATGCGGCTCACGGCGTGGTATGCCGCGACGTTCGGCCTCATCCTGCTGCTGCTCGGTGGCGGCCTCTTCCTGACTATCCGCTCCCAGATGTCGCGGCATCTCGACGATTCGCTGCGCCAGGCGGCGCACGAGCTGATGCGCGCAGCGAGGATCCGCGAGGTGGAGTCCCGCACCACCACCGGCGCCGTCGTGGACGCCGTGGACGAGCTGCACATCCCCGACCGCGCGCTGTTCCTGCTCCAGACCGACGGGAGCCCGGTCAAGCCGCCCGTGGCCGACGCGTGGATTCAGGGTGCGGCGCGGCGGGCCGCGCGCGAGGGGAGCGTGGACCTCGAGATCGAGGCGCGCGACCGCCGGCTTCGGCTCTACGCCGAGCGGTTCACGGTGCCGGGGAAGACGTACGTCGGAGCCGCCGTGGCCGACGTGGTGGAGCTGGAGGATCAGTACGCGGCGCTGATCGGCGCCTTCGGCGCGGCGGCCCTGGCGGGCCTGGTGCTGGTCGCCTTCGGCGGCTGGCTGCTGGTCCGGAAGTCCACCGAGCCGGTCGAACGGACGATGGACACCATGCGGCGCTTCATGGCGGACGCGGCGCACGAGCTGCGGACGCCGATCGCCGTGCTGCGCAGCCAGGCGGAGGTGACGCTGCAGCGCGAGCGGGACAGCGGGGCATACGTGGTGGCGCTGCGCCGCGTGGAGAGTGAAGCGGCGCGGCTTGGCGCCACCGTCGAGGACCTGCTGACGCTCGCCCGCGCGGACGCCGGAGAGCGCGCGCTCGATCGCCAGCGGGTGTTCCTGGACGACCTGGCGCTCGATGCGGCGACGGGAGCCCGGGCGCTGGCGGAGAAGCGCGGCGTGGCGCTCGAGGTGGGGACGTTCGAGGAGGCGGTCGTCACGGGCGACCCGGCCCTCATGCGCCAGTTGCTGATGATCGTCCTCGACAACGCGGTGAAGTTCACGCCGGCCGGCGGCACGGTGCGCCTCAGCGCGGCGGCGCCCGGAGGCCAGGCGGAAGTGGTGGTCGAGGATACCGGTATCGGCATCAGCCCGGAGCAGTTGTCCCACATCTTCGAGCGGTTCTACCGCGGCGACCCTGCCCGGGCGCGAGGCAACGGCGCCGAAGGAGCGGGACTCGGTCTCGCCATAGCGCGATGGATCGCCGACGCTCACGGGGCCCGGATCGAGGTCACCAGTGAGCCCGGCAAGGGTACGCGCGTCGCGATCCGGTTCCCGCCGGCGCTGTCATTGTCCTGACAGGTTCCAGCAGTACGTTCCGTGACGATGAAGACCATGGCCCGAGCGCTGATCGGCTGTTCGCTGGCCTGGGCGGGGTGGAGCGCCGGCGCCGTGCGCGCGCGCGCCCAGCAGCCTGTCACCCGGCAGCAGGTGGTGCAGGCCGCGCTGTCGAGCGGGCCGCGGGTCACCCTCGCAGCGACTGACACCGCCGCCGCCCGGGCCGCGTTGCTGACCGCGCGCGCCTTCCAGAACCCCACCGTCAACGCCAGCTACAGCAAGGACGTTCCGCAGTACCACGCCAGCATTGAGCTTCCGCTCGACCTGCCGTGGATTCGAAGCGCGCGCATCCGGATCGCCTCGGAGGCGCGCTCCTCGGCAGAGTCCCGGTATGCGTTCGAGCGGGCGTCGGCGCGGTTCGACGCGGAGGAGGCGTACACGCGCTCACTCGGCGCAGCGGCTCATGCGCGTCTGTCGCGGCGCAATGCGCTGGATGCCGACAGCCTGCTCCGGATGGCGGCGCAGCGCCGTGACGCCGGAGACGCCAGCGAGCTGGACGTGCAACTCGCCACGGTCAACGCGGGACAGGTGGCGAACGGCGCCGCCGGGGACTCCGTGGATGCGATCGCGGCTCTGCTCGACGTGCAGCGGGTCATGGGGCGCGCGAGCGACCGCGTCTCAATCGTGCTGGCCGACACGCTGGAGCTGCCCTCCACCGACACGGCGGGCGCAACCGGCCCCACCTTTCAGGTCGCGGCCGCGGAGGCGTCCGCCAGGTCGGCCGACGCAGCGCTCGCGCTGGCCCGGCGCAGCGTCTTCGCTGCCCCCAGCCTCACACTGGGCTTCGATACCCACGATCCCACCGGCGCGGAACCCGGGCTGCTGCCGACCTTCGGCTTGGGGCTGACGGTACCGCTGCTGAGCTGGAACCGCGGCGGGATTGCCGCGGCGGCGGCCGGGCGCGACCGCGCGCAGGCGGAGTTGGACGTGGCGCGCCGAGAGAGCGACGCCGCGGTGGCGAAGGCGCGCCGGGACCTGGCGGTGGCCGCCCAGAAGGTGATGCGGGACCGGGGGCTCGTGGCGAGCGCCGACCGCGTGGCGGCGATGTCCCTGACCGCGTACGCGGAGGGGGCGATCGCCCTGCCAAGCGTGCTGGAGGCGCAGCGCCAGGCTCGGGAGGCATTGGGGCACCTGATTGACGATCTGGCCGCCGCCAGCACCGCGGATGCGGCCGTGCGCCTGTTCACCGCCTCCGAGGTCTCACCATGAAGCGTCTTGGTCTCGCCTTGCTCCTTGGCGTCTGGGGACTGGCGACGGGTTCGGCATGCGCACCAAGTAGCGGAGACCACGAAGAGCACGTGCAGTCGGTGGTGGGCGCCCGCACCGCCGTCGCGGCAGTCCAGCCGTTCGCGCTCACGGTCACCGCCCTCGGGGCGATCGCGCCGCGGCCCGGGAGCTACGCGGCCATGAGCGCCCCCGCTCCGACCCGCGTCGCGCGCATCTTCGTCGCGGCCGGCCAGGCGGTGGTGAAAGGTCAGGCGCTGATCGAGTTCGAGCGGGCGCCGTTCGACGCGGCCGCGAGGAGCGCGGAGGCGGCCGTCGCGGCGGCGCAGGCCGGCAACGATCGCGCCGCGCGCCTGGCGCAGGCCGGCATCCTTCCCAGAAAGGACGCGGAGGCGGCCGCGACCGAGCTGGCGCAGGCGCAGACAGCGCTCGTGACGGCCCGGCGGGCCCAGGAGCTGGCGACGCTGCACGCCCCGCTCGCCGGAGTCGTGACCCGGATGGCCGCCGTGGTGGGTGCCCCGGTGGACGTCAGCCCGCCTCTGGTCGAGGTCAGCGATCCGGAGGCTCTCGACGTCGTCTTCGACCTGTCGCCGGCGGACGCAGCTCCGGTGCGCGCGGGGGTCGTGCTCACCTTCTGGGCGGGGGAGGGGGCGCGCGGTGATACGCTGGGCACCGCGACCGTGTCCGGCGTCGGCGCGGAGGTGGACTCCGTCACGCGCGCCGTCGAGGTCCGCGCCCGTATCGTCCGCTCGAGCCGCGCCCTGAAGCTCGGCGAGACGGTGTTCGGGCGGATCGCCGTCGGCGTTCACGCGCACGCGGTGACGGTTCCCATCGAGGCGCTGGTGCCCGAAGGGGACGGCTTCAAGGTCTTTGTGGTGGACCGCGCGGGCATCGCGCACGCCCGCGGCGTGACCGTCGGCGCGCGCACCGAGACGGCGGCGGAAATCGCCAGCGGCCTCGCGGGCGGCGAGACGGTGGTGACATACGGCGCTTTCGGCGTCGAGGACAGCGCCAGGATCGTCCCGGCGAAGCCGTGAATCTGTTCGACACGCTGGTTCACCAGCGCCGCTTCGTGTACTTGGTCATCGCGCTGCTGAGCGCGACCGGCATCAGCTCCGCCCTGGTGCTGCCCTCCGCCATCTACCCCGAGCTGACCTTCCCGCGGATCGGCATCGTCGCGGAAGGCTCGTCGCTCGGCGCGCGCCAGGTGGTGTTCAGCGTCACCCGGCCGATCGAGGAGGCCGTGAGCGTGGTGCCCGGCGTGCGGCGCGTACGCTCCAAGTCCATCCGGGGCGCGAGCGAAATCTCGGTGTGGTTCGCGCCCAGCACCGACATGATTTACGCGCTCCAGCAGGTGCAGGCGCGGGTCAACCAGGTGAGTCAGGAGCTGCCACCCGGCCTCAACATCGAGGTCGAGCGCCTCACCCCGTCGCTGTTCCCGATCCTCTCCTACAACCTCGAGGGCGGCGACCCGGCGACTCTGTTCGACATCGCGCGCTACCAGATCAAGCCGGTCATCTCGCGGATCCCGGGCGTGGGGCGCGTCAACGTGCAGGGCACCGACGTGCGCGAGATCGAGGTCGTCGCCGATCCGGCACGTCTCGCCGCGCTCGGGCTCTCCTACGACGACCTCGCCGCCGACATCCGGCGAGCCATCACGCCGGAGGCCGTGGGCCGGATCGCCAAGGACTACAAGCAGTACCTGATCGTGACCGACCAGGAAGCGCATACCCCCGACGACGTCGCCGCCGTGGTGATCGGCAACGGGCTGCGGGTCGGGGACGTGGCGGCCGTCAGCCTGGGCACGGAGGACCACGTCCGCATCATCGCGGGCGACGGCCGGCCGGTGGCCCAGCTCAACATCACCCGGCAGATCGGCGGCAACACGGTCGCGATCGCCGACAGCGTGGCCAAGACGATGGCGGCGCTGGCGCCGGCGCTCCCGCCCGGCGTGACGCTCAAGCCCATCTACGACCAGGCGGCGCTGGTGCGGGACGCCGTCGCCTCGGTGCGCGACGCGATGCTGATCGGAGCGCTGCTCGCGGTGGCGGTGCTGCTGGTGTTCCTGCGTCACGGGCGGATCACGGCGATCAGCGCGACGTCCATCCCGCTCACCTTGGTCATCACGGTGGGCGTGATGCGGCTGTTCAACCAGACCTTCAACCTGATGACGCTGGGGGCCATGGCGATCGCCATCGGCCTGGTGATTGACGACGCCGTGGTGATCACGGAGAACATCGTGCGCCACCTCGGGCTGATGCCGGATCGCCGGACGGCGATCCGGGAGGCGGTGCAGGAGCTGATCTGGCCGGTCACCACCTCCACGATCACGACGGTGGTGGTCTTCCTGCCGCTCGGTCTGCTGGAAGGGGTCGTGGGACAGTTCTTCGCCGCGCTGTCGCTCACGCTCACCATCGCGGTGCTGGTTTCGCTGGTGCTGGCGCTCACCATCATCCCGCTGCTCGCGGACCAGTTCCTCCGCGAGGCCGACGTGCGGGCCGAGGCCGCCGCAGCACCGGCCGCCTCCCACGGACTGCTCGCGCGGGCGGCGCGCGCGCTGGACGGACTGGCCGCGCTGTACGCCCGCGCGCTGGGCGCGGTGCTCCATCATCCGTGGCGCATGGTCGCGGGCGCCGTCCTCCTGGCCGCGGCTGGCGTCGTCGCGCAGCGGCTCGTGGGCAGCGGGTTTCTGCCGGACATGGACGAGGGGGCGTTCGTGTTCGACTACTGGAGCCCGGGCGGCACGGCGCTCGCGGAGACCGACCGGCAGCTGCACCTCGTCGAGGCCATCATGGCGACGACGCCCGAGATCGTCGGCACGTCGCGCCGGACGGGCGCCGAACTCGGGATGTTCGCGACGGAGCAGAACCGCGGCGACATCGTGGTGAGGCTGAAGCGAAAGAGCCAGCGCCGCCGCACCATCTTCGCCGTGATGGACGAGGTCCGGGACAAGGTCAACGCGGCGGTGCCGCGGCTGCGGATCGAGTTCGTGCAGATCCTCTCCGACGTGATCAACGACCTGGCCGGCGGCTCGAGGCCGATCGAGATCAAGCTGTTCGGCTCCAACCTTGAGGAGCTGGAGGCGTACGCGCGGCGCGTGGCCCCGGCGCTCTCCAAGGTGGACGGGGTCGAAGACCCGTACGACGGCGTCAGCCTGCCCAGCCCGGAGATCCTGATGCGGGTGAACGGCGCCGAGGCGAGCCGCCTGGGGCTCACGCCGCAGCAGGTCGGGGAGGACGTGAGCGGCTCCCTCTTGGGTGTGAACGCCGGCGAAGTGCGGACCGGGGACCGGGCGATCGCGGTGCGCGTGCGGGCCCCGGATTCGGTACGCTTCGACCCCCTCAAGCTGGGAACGCTGCCGGTGGCCGGCGGGCCCGCGCACCGCCCGGCGCCCCTGTCGGCCCTGGCCACCATGAGCGCCGTGGAGCCGCGGGCGGAGATGGACAGGGAGAACCAGCCGCAGA
>PMIK01000054.1 GCA_003157095.1 Gemmatimonadota bacterium | reverse complement strand
GACCTACTTGAACAGCTATGTCGCCCATGCCGCGATGGAAACCCACAGCGCCCTGGCAAAAGTCGAGGCAGACAAGGCGACCATTTGGGCTTCGACCCAGAACCCGTTTGGAGCGCAAGGAGAGATTGCCGGCGCCATTGGATTGCCCGCGCAGAAAGTCCGTGTCATCACGCCGTTCGTCGGCGGCGGGTTCGGAGGGAAGGGGTCGGGCGCGCAGGTCGCGGAGGCCGCGCGTCTCTCGCAGATCGCGGGCAAACCGGTGATGGTGGCCTGGACGCGGGCCGAGGAGTTCTTCTACGACTCGTTCCGTCCCGCCGCGGTGGTGAAAGTGCTCTCCGGGATGGACGCGGCCGGCAAGATCACGCTGTGGGACTACGCGGTGTACGCCGCCGGGTCGCGTGGCTCGGACGTCCTGTACGACGTTGCCAACCGGCGGGTGCGGGCTTTCGGCGAGCAAAGCGACACGCGCTCCACCGGAGCCTACCACCCCTTCGCAACCGGTCCGTGGCGTGCCCCGGGCGCGAACACCAACCGCTTCGCCGACGAACAGCAGATCGACACGATGGCGGCGGCGGCGGGGATGGATCCGCTGGAGTTCCGGCTCAAGAACACGAAGGACCCGCGAATGCTCGCCGTCGTGCGGGCGGCCGCGAGCGCCTACGGCTGGCGGCCGAGGGCGTTCCCGGCGAAGACCGGCCACGGCCGCGGGTTGGCATGCGGCGCGGACGCCGGGAGCTACGTGGCGCACATCGCCGACGTCACGGTGGACCGCGCGACCGGGGCGGTGAAGGTGGAGCGCGTCGTCTGTGCACAGGACATGGGCATCGTCGTGAATCCCGATGGCGCCAGGATGCAGATCGAGGGCTCCATCACGATGGGGCTCGGCTACGCGCTGAGCGAGGAGATCCGGTTCGACGGCGGGAAGATCAGCGACGCCAACTTCGACACCTACGGGTTGCCGCGATTCTCGTGGGTGCCGGCGATCGAGACGGTGCTGGTCCCCAACGACGACCTGGCGCCGCAGGGAGGGGGCGAGCCGGCGATCATCAACATGGGCGCAGTGATCGCGAACGCGATCTTCGACGCCACCGGCGCGCGGCTCACGCGCCTGCCCATGACTCCCGAGCGGGTGCTGGCGGAGATCGGGAGGGTGTAGAGGGGGGGCTGCCCCGGCGCACTCCGCCTCTTGGCGCGCTCGTCCGCGCCGCGCCGAAATGTCGCGCGTCACCGCATGATTCCGCACCGAGCTCGGCGCCGTCCGATGACGGTCGGAGCGTCACGCGCACTACCGTCCGCGCATGTCCCGGATCGGACGCGTCAGCCGCCGTGTTGACGAGGTAGCTTCCAGAAGCTACTTTGCGCCCATGCGCGCGGTCGGCCTCAAGATCCTCAAGAACAGGCTCAGCGAGTACGTCCGCCTCGCGGCCGGCGGCGAGACGGTACTGATCACGGACCGCGACCGCGTGGTCGCCGAGTTGATACCCCCGACCGCCGGGCGCGCCGAGCTCCTGCACGACGCGGCGCTGGCCGAGGCGGTGCGCGAAGGATGGCTCACCCCGCCCCTGGTCGGCGGCGGCTCGCCGCCGGCTGGCGGCGCCGTCACGCCCCTCCGCGTGCTGCTCAGGGAGCTGCGACGGGACCGGGACCGGCGATGATCTACCTCGACACGTCGGTCGCGCTCGCGCAGCTCCTGGCGGAAGATCGCAAGCCTCCGGCGGAGCTGTGGGCGGAGCCCCTCGTGTCGAGCCGGCTGCTCGAATACGAGGTCTGGACGCGCATCCACGCTCGGCGGCTGGCCGAAGGGCACGGCGAGGCCGTGCGCGCGCTCCTCGCGCGCGTGGCGTTCGTAGAGCTGGACCGGCGCGTCCTCGCGCGTGCGCTGGAGCCCTTCCCAGCCCCCGTCGGGACGCTCGACGCCCTGCACCTCGCCTCGGCCGAGTTCGTGCGGGAGCATGGACAGGAGGTCGTACTCGCGAGCNNGCTTCGCCACCGCCTGCACCACCTCGAGGACTTCCTGCTCGGTGAGCAGCCGCTCGGAGCGCTTCGCGACCACCATCACGGCATCCACCACCGCCTGATCGGTGGGGAGCCCGCGCGCCGTGAGATAGTGGAGCACGTTCGAGCCGCCGGACATGTGGCCGATCTCGATCTCCTGCGCGCGGCCCACCCAGCTCGCGGGCACGCCGGAGTACACGCGGTCGGCGAGCCAGTCGGCGCCCTTGCGCTGCGCCTTGATCACCGCCGCCGCGTGGACGCCCGTCGCGGTGCGGAAGGCGTCGCGCCCGACGATGGGCCAGTTGGCGGGGATCGGCACGCCGACCGCGCGGGACACAGCGCCGGAGTACTCCGGGAGCGTCGTCAGGTCGTCGTCCCGCCAGCCGAGCAGCTTCAGGTTCACGAGCAGCTGCTCGATCGGCGTGTTGCCGACGCGCTCGCCCACGCCAAGCGCCGTGCCGTGCGCACGCGTGGCTCCCGCCTCGAGCGCGGCCAGAGTGTTGGCGACGTCGAGACCGCGGTCGCGGTGGCCGTGCCAGTCTATGCCGACCAGGCCTCCGACCCCCAGCTCCTCGAGCAGCCCCTTTACCCACGCGACCAGATTGTGCACGCCCTGCGGCACCGCGGCGCCCACCGTATCGCACAGGCACACGCGCTTGGCGCCGGCGCGCACCGCGGCGCTCAAGAGCAGCCGCANNGCGAACCGGATCGCCTCCTCCGTGTGCCGGAGGATGCGGTCAATGCTCCACTCCTCCGCGTATTGCCGGATCGGGCTGCTGCCGATGAAGAGGCACGCCTCGATGGGCACGCCGGTGCGCTGAACGATGTCGGCCATCGGCTGGATGTCGGCGACCACGGTGCGGGCGGCGCAGTTGGCCTGGATGCGGAGATGATGATCGCCGATCTCCCGGCACAGCCGCTCGACGGCCTCGCGCTGGCGCGGACCGGCGCCCGGCAGCCCGACGTCGGCCGTCTCGATCCCCAGGCCGTTCATCAGGTGGAGGATCTCCAGCTTCGACTCGACCGGCGGATCCGTGACCGAGGGGCTCTGGAGGCCGTCGCGCAGCGTCTCGTCGTCCAGCATCGCCACGCGCGCCGGTGGGGCGGCGCCGCCGGCCACCGCCCAGTCGTAGATGAGGCGGTCCTCGCTGGGTGAGGTCACCGTGCGATCACTCCGAGGCTTTGCGGCCGAACTCACGCGCCTGATCGAGCAGCGCAGCCGCCGCCTTCTCATCGCCGCGGCTGCGCTGGATCTCCGCCAGGTGATAGAGGCTGCTCGCCTCGCCGATGCCCTCGGCCACGTTGCCGCGGAACTCCCGCTCGGCTTCGTCCAGCTCGCCCTTCCGCTGATGGATGATCCCGATGTGGTACCTGGCGCGCTGGTACTCCGGCGTCAGAGCGGTGCAGCGCTCGAAGTGCTCGCGGGCCCCTTCGAGGTCGCCCGCGTGGAACAGCGCGACGCCGAGCCGGTAGTGCGCCGCGTTGTAGTGCGGATCAATCTCGAGGCAGCGGCGGTACGCGCCGATCGAGGCCGGCATGTTGCCCCGGTGGTAGTACGCCACGCCGAGGTCGTACCAGCACAGCAGGAACCGCGGCGCCAGGTCGAGCGCCTTGCGATAGCAGTCAATGGCGCGGTTCATGGTGCCCTGGTGGAAGTGCACTGTTCCCAGGCAGTGCCAAGCCAGCGCGCTCTGGGGCTGCAGCTCCACCAGCCGCTCCAGCTCGCGGCGTGCCTCCTGGTGCTTACCCTCGCTCTCGAGCAGCATGGGCGAGAGAAGCCGTTGGTCCGCCCAGGCGTCACGCAGGAACATCCCGCACTCGGCGCAGAACTTGTCGGACTCGGCCGCCTCGCGGCCGCAGCGGGTGCAGCGCATCGTCACCCTCTCGGTGGAGTCCTTCGGGTATAGATCGTCTTGAATTGGAGCAACATCAGAAGTTGGCAGTCTTCGCACTCTCCTGCCAGGTCCTCCGGCTTGAGCGGGTCGGCGCACACCTCGAAGCCCAATTCCTCGTAGAGGCGCATCGCCTCCTCGACCCGGGGCCCGTCGGCAATGAACCGGCGCTCCCACCCGTCCGCGACACGCGCCGGATCGGGCGAAAGCTGCGCCTCAGAGAGGAGCCGCTGCGCCTCCTGGTGCACCAGGTGGCTGAGCGGCGCCACCGGGTCGCCAGTCATGCGGGTGCGGCGGCGAGCTGGCGCAGCCGGAGCTGGCCCAGCAGTGCGGCGCCGAGCGCGGCGGTGAACTGCGCCAGGTCGCCNNCTCCATCCCCACCCGCTTCATCAGCTGCACCGACCGGCCGACCAGCGAGACGACAGCGCCGTGCATGATGTCGGCGGGGGCGGCCCCCTGGGAGAGGTGGTTGATCACCTCCGACTCCGCGAACACGGCGCACACGCCCGAGATCTCCGTCGGCGTCTTGGAGGTCGCGACCAGCGGACCGATCTCCTCCGTGGAGTAGCCCATGTAGCGGGCCGTCTTCTCGAGAAACGCGCCGGTGCCGGCGGCGCACTTGTCGTTGAGCCGGAAGGAGCGGACCTTCGCCGCGCCGTCGAGCCGGCTGGCCTTCATCGTCTGCCCGCCGACGTCGAGGATCGTGCGCGTCTTGGGGAAGAGGAGCGTGGCACCGCGCGCCGCGGCGGTGAGGTCCGTGACCTTCAGCTCGCCGACGGTCACCTGGTGCCGGCCGAAGCCGGTGGCCACGGTGTACGCCACGTCCCCCGGCAGGATCCCCGCCTCCTGAGCCGCGGCGGCGAGCACCTCCTCGGCCACCCGCGAGAGCTGGAACCCGGTCGGCCGCATCGCCCGCCCGGCGATGGCGTGGTCGGGCCCGAGCACCACGGCCTTGGTGTAGGTGGACCCGACGTCTATGCCGGCGGTGTAGGCGCTCACGCGGGCTGCCTCGCGGGGGTCCGGGCGGCGAAGACGTGGTCGAGGGCGAACAGCGCGGCGCCCAGCGCTCCCATGTAGTGCGAGTCCTCGCTGACGTTCACCGCCACGCCGAGGGCGCGGGTCAGCGTCGCGATCATGGCGACGTTGAGGGCGACGCCGCCCGTGAACGTGACCTCCTCCTCGATGCCGACGCGCCGCACCAGTCCGGCCGAGCGGCCGGCGATGGACTCGTGCACGCCGAGGAGGACGTCCTCGACCTTCTTCCCGCGGCCGAGCCACCCCAGCACTTCGGATTCGGCGAACACCGTGCAGGTGGTGCTGATCTTCACCGCCTTTTCGCCCCTGAGCGCCGTGGCGCCGAGCGCGTCCAGCGGGATGTCGAGCGCGCGGGCGGCGGCGCCCAGGAACCGGCCCGTGCCCGCCGCGCACTTGTCGTTCATGCAGAAGTCCTGGATCTCGCCCGTCGGCGCGACGCGGATGGCTTTGGTGTCCTGCCCCCCCATGTCCACGACCGTGCGCGTGCGGGGGAACATCTGGACCGCGCCCCGGCCGTGGCAGCTGATCTCGGTTACCTGCGTGTTGCCGAATGTGACCTTGTAGCGCCCGTAGCCGGTGCCCACGACGTACTCGACTTCCTCCTCCTCGAGGTTGCCGGCGCGCAGCGCCTCGGCGAACGCCTGCTCGGCGGCGCGGGTGACGTGGGCGCCGGTCATGGTGAGCGCCCGCGCGACGATCCGGCGGTGCTCATCCACGATCACCGCCTTGGTCTGCGTGGACCCGACGTCTACTCCTGCGGCGTACGCCATGCGCGTCCTCCCTGAGCCGTGGGCCGGCTCGCCGCCTGGGGGGCGACCGTCGCCAGCGCGCGGCGCGAGGCGAGCCCTTCGAAAAAGGCGTCTATCCGGTTCTTGAGCTGCGCCTCGGACACCACGCGCCGGTCCATCATGTCCGACTCGATG
>PMIK01000064.1 GCA_003157095.1 Gemmatimonadota bacterium | reverse complement strand
GCGGCCGGCCTCGAGGGAGCCGGTGCGCCGTCAGCCGCGGGCGGCGCCGCACCGCGCGGCGCGGTGGTCAGCCGGCCGGCGGCCTCGCGCGATGCCATCCATCGCACGTCGCTGGAGGAGGCGGTCGCCCGCCTCCAGGGTACCATCCGGTTGATTGACGGGATGCGGAGCGACCACGTCGAAATCGTTCCGGGGCGTCAGGTGCCCGGGGCCGACAGTGGACGCGAGGTGGTGCGCGTGATCTACGGTGACCCGGCGCACGCGTTGGTGCTCGACCAGCAGCGGATCGGGGACCAGGGTCACGCGCTCGCGGAGGGGCGGGCCGCGCAGCGACCGGATGTCGGAGCGGCGGTGAGCGATACGCTGCTGACGACCGCGCCGGATGGGCGGCGCCGCCTGCGCTGGCTGGAGCGCGGAGGCCGCTGGTTGTCGCTGACGGGACGCGTCCCGGCCGACTCCCTCAGGAGGCTCGCGGAGCGGGTGCGGTAGCGACGGCCAACGAAACCGCCCGGCAGATCAGCTCCACCGGGCGTTGCCAGTCACCGACGATTCGCCGTGCCGCGCCGGAGCGGCGTCTCCTAGGCGCTTTCGACGAACTCGCCCGCGGCTATCCCATGCTGCAGGAGATTGAATTCCTCGGTACGGTTCGCGGTCATGAGGTTCACCAGCACCGCGCCGGTCAGCTTGTGATCGCGGACGTACAGCGCCGTGAGGTTGGGCGCCGCGAGATCGGTGCTCCCCTTGATCTGTACCGTGTCCGGCCGCTCGGTGTCTCCGAGCACGTTGATCGTCACGTCGAACAGGTCGGAGAAGAACGCCGACTGATGCAGGTAAGGCTCTTCGGCGCCCGCCATGTTGCGGCCCGCCTGCTTGCCCTGCATCAGCGCGTTGTCCCAGTGCTCCAGGCGCCGCGGCTGCCGCGTGACGGGGTCGGGGAATCGCGCCACGTCGCCCGCGGCCCACACATCGTCGGCGTTGGTCTCGAGCCGCACGTTCACCACCAGGCCGCCGCGGTCAATGCCGAACCCCGAGCTCGCCAGCCAGCCGGTGTTGGGTTCCGCGCCGACGCCGGCGACGACCACGTCCGCCGGGTACTGCTCGTCGGTCTCGGTCGCGATCCCGGTGAGCTTGCCGGCCATGGTCTTGATGCGGGCCACGCGGACGCCGGTCCTCACGGTGATCCCATGGCTCTCCAGCATCCGCTGGAACCAATCCGACAGCGCGGGATCGGAGAACCGCCCGAAGACCAGCGGCCCCACCTCGAGCACCGTGACCTCGGCGCCCAACCCGCGCGCGGTGGCCGCGACCTCCATCCCGATGAAGCTCCCGCCCACGACCACCACCTTGGCGCCGGGCTTCAGGACCGCCTTGAGGGCCGTGCTCTCGCCTACGGTCCGGAGCAGAAATACCCCCGGGGTGTCGGCGCCGGGCACCGCGAGCCGCCGTGAGTGCGAGCCGGTCGCGAGGAGCATCCGGTCGTATTCCAGCCGTTCGCCGCTCGCCAGCGTCACCGACCGCTTCTTCATGTGGATGGACTTGGCCTCGACGCCCAGCCGGTAGCGGACCCGGTTGTCGCGGTACCACGGCGCGTCGTGGATGCGCACCGTCTCGAGCTGCTCGCGCCCGGCGAGGTAGCCCTTGGAGAGCGGAGGACGATGGTAGGGGAGCTCCCGCTCGGCGCTGACGACGGTGATCTCACCGGCCTTGTCCAGCTCGCGGATGCCCTCGATGGCGCTGGCGGCCGCGAGGCCACCGCCCACAATGACGTACCGGCTCATGGCTGAGAACGCTACTCCCTAACGCGTGCGGCGGCTAGTGATGCCCGGCGCCCTCCAGCTCCATCTTCTCGAGGAGCCGCGGTGACACGATCGGAAACGTGCTGGCGAACCAGGCGTGGCACAGCCCCCACAGTCCGGCGAAGCCCAGCGTCACCACCAGCTCGGTCCAGCCCAGCGGGGCCCGCGGCGCGCGCTGCACGATGGACGGCACGACGAAGACCCAGCGATCCAGCCACAGCCCCACCAGTGAGATCACGGCGAACGTGCCGAGGATCGCCGGCGTCTGCTTCGGCTTGACCCCCATCAGCCCCCAGAACGGCAGCAGGAAAACCAGCACGACCATGAGGATGCCGACCCGCCGCCACGGCTGCTCGGCGATGCGGAGCATCATCGCGCTGGTCTCCTCGGGCAGGTTCCCGTACCAGATGACGATGAACTGCGAGAAGAACAGGTACATCCAGAAGACGGTGAAGGCGAAGCACAGCTTGCCGATGTCGTGGAGGGTCTTCGGCGTGATGAGGTCGTCGAGGCCGAGGTGCGCGCGCCAGAAGATCGTGGTCAGGGCCAGCGCCATCAGCGCCATGAGCCAGGCGGCCATGAAGAAGTAGGCGCCCAGCAGGTTCGACATCCAGTGCGGCGCCAGCGACATGATGAAGTCGAACCCGATGATGCTCATCACCAGCGCGTAGGCCACCACCAGACCGGGTGCCAGCCGCGACAGCCGCTGCTCGGAGAATGCGATCTGCGCGGCATCGCTCCCCGACTCTCCCGCCTCGCCCCAGCCCCTCGCGAGCCGGGCGTAAAGCCGGCTCAGCCGCGCGGGCGCGCCCGCCCTGAGCAGCGCGACGTCCGGCCGCAGCGAGTGGTAGAGGAACCAGAAGCTCAGCGCGTACATCACCACCAGCCCCGCACCAACCCGCCCGAACACGAACCAGTCGCGCAGCCAGAAGCCCTTCGGCCACTCCTCGACGGGCACCGTGATCCAGGGGAAGATGTGCACCCGGCCGAGCCACAGGACGAGGAAGAGGACGAACGACACGGGCAGGAACGCCGCCGACGCCTCGGCGATGCGGCGCACCGGATGGCTCCACCGCGAGCCGGAGATGATCTGCGAGGCGGCGAACAGCACGCCCGCCTGTGACAGGCCGGTCCAGAAGAGCCAGTTGACGAAGTAGGCCCGCCAGGCCCGCGCCGAGCCCGCGCCCGCCACGAGGAGCAGGAAGCTCGCCGCGCCCACCAGCGCGAGCGCGGCTAGCAGCGGAACCAGCCAGGCTGGCAGCGGCCGGCCCAGCTTGCGGAGCACCCCGTCGCGCAACGGGTGGTCGCTCACGGGATGCCCTGCAGCTTGCGGACGTAGTTGACCACGTTCCACCGGTCCACGCCGCGGAGCTTGTCGCCGTACTTCGGCATGATGCCACGGCCCTGCTTGATCATCGCGTAGATGTAGCCGTCGCTCCGCTGCCGGCTCGCGTCCAGCGTGAGATCGGGCGGCGGCACGAACTTCGGCACCACCGTGCCGTCGGCGTGCCCAGCCGGGCCGTGGCACACGATGCAGTAGGTGTCGAACAGCAGCTGGCCGCGCTCCAGCGACGCCGCGCTGCGCCCCACCGGGTTCGTAACGTTCCTGAGATCCGTCAGGATGTCGAGCGAGTCTTCGTGCCCGGTGATGGGGACCGTGCCGGGGACCGGCATGCGCTGGGCGCCGTTGGCGAGCGCGCCCGCCTCGAACGGCCGCACCACGACCTGCTGCTGCATCGTGGTGAACCACGGCACCTTGCCGATGGCGTTGTCGAGCGCGGTGCAGCCGCCCGCGCCGAGCCCCAGCGCCAGCGCCGCCGCGGCCGCCGCCAGCGGGCGCCTAGACATCCTTCACCTCTTCCGCCCCCGTCGCCGCGAAGATCTCGCGCGCCTCGGCCAGCTGCGCGGGCCCGCCGAACGCCACCACCCCGAACTTGTCGTTGCTGAACCGGGGATCGTAGCCCGGCGCCCGCCCGAGCTTGGGGAGCCCGGCGAACAGGAACATCGCGGCCACGGTCGCCAGGGAGCCGATCAGGATCGTGGTCTCGAAACCGATCACGATGAACGGCGGCCACGAGACGATGGGCTTGCCACCCGTCACCAGCGGCCAGTCGAGCGAGGTCGCGATGGCGAAGAAGAAGCCGAACGCCGTGCCGGTCAGCGCGCCGAACAGGGTGAACAGCCGCACCGGGCTCTCCTTCTTGGCCAGCGCGTCGGCCAGCTCCGGCCGCGGCACCGGCGAGTACACCCGGTAGTTGGCGTAACCGCTGGCCTTGAGCGACTCGAGCGCGGAGACCGCCGCGTCGAGGCCGCCGAACACCCCCACGACACCGGCCGGCGCGCTCACCGGAGGCCTCCCGCCCTCACCGGCGGCGGCAACGCCTCCTTGAGCTCGGAGATC
>PMIK01000125.1:4111-4261 GCA_003157095.1 Gemmatimonadota bacterium | reverse complement strand
GGCGGTGGCGAACCTGAGCGCGTCGAACGACGTGTACCGCAAGGTGGCGCTGGAGGAGCTGGCCGGTGTCGTGGACCTGATCAAGGGGACCGGCGCGGCGTTCGTGAAGGGCACGCCGTCCGCGGCGCGGTACGCCGCGGCTCAGGCGCC
>PMIK01000125.1:463-4044 GCA_003157095.1 Gemmatimonadota bacterium | reverse complement strand
GCCACAAGCACACGGGTGACAGCGCCGCGGTGTTGAACGCGATCGTGGGCGAGGTGCTGGCCAAGATCGGCCAGGAGCACACCAACCGCGATTCGCTGGTTGAGGTGGGGCAGCGGACCGTGGCGGACCTCGAGAAATTCGTCGTGGACCACCACATCCTGTCGCAGACCGACTTCGCGAATCTCAAGGTGATTCCGACCCCGGTGTTCATGCGGGGCAGCTACGGGGTGGGCGGCGCGGTATTCGCGCCCGCGCTGCAGCCCAACCTGAGCGCTTTCTACTGGGTGACGCCGGTGCCGAAGGAGTGGCCCACGGCGACCGCCGAGGCCAAGCTGCGCGAGTACAACCGTTACAAGATGCTCTCGCTCACGATCCACGAGGCGATGCCCGGGCACATCGTGCAGGGGGACTACGCCAACCGCGTCACGCCCGAGTGGCGCCGGCTGCTCAGGGTCGTGTATGGGCCCAACAGCTATATCGAAGGGTGGGCGGTCTACGCTGAGCAGATGATGGAGGCGCAGGGGGAGAATGGCGGCGACGCGGTGAAGGCCCACCTCGTGGCGTTGAAGGCCGATCTCAGGATGTATGCCAACGTCATCATTGACGTGCGGCTGCACACGATGAACATGAACGGCGACAGCGCCGTGGCGCTGATGGTGCGCGACGCCTTCCAGGAGCGGCCCGAGGCGACGGCCAAGCTGCAGCGGGCGCAGCTCGATTACGTGCAGCTCAACACCTACCCCGTCGGCGTGCGCGAGTGGTGGGACTTCCGGCGCGCGGCCGAGGCGCAGGAGGGGACCGCGTTCAACCTCTGCCGCTTCCACGACGCGGTGCTCTCGTACGGCCCGATCCCGGTGCCGGCGGTGCGGAAGCTCTACTTCGCCAAGGTGGTGCCGACGGCGACGATGCCGGCGTCGCGCTGCGAGGCGACGGGCAGCTGATTCCCGGAAGCTCCTGACGTGCGACGGCCGCCCGAATCGGGCGGCCGTCGTGTCGTCAGCCGTGTGGTGCGCATATCGGCCTGCTGGCGGCGCGGGCGCTCAGCCCTTTCGGGCGATCAGGAATCGCGCGCCGCCGCCCTCGCCCGCTGCGAACATCGGGAGCTGCGCCTCGGGCACTCCGGCTTCGCGCGCGAAGGGCTGCAGGTCGCGCCGCACCACCCGAACCTCCGCGAACCCGGCCTGACGCCCGAGCGCTTGCAGCTGCGCGCTGTCGTAGAAGTGCAGCCGGGATGCCATCGGCTCCGGTGCCGCGGGCGTGCCCTTGAGCTCGGGGTCGGTGCCCATCGCGACGACTCTGCCGCCGCGCACCAGCACCCGCCGGATCTCGGCGAGCGCCAGCACCGGGTCGGGCAGAAAGCCGAGGACTCCCGTCATCGCGGCGCACGTGAACGTCTCGTCGGAGAAGGGCAGCCAGGCCGCATCCCCCTCCCGGACGTCGAGGCGTCCGGCGGTTACGGCGTCGCGGTTCGCCTCTCTCGCCAGCAGCACCATCTCCGCGCTATGGTCCACCGCGGCCGCGCGGCACCCGCTGTGGAGCGCAGCCTTGAGGAACGCTCCGCCTCCGCAGCCGACCTCGAGCAGATAGTCGTCCCTGGCCAGCGACAGCTCGGCGAGGATGACCCGGAAGTTGGGGTAGTGGTACAGGGGGTGAAGGTAGGTGGCCCGCGCCACGGCGCCCGACGGGCGCCGGGCCCTCCGGTCGGTGAACCAGTCGCCGAATGCCACCGGCGAACTCGCGCGGAGCAGCGGTGCGAGCACCTCGCCCACGAACCAGCCTGCCAGCTCCGCCGGCTCGCCGATCGCGGCGTCCCAGCCCCGGTGCTCGAATGAGGCCTTCGTGCCCCCGGTCGCCGGCTCGAGCCGCAACCGCATCTCCGTCACCACACCGGGATTCCAGGTGGCGTGCCGCCATTCGAGCGCAAAACCCTCGGCGGGCTCCCACGTGACCACCTTGCCCACCTCGACCGCGTTCTCGGTAACACGCCCACCGGGCCCAGGCTCGAACCGGATCCGGAAACGAGCCAGGGCGATGGTCAGCTCCTCGACGAGCACGTCGAAGGCCGCCGCCGGCTCGAGCGCGAGGTCAATGCTGGCACGGACGTCGGCCATCGTGTCCTCTCTCTGCTGCTGCCCTGGGAATCGCGAGTTCGGACCAGAGCCGGTGCGGGCTCCTGTTCAAGCTGCTGCCAGGGCAGGTCCGCGGCAAGTTCGGCGCGGCGCCCCCCGGGGCGCGTCTTACCGCTGGTCACATCCCCGTGTACCTTGGCCTTGAAGATCGGGAACCGCGGGAGGCCGTATGCGCAGAGCCACCTGGTTCGGAGTCGCGTTCGCCGGAGCGATTTCCTTGAGCCTGGGCTGCAAGAGCAGCAGCAGCACCGGTCCGGCCGCGGTCACTCTCGACACCTCTTCGCACACCCAGAATGGCCTGTCGTTCGCGGGTGTGAGCGTCACGGCCAGCATCACCTGGAAGTTCGACTCGAGTTCGACGCAGGGAGCATTTCAGGCGGTAGCGGGACGGGCGACGATTACGTTCATCAACCCGACCGATACGGCCTACAGTGTGACGGTGACCTCAGTGCAGTTCCGCGACGCGAGCAACGCCTACATCAACGAATGGACCTTCGGCGGGTTGCCGCTGCTCACCGGCACGATTCCAGCCAGAAGTCAGGCGGTGTTGCCCGGCACCTTCACGATTTTCGAGACCTCGCTCGTCCTGGCCAACGCCGTCACGCAGGTCGCGGTGGTGGCGAACTTCACCAAGAGCTAGGCGACGGACCAGGCCCGAGCCCGCTTCCGCATCGGCATCGCGCCGGAACTCGACCGACGGGCCGCGGGTAGTCCTTCACGGCGCATCGCCATCTTTCCAGGCACCCCTCGGATAGGCGGGCAGAAATGACCGAGACCATCCGCTTCACGCTGAACGGCAATCCCACGACGCTGAGTACCGACGCTTCCCGGAAGCTGCTCTGGGTCCTGCGCACGGAGCTCGAGATGACCGGCACGAAGTACGGTTGTGGGGAAGGCCTGTGCGGCGCCTGCACCGTGATCGTGGATGGGCGCGCGGTGCGCTCGTGCGTGACGGACCTCGCGTCGGTGCGGGGGAAGCAGGTGACGACGATCGAGGGGCTCGCCCGCGACGGGCACCTCCAC
Organism: Gemmatimonadota bacterium; assembly: GCA_003157095.1. Taxonomy (GTDB): domain Bacteria; phylum Gemmatimonadota; class Gemmatimonadetes; order Gemmatimonadales; family JACORV01; genus Fen-1245. The sequence goes on along the minus strand of PMIK01000125.1, from coordinate 892 downwards.
CCGCTCCAACAGGCGTTCCACGAGCACGGCGGCTCTCAGTGCGGGTACTGCACGCCCGGGATGATCATGAACGCCTACGGGCTGCTGCAGGAACACCCGAAGCCCACGCGCGCGCAGATCGAAGAGGGGATGGAAGGCAACCTCTGCCGCTGCGGGGCGCACCAGCGGATCCTCGCCGCGATCGAAGCGGCGTCCGGGCAGGGGAGGCGGCCATGACCGATCTCGCTCGCTCGACCCACATGGCCCGCCGCGACTTCGTGAAGGCGCTGGGCGGCGGCATCCTCGTGCTCGTGAGCCTTCCGGCCACGGGCCTGTTGGATCCGCTCGAGGCCCAGGGCCGGGCGTACCCGACGGACATCAACGCCTACCTCCACATCGCCGAGGACGGGAAGGTCACGCTCTTCTCCGGCAAGATCGAGATGGGGCAGG
>PMIK01000125.1:268-450 GCA_003157095.1 Gemmatimonadota bacterium | reverse complement strand
CAGCGACTCGGCGTGGCGCGGAACGCGCTCACGGTCGAGAACGGCGTGGTGTACGTGACGGCCCACCGGAACCGGCACGTCTCCTACGGCGAGCTGGCGAAGGGTCAGCAGATCACCCACACCGTGAGCGAGCAGGCGGTGCTCCGTTCGGTGCGCGAGTTCAAGGTGATGGGCCGCTCGCC
>PMIK01000125.1:0-262 GCA_003157095.1 Gemmatimonadota bacterium | reverse complement strand
GCGTCACGGTGGTGAACCACGACGGGCTGGTGGCGGTGCTGGCGCCTGACCCCGAGACGGCGGAGCGCGCGCTGGCCGCGGTCAAGGCGGACTGGGACGTTCCGGCGGCCACCGTGAATACCGAGACGATCTTCGAGCACCTCGTGAGCGCGGCTCCCACCGGCCAGACGCAGGGCTCGGCGGGCGATCTCGACGCGGGCCGCACGGCGTCGGCGAAGACGTTCGACGTCACCTACTACAACAGCTACGTCGCGCACGCGCC
>PMIK01000179.1 GCA_003157095.1 Gemmatimonadota bacterium | reverse complement strand
CGCGCATGGATGAGCTGAAGGCGCTTCGAGCGCTCGCCAAGGCGCTGGGTGTCTACACCCGCTACACGGATGGACTCGGCCGGCACGTCGTCGTTGCCCCGGAGACGCTGGTCCGCGTGTGCGCCGCGGTGGGCGCCCCGATCGCGGGCCCCGGCGATGCCGCTGGAGCGTTGCGCGAACACCGCGCGGCCGGAAAGACGGGACTCGTGCCGCCGGTCCTCGTCGCGTGGGACGGCGCATTGCCTGCGCTTCCGATTTCCGGCGCTGGGCGCGTCCGCGCGGAGCTGAATCTCGACGGCGGCGAGGCCGTCCCGCTCGAGGCCGAAGGCGGAGAGCTGCGGACGAGTCGCGTGCTTCCGCTGGGCTATCACCGCCTCGAGGTTGAGGCGTCGGGGAGCCGCGAGACGTGCACGGTCATCGCCGCACCCGTCGAGGCCTATCGCCGGCCGGGGTCGCACCGGAGCTGGGGGGTCGGGACGCAGCTCGCCGCGCTTCGTTCGGCGCGCAGCCGCTCCGTCGCCGACCTCCGGGACCTCGAGTCGGTCTGCCGGTGGGTGGGTGAGCGCGGAGGAGATCTGGTCACGGTCCTCCCCCTGCTCCCGACGTTCAACACGGACCCACCGGAGCCCAGCCCGTACTCCGCGGTGAGCCGGCTCTTCTGGTCCGAGCTGATCCTGGACCTGGGCAACGCGCACCGCCCATCAGGCATCCCCGCGACGCTCGACGTGGTCCGGGCCGACGCCGAGGTCCGGGCGGCCCTGGCGGGGTACCCGGGTCCGGACGCCGCGCTGCTGGATGACGAACTGGTGCGCTACGCGCGGTTCCGGGGCGCGCAGGCGCGGCTTGGAAGGAACTGGCGGGACTGGCCGGCCGAGGCCCGAGCTGGCGTGCTGGGGCCCGAGCACGTGGATGCCGAGGAGGAGCGCTTCCACCTCGTGGCCCAGACGCTGGCGCGCCGGCAGCTCAAGGATCTCCGGCAGCGGCTGGAGCACGACGGGCTCCGCCTGGGATTGGACCTGGCGGTGGGCGGGCACCCGGACGGTTATGACCCGTGGTCCCGGCAGGCCGTGTTTGGCGAAGGGATGTCGGTGGGCGCTCCTCCCGACCTCGGCTTCCCGAGCGGCCAGGACTGGGGCTTCTCCCCGGTTCTTCCCGGGGCGTCGCGCCGCGAAGGGCACCAATACCTGGCGGCGTCCATCGCCCACCAGGCGGGACTCGCCGGCGTGCTCCGAGTAGATCACATCATGGCCTGGACGCGTCTCTACTGGATTCCGCACGGCTTCGGGTTGCACGAGGGGACCTACGTCTCGTATCCGGCCGAGGAGCTGTTCGCCGTTCTCACCCTGGAATCGCATCGCAACCGTTGCGAGGTGGTGGGCGAGAACCTGGGCAACGTTCCCCGCGAGATCTACGAGGCGCTGCCACGCCACCGGATCTGGGGGATGTACTTGGCCCAGTTCCAGGCAAGCAGTGATCAGCACGTCGCCCCCCCGACAGCCGCGGACATGGCCCTCGTGGGCACCCACGACACGCCCAGCTTCGCGGGCTGGCTCGTCGGCAACGACATCGGCGAGCGGGTGCACTACGGACTCCTGGCCGAGGACGCGGTGCCGGCTGTGCGTGAGGAGCGGTCGAAGGCGGCCCAACGGCTCGCCACGCGGCTGCATCGCCCCGTGGACGATCCCCGCGCGCTCCTGGCCGCGCTCCTCGAGTGGCTGGGCCGGTCGGAGAGCCCGCTCGTGGTACCATGGCTCGAGGACCTCTGGCTCGAGCCGGACGCGGTGAATCTCCCCGGCACACGGTCGTCGGAGCGCCCCGACTGGCAGCGCCCCATGCGGCGGCTTCTCGACGAGATCTTCACCGACCCCGACGTTGACGCGTTGCTCCGCAGTCTCCACCGCGCTCGGAAGCTCGAGTGAGCGGTACGCACTCACCCCACCCCTGAGGCTCACGCCCACCATGCCATCGTCCGCCGCCACCGCTCCCGTCGCCGTCCGGCCCAAGCCGCGCTTGGCGTTCTGGGACATCTGGAACATGAGCTTCGGCTTCCTGGGCATCCAGTTCGGTTTCGCGCTGCAGAACGCGAACGTTAGCCGGATCTTCGAGACGCTGGGCGCCAAGGTGGAGAGCATCCCGATCCTGTGGATCGCCGCCCCGGTGACCGGCCTCGTGGTGCAGCCCATCGTCGGCTACCTCAGCGACCGCACCTGGAATCGCCTGGGCCGGCGGCGTCCGTACTTCCTCACCGGAGCGATCCTCGCCTCGCTGGCGCTGGTCGCGATGCCGAACTCTCCCGCGCTGTGGGTGGCGGCCGGCATGCTCTGGATCATGGACGCCTCGATCAACATCTCCATGGAGCCGTTTCGCGCTTTCGTGGGCGACAACCTCCCGTCGGAGCAGCGAACCACCGGCTTCGCCATGCAGAGCTTCTTCATCGGCACCGGCGCGGTCGTGGGCTCGGCGCTGCCATGGCTTCTCACCAAGCTCGGCGTAGGGAACACCGCGCCCGCAGGCGTGATCCCCGCGTCGGTGCGCCTCTCGTTCTACCTCGGTGCGGCGGTGTTCTTTACCGCGGTGCTCTGGACCGTGCTCAAGTCCCGGGAGTACTCGCCCGAGGAGATGGCCGCCTTCGAGGAGAACCGGGCGCGCGAGAGCCTGGTCAAGGCGCGGCGGTCGGCGGAGGAGTATGCGCAGAACGGTGCGCGGCAGATCCGCCTGGGGCTGATCCTCCTCGTCGTCGGGGCGTTGCTCACCGTCTGGCTGGGGCGAGAGAGGATCTACGAGGTCATGATCCTGTCGGCAGGCATGGGCGTCGCGGGTTTATTGCTCATCGCGAGCGGGTTGATGCAGCGCGGCGGGATGCGCGCGAGCGGCTTCGTCACCATCCTGAACGACTTCCAGGACATGCCGGGGACGATGAAGCAACTGGCCTGGGTGCAGTTCTTCTCGTGGTTCGCGCTCTTCGCCATGTGGATTTACACGACGGCGGCGGTCACGAGCCACGTCTACCACGCGTCCGACACGACATCCGTGGCCTTCAACGAGGGAGCCAATTGGGTGGCGGTGTG
>PMIK01000090.1 GCA_003157095.1 Gemmatimonadota bacterium | reverse complement strand
CGTTCGGCTGGCCGGCGTGCAGCCCGCCGACTCCTTGCCCCGCGAGGCAGGAGCAAGCGCGAAGGCTCAAGCATGGCGGCACTGACCGGCCTGGGCCGCGTGTCGAACAAGGGCGGCCCGGCCTGGCGGTGTGGTCCCCTACCTCACATCCGCCGAGCAGTTGGGTATTCTCCGTGGTCGCAGACAGGTCTTCGTCTTCAACCTCTCGACAGGAACACTCTCGAGCAATAGGCATGGCCGAACTCACGCTTGATGCTCTGGGCTGGAGCGAGTGGTTTGCATCGCAATCTGGTCGTTGTCGCGGCAATGACAGCATCGCACGCGTTGCCGCGGTTGATCGTGACCAGCTCCTGTTGGTCGGCACACCGGGCTTTTTTCGGGCCAAGGTCTCTGGGAAGTATCTGCATGAATCAGATGCCGCGTTGCAGCGGCCCTGCGTTGGGGACTGGGTTTGCGTAGAGAAGTCCGCCCAGGACCAGTTCGGAATGGTTCACGCGATTTTCGACCGGCAAACATCCCTTCGTCGCAAAGCGCCTGGTGATTCCGCCGAATACCAGATGATCGCAGCCAATGTGGACTTTGTCATCGTCGTCCAATCATGCCACTACGACTTCAACCTCAAGAGGCTGGAGCGCTATCTGGTCATGGTGAGGGACGGCGGTGCTATCCCGATGATCCTGCTGACCAAGATCGATCTCATGGCGCCTGATGTTCTGGCAGCCCAGATAGCGGACATCCGCAGCGCCGGCATTACCGAGCCTGTCATGACGCTGAGCAATGTCACGAAAGAAGGGGTCGGTGCGTTGACGAGCGTCCTCGCTCCGGGCAAGACGTATTGCTTCGTCGGTTCATCCGGCGTCGGGAAGAGCACGATCATCAATGCCCTCATGGGCCGTGATGTACTCGAGACCAAGGCTGTCAGTGGTACTGGTGAGGGGCGACATACCACCGTCAGGAGAGAGCTCTTCCTCCTCGAAGATGGTGCGATGGTCATAGACAATCCCGGGATGCGCGAGTTCGGTGTATCTGTCGCTGAGGGCGGAATGGAGGCAGGTTACTCCGACATCGTGGTGCTTGCGTCGCAATGCCGCTTCAGGGATTGCACGCACACGAGGGAACCGGGTTGCGCGGTACTGGATGCGTTGGCCAGCGGTCGGATCGGCGCTGACCACTACGGGAACTTCGTGAAGCTGGGGAAGGAGTCTGAGCATCACCAACTGTCCCGTGGCGAGAGGCGGAAGAGGGACAGGGACTTCGGACGTTTCATTCAGTCCGTCAAGAAGGACCTCGAAGACGATTGATCTGCGCTCGGCGCATGGGGTGCTATTGGAGGCATAGATAGCTGCTGGAGAGCCGTGACCGGGCAACCATGTCACGCATGTACTCGACGGGAGAGCACATCATGCAAGCCCAAGACCTCACCGGCACACCTTTTCTCGATCTCGCCTTCCTGATCGCCCGCGTGATGATCGGGCTCCTCATGACGGCCCACGGGGCGCAGAAGCTCTTCGGCTGGTTCGGCGGCCACGGACTCAAGGCGACCGGCGAGTTCTTCGGGAAGCTTGGTTTTGAGCCCGCCCGGCTCTTTGCGACCGCAGCGGCGCTGGGGGAATTCACCAGCGGCCTGCTGATCGCCCTCGGGCTCTTCGGGCCAGTCGGCCCGGCCATCCTGCTCGCCGTCATGGTCGTCGCCGCCATCAGCGTCCACTGGAAGGGTGGTCTGTTCGCAACCACCAACGGGATCGAGCTGCCACTCCTGTATTCGATCGCTGCGGTCCGCTTCGCGCTGACCGGCCCGGGGGGGTACTCGCTCGACGCCGCGCTTGGTTTGCAGTGGGTCTGGACCCCGAAGGTCATCTGGGTCGCTCTCGCGATTGGAGTCCTCGGCGGCGTGGTCAACCTAGCCCTTCGGAGGCGACCTGCATCCCCGGCCGCGTGACATGCGGTGTAACCGGCGCTGCTCCAGGCACGCCGGGAGGTGGACGCCGAGCTGAAGGTCCCGGCCGACGCCGCACTTGCCGACGGCCTGCGACCGAGGGCGCGTCCATGAGTGCGCATTCGGCGTGCTGGCGCTCGAAAGCGGGCGGTGGACTGGTGAGATTGATGCGATGGGAGCTGGTGTAACCGGCTTCGCGGTGGGCCAGCGCGTAGCCGCGCTCACGGTTTACGGGGGCTTTGCGGAACTGCTCTTGCGTGGGGCCGAACACTTCCTGCCGGTTCCCGCGGGCGTCTCTGATCGTGATGCAGCCGCCGTGATCCTGAACTACGTGACGGCGTGGCCGATGATACATCGCGTCGCAAAGGTGCGGCCCGGCCAGATTGCGCTGGTCACGGGCGCCGCAGGAGGCGTAGGTTCGGCGGCTCTGCAACTCTTGAGGCTGGCAGGAGCGAGGACCTACGGCGCAGCGTCTTTGTCGAAGCATGCCCTCGTGCGTACACTGGGCGCGACACCCATCGACTACCGGGCACGGTGGATTCGGGCCAGTCCGGGGCGATGCGTCTCAGACGCGATAGATCGTGACGGCTGCCTCGGGGAAGACCAGCCGGCGGGCACCGGCCGGCAGGTCGTGCGCGGGATCATGCTCGACCGCGAAGACCCGCGCAAAGCTGCATTGGCGCCACGCGGCGACCACGCGATCGAGGATCTTCGAACCGTAGGGCGGATCGGCGAAGGCGACGTCGTAACTGTCCGCCCCGAGCGCCTCGGCGAACGGGACGGCGTCGCGCTTGAAGATGCGGGTCTGCGACTTGAGCCCGAGCGCCACGACGTTGGCCTTGAGCGCGTGCAGGCTCGCCGGCCGGAACTCGACGAAGTCCGCGCTGCGCGCGCCGCGTGAGAGGGCCTCGAGCCCCAGCGCTCCCGTGCCCGCAAAGAGGTCGAGGATGCGCGCGCCGCTGATCTCACCGGACAGCGCCTCGAGCAACTCCGCACGCACGGCCTCGGCGGTCGGGCGCACGCGGAAATCGCTCGGCGAGACGAGGTCGCGGCCCCGGAACCGACCGCCCACGATCCTCACGACAGCGGCCCGCCCTCGTCTATGAGCATCGGGCCAATCCCGTCAGCCCTGCAGGTCCTCCGGGCGGATGGGCAGCCGGCGTACGCGCTTGCCGGTGAGCGCGAACAGCGCGTTGCACACGGCCGGCGCGATCGGCGGCGTGCCCGGCTCGCCGACGCCGCCCGGACCCTCGGTGCTCGGCACGATGAAGACTTCGACCCGGGGCATTTCGGCCATCCGCAGCGGCGCATAGTCGTTGAAGTTGGTCTGCACGACGCGTCCCTTGTCAATGGTGATGGCCCCGTGCAGCGCGGCCGAGAGCCCGTAGACGATGGCACTCTGCATCTGCGCTTCGATGGTCAGCGGGTTCACGATCTGGCCGCAGTCCACGGCGCACACCACCCGGTGCACGACCGGCGTGCCGTCGCCGCCCAACGACACCTCGGCAACCTCCGCGACAAATGAACCGAACGACTCGTGCACGGCGAGGCCGCGCGCTCGTCCAGCGGGCGGCGCCGTGCCCCAGCCCGCGCGCTCGGCGGCGGCGTTCAGCGCGCCGAGCAGCCTCGGCGCACTGGGGGAGTGGCTGGCGCCGAGCAGCCGGCGGCGCAGCTCGAGCGGATCAGTGTGCGACGCCGCGGCGATCTCGTCGAGGAACGACTCCTTGACCCAGGCGGTGTGCGAGCTGCCCACGGAGCGCCAGAAGCCGACCGGCACCCCCGGCTCGTCGCGAATCCAGTCCACGTGGATGTTCGGAATCGCGTAAGGGATGTCGGCCGCGCCCTCGTACGCGTTCTCGTCCTTTCCGTCGTGAAACATCTGCGGGAAGAAACGCGCGAGGATGGACGAGCTGACCGAGCGGTGCGTCCACGCGACGGGATTGCCCGCCGCGTCTAATCCGGCCGCCAGCACGTTGTAAACCGCGGGACGGTAGAAGTCGTGCTGGATGTCGTCCTCGCGAGAGTAGACGACCTTGACCGGCGCCCCCACGGCCTTGGAAATAGAGACCGCCTCCACCAGGAAGTCCTGCTCCGCCCGGCGGCCGAAGCCGCCGCCCAGCAGGGTGGTGTGAATTTGCACGGCAGATTCGGGCACGCCCGCGATCTGCGCCGCGAGCTGCTTGTTGACCCCCTGGAACTGGGTCGGCGCCCAGACCTCGACGGCGCCGGCCGTGACGCGCGCGGTGCAGTTCATCGGCTCCATCGTCGCGTGGGCGAGGTAGGGTGCCTCGTACACGGCATCGAGCCGCCGCGCCGCGGCCGCGAGCGCGTCGGCCCCCTGGCCCTCGTGGCGCGCCGTGATGCCGGGCTGCTGGGCCAGCTGCACCCAACGCGCACGGATCGCATCGCTGGACTGCGCGGCCGTGGCGCCTTCGTCCCACGTCACACTCAGCGCTTCACGGCCCTTGAGCGCCGCCCAGTAGCCGTCGGCCACGACCGCGACGCCGGAGGGCGACTCGACGACGTGGCGGACGCCCGGCACCGCCCGTGCGGCGGTCGCCTCGAAATGCGTGGCCCGGCCGCCGAACACGGGACAGCGTGCGACCACCGCGACGAGCATGCCCGGCACGCGCACGTCGAGTCCGAACTGGGCACGCCCCGTGACCTTGGGCAGGCTGTCGAGCCGCTTCATGCGCCGGCCCAGCACCTTCCAGGCCGAGGCGGGCTTCAACGCGACGTCCGTCGGGACCGTCTGCTTTGACGCGGCCTGGGTGAGCGAGCCGTAGGACGCGCGGCGCCCGCTCGATCCGTGCGTCACGGTCCCGTTCGCGGCCACGAGATCCGAACGCGGCACGCTCCACCGCGCCGCCGCCGCCGCGAGCAACATCTCGCGCGCAGCAGCGCCGGCCCGGCGCATCGGCTCCCACATGCCGCGCACGGTGCTGCTGCCGCCCGTCGCCTGCAACCCGAACAGCGGGTTCTTATACTCGTCCGCGGCCGGCCCCTGTTCGAACCGGATGGTCGCGGGATCCACCTCCAGCTCCTCAGCCACGAGCATGGGCAGGGCGGTGAGGATGCCCTGGCCCATTTCCGAGTAGCCGATGACGACCGTCACGGTGCCGTCGGTCGCCACCCGTACGAACGCGTTCGGCGCGAACTCGGCGCCCGGCGCGTCGGGCGCGCCGTCTCTCCTCCGGGTCGGCACGTGAACGCCGAGCACGAGCCCGGACCCGGCGAAGGCCACGACCGAGAGGAAGTCGCGGCGGGCCATGGTGCCGGGGGCGTTCACTGTCCGCCTCGCGCGGCCGGCGCGTCACCCGCGGCGCGGTGGATCGCCGCGCGCAGACGCTGGTAGGTGCCGCAGCGGCAGATGTTGCCGTTCATGGCTGCGTCAATGTCGGCATCGCTCGGGTGGGGCTTGCCGGCGAGCAGGGCGGCGGCGCTCATGATCTGGCCGGACTGACAGTATCCGCACTGCACGACATCCTCCTCGATCCAGGCGCGCTGGACCGGGTGAGTGCCGGCCTCGGAGAGCCCCTCGATCGTTGTGACGCGGTGGTGCGCGGCATCCGCGACCGGGACCTGGCAGGAATGCACGGCGGCGCCGTCGAGGTGCACCATACACGCGCCGCAGAAGCCGCCCCCGCAGCCGAACTTGGTTCCGGTCATGCCCAGCGATTCGCGCAGGACCCAGAGCAACGGTGTGTCAGCGGCGGCCGTGACGGCACGGCGCCTGCCGTTGACGGTCAGCGTGTACGTGGGCATTGAGGCTCCGTTGTTGGAAGAGCCGAGGTTACCGGCAGCGGCAGACTTTCAGGGGATTTCCGACCGTCAATTATGGAATTCTCTGATGTTTGCGCAAGGGCTTCCCGCGGCTGCATCGTGAGCCCTGCGCGGTACGAATGGGATCAGGGGGTCGCGGGTTGAGCTGCGGCCGCTGTTCTTGTGGGCCTACCGCTCTATGCGGACGCGATCCACCCAATAATGGGTGTCGCCGAAGCACGTGGACGGGATGCCCTTGTGCTCCTTGTAGTGCAGCACGACGCGCACGCCAATCCCGGACTCGACCTGGCGTGCCGTCTCGTCGTCGCGCACCGTGAAGTTCCAGATCGTCGGGGCGACGCCGGGCGCGGTGGGCTGCATCAGCTCTCCCTCCCAGGTCTTACAGAGCCAGCCCTTGCGCGAGAACTTCTGAAGCGTGCCTGCGCGCTCGCCGTCGGAGTAGCTCCAGTTCGCGGCGACGAAAGTGAACGCCGTGAACAGGAGCACCGGAGCAACGACGAGGCCGATCAGGATGGCCCGCCAGTGATGCCACCACCGCTTGCGCGCCGGCGGGGCGGGCGGGGGCGCCGCGGCATCAGCGCTGCTCGGCGGAACGGGCGTATCGCTCATGGTCCTCAATTCTACGGCTCGCGGCCGCGTATGCCTAGCGCCCCGAGGCTTCAGCCGCCGGAGACGTGATCGCCGCGATTACGGCTGCCGCTCGAGACGAGTGTGTGCATCGGCGGGGACGGTGTCGTTATGAGTGGCTCGACCGCCATGGCTCGACGGAACCTCGCTTGCGACATCGCTTTAGGTCCGAGACAGAATGTATTGTGGATTAAGGCGTTACGCTGTATCATCGTAGGTTGAATGTTACGCATCGCTGCCGTCGCCCCAGACTCCATCTGCGATCAGCTCGGCCTCAAGCCCGGGGACGAGTTGTTGTCCATTGGCGGCCGGGAGCTGGTGGATTTCCTCGATTGGGAGTTCCTCGCCGCGGACGAGACCTTTCTGCTGCGCGCGCGCACCGCGGCGGGCGAAGAGACCGAGTACGATGTGGAGCGCCCGGAGGGCCTCTCGCTTGGCGTCGTGCTGGAGCCGCCCAAAATCCGCCGCTGCAACAACCGCTGCGACTTCTGCTTCGTGGACGGGAACCCCACCGGCGCGCGGAAAGTGCTGTGGATCCGCGACGACGACTACCGGCTCAGTTTCCGCTACGGGAACTTCGCCACGCTCTCCAACCTCAAGGAACGCGACATCCGGAGGATTCTCGAGTACCGGCTGTCGCCGCTCTACGTGTCGGTGCACGCGACGGACCCGGCCATCCGCCGCCTGGTGCTACGGAACGCGAAGGCGCCGGAGATCCTGCCCCAGCTCGAGATGTTCGCCGCCGGCGGAATCCGGTTCCACACCCAGGTCGTGGTGGTACCGGGCGTCAACGACGGCAACGTCCTCGAGCGCACCCTGTCGGACCTGTACGCCTTCGGCGCCCCGGTCCTGAGCGTTTCGGTCGTGCCGGTGGCGCTCACGAGGCACTCCAAGCACGACCTGGTGCGCGCCCCGACGGCCGAGGAGGCGCGGCGCGCGCTCGTGTCGGTCAGGAAATGGGCGGCACGTGCGCGAGGTGAGCGCGGCAGCGGATGGGTATACGGCTCCGACGAGCTGTATATGCGGGCCGGCGAGCCGTTTCCGCCCGCGCCGGCGTACGACGGATTCGAGCAGGTCGAGAACGGCGTGGGAGCGGTGCGCTATCTCGAGAGCCTCATCGCCGCCCAGGCGCACACCCTCCCGAGCCTGGCGGGCCGGCGCGTGCTGGTGCTGACCGGAACGGCGATGGGCGAGTTGATGCCGACGGTGCTGGAGGCGCTCGAGCGGACGACACACGGGCGATTCGAGTGCGTGGCGGTGGAGAACACGTACTTCGGGTCCAGCGTGACCACGGCCGGGCTGCTGGCGGGCGCGGACCTGAGCGCGGCCCTGGCGTCGCGCGAGGGATACGATCTGGCCCTCCTGCCTGCCGAGGCGGTGAACGACGACGGAGTGTTCGTGGACGACCTCTCCCTGGCCTCGCTGGTCGCATCGGCCCCCGTGCCCGTCATGCTCTCGTACCACTTCACGGACGCGCTGGGCGTCGAGGCGGCGCTGTGAACGCAGCCACCGTCGTGTTGATCGGCCGGCCGAACGTGGGCAAGTCCACGCTCTTCAACCGGATCGCGGGCGGCCGCGCGGCCATCGTGGACGAGCGGCCCGGCTCGACCCGGGACCGGCATTTCGGCAAAGCCGAGTGGAATGGGCGCGCGTTCTGGCTGGTGGACACGGGCGGACTGCTGCCGTCGTCGGACGAGCCGATGGACGCGATGATCCGCGGCCAGGTGGAGTTGGCGGTGGCCGCAGCCGACGTGGTGCTGCTCCTGACCGAGGTCGAGGTCGGCCCGGCGCCCGCGGACCAGGAGATCGCCGAGTACCTGCGGGGGCAGGGCAAGCCGGTCATCCTCGTCGTCAACAAGGCCGATGCACTCGCCAGGGAGACGCGGCACCTCGACTTCTACGAGCTGGGTCTCGGCGAGCCGATCCCCGTTTCGGCCGCGACGGGCAAGGGCGTGGGCGATCTGCTGGACGTCGTGGTGGCGGCGCTGCCGCCCGCGCCGGAGGCGGAGGCCGCCGACTCGATCGCCGTGGCGGTGGTGGGGCGTCCCAACGTGGGGAAGTCGAGCCTGGTGAACCGGCTGCTGGGGCAGGAGCGGCACATCGTGGCCGCCGAGCCGGGCACCACCCGTGACGCCATCGACAGCCCGTTCGAGTACAAGGGCCGCGCGCTCACGTTCATCGACACGGCGGGCCTGCGTCGGCGGGGCAAGATCAACGAGGCGGTGGAGTTCTACGCGCTGCTTCGTACCCAGCGCGCCATCGAACGCGCCCACGTCTGCGTCATCGTCGTGGACGCCGCCGAGGGCCTGCACACCCAGGACTTGAAGGTGGCGGCGCAGGCATGGGACGCGGGCACCGGTGTGGTGATCGCCGTCAACAAGTGGGACCTGGTCGAGAAGGACACCAAGACCGCGGAAGCGGGGCGCAAGCGCGCGATAGAGCGAGCGGCGTTTCTGGCCGACGTGCCGTTCCTCTACCTCTCGGCCCTCACCGGGCAGCGGGTGCAGAAGGTCCTCGACACCGTCGTCGAGGTTGCCGACGCGCGCCAGGGCAGGGTGCAGACCGCGGAAGTCAACCGGGCGATCAAGGAGATGGTAACCGAGCGGCAGCCGCCGCAGGCCGCCGGCTCGGAGGTCAAGCTCCTGTACGGCTCGCAGATCGGCGAAGCGCCTCCCAGCTTCGCCATCGTCGCCTCCCGCCCGGACGGGATCCCGGAGTCGTACCGCCGGTTCATCATCAACGGCCTGCGAGCGCGTTTCGGGTTCCTGGGTACCACGATCCGGTTGCGCTTCACGCGCCGCCGCCGCGACCCGGGCCGCTGATGACGATCACGCCGACGCACGTGGCCTGGCTGCTGCCGGCCTATCTGCTCGGGGCGGTGCCCACCTCCTATCTCGTAGCGCGGTGGGTGGCGGGTGTGGATCTGCGCCAGCACGGCAGCAGGAACCTGGGCGCGACGAATCTGTTCCGGCTGCTCGGCTGGAAGGCCGCCCTGCCGGTGGCGGTATTCGACGTGGCGAAGGGCGCGGCGCCGGTCCTTGCCTATCTCGCCGTCACCCACGAGCCGCCCTGGTGGTCGCTGGTGGTCGGAGCGGCGGCGGTGCTCGGGCACGTCTTCTCCCCCTTCGTGCGGTTCAAGGGGGGCAAGGGTGTTGCGACCGCGGCGGGCGTTTTCCTGGCCTACTTGCCG
>PMIK01000162.1 GCA_003157095.1 Gemmatimonadota bacterium | reverse complement strand
CGGGCGTGCTCCGGGCCGTGGGAAAGCGGCGGGACGGTACGGTGGCCTGTGAGGCGGAGGTGCGGACCGCGGGCGCGCCCGCGGCCATCCGCCTGTCCGTGGATCGGGACACTATCACCGCCGATCCGGGGGACGTGGCGCACGTGACATTCGAGATCGTGGACTCGGCCGGCACCGTGGTCCCCACCGCTGACAATCTCGTGCGCTTCACGGTCGCCGGTGGCAGCATTCTGGCGCTCGACAACGGCGACCTGCGCGACCACGACCCATACCGCGCCGAGGGCCGGCACGCATTCAACGGCCGCGGGCTGGCCATTCTGCGTGCGGCACAGCCCGGACCGCTCCTCCTGACTGCCAGCGCGGACGGGCTGCGGCCGGCGAGCGTGAGCGTGCAGGCCGTGCGGGGGGACGCGTCCCAGGCGGTCCCGGCGGCACGGTGAGGAACCGCGGCGCTGTCGCGTGGTTGCGATTGGCCGGCCAGGAACGTCGCCTATAGCCGACGCACGACCCTGCGATCGGGCGAACTTCAGCGGCTCCACCCCGGAAGGCGGGACCAGATGAAGCGTCGAGCGTTCGTTCAAGGCATGACGGTGGCGGGCGCGGCTGCGGCGCTCAACTCGCCGCGCTGGCTGCGCGGCTGGAGCGCGGAGGGCGCGCGCCGCACCTCCCGCCTGGACACCGGATGGAAGTTCCTGCGCGACGACCCGGCCGGCGCGCAGAGCCCCGGGTTCGACGACGCAGCCTGGCAGCCGGTCACGCTGCCGCACACGGCCCGCATCGAGGCGCTGGTGACCGGGCCCGCCGGCTCGCCGGAAGCCGAATGGCAGGGGGTCTGCTGGTACCGCCGCAAGCTGAGCCTGGAGCCGGAGGCCGCCGGCGAGGAGGTCCTGCTCCGTTTCGACGGTGCCATGAACGTGGCCGATGTCTGGCTCGACGGCGAGCGCGTGGGCGGGCACCTAGGCGGCTATCTCCCCTTCGTGCTCGACATCAGCGAGCGCGTGCACGCCGGCGGGGACCACCTGCTGGCCGTGCGGCTGGACAACCACGACAACCCGATCACCGGCCCCAAGCCGCTGGCGCAGCTCGACTTCAACATGTACGGCGGACTGTACCGGCCCGTCTACCTGATCCGCAAGAACCGGCTGCACATCACAGACCCGCTGCTCGCCGACCGCGCCGCGAGCGGGGGCGTCTTCGTCACGTACCCGCGCGTGTCCCGCGAGTCCGCCACGGTGCGGGTGCAGACCCACGTGCGCAACGGTCACGCGGAGCCACGCAGTTTCCGCGTGCGGGCCACGCTCCGCCCGACGGACGGGGCGGTCGTCGCCTCCGCCACGTCGGCGGCCGTGACGCTGCGGCCCGGTGCCGACACCGATGTTGCCCAGGAGCTGGAGGTGACGGCGCCCCGCCTGTGGAGTCCCGCCGCACCCAACCTCTACACGCTCGACTGCGAGGTCGTGAGCGACGCCGGCACCGTGGACGCCGAGACGCTGCGTGTCGGCATCCGGCACATCGCCATCTCGAGGGACGGGTGCCGCATCAACGGAGACCAGGCATTCCTGCGCGGCACCAACCGGCACCAGGAGTATCCCTACATCGGCTACGCCCTGCCGGATGACGCGCAATACCGGGACGCCCGCAAGATCAAGGAGGCCGGCTTCGACTTCCTGCGCCTCTCGCATTACGCGCACTCGCCGGCGTTCATGGACGCCTGCGACGAGCTCGGCATCGTGGTCATGGACTGCATCCCGGGCTGGCAGTACTTCAACCCGGACCCCGCGTTCGTCGAGCTGCAGTATCGCAATTGCCGCGATCTGGTCCGGCGCGACCGCAACCACCCGTCGGTGATCCTGTGGGAGGTCTCCCTCAACGAGACCGGAATGCCGCCGGAGTTCGCGGCGCGGACGCACGCCATCGCGCACGAGGAATTTCCGGGCGATCAGTGCTTCACCGCCGGGTGGATGCGCGGCTACGACGTCTTCCTCCAGGCGCGCCAGCACGGCGGCTGCCACCACGAGAAGGACACCGCCTGTGTGGTGGACGAGTATGGTGACTGGGAGTACTACGCCATGAACGCCGGGCTGAACCAGGACGGCTGGCAGAACCTGACGCCGGCGGAGAGCAACAGCCGGCAACTCCGCTGGCAGGGCGAGCGGGCGCTGCTGCAACAGGCCGCCAACTTCCAGGAGGCGCACAACGACAACCGCGGCACGATCGCCTTCGCGGACGGGCTCTGGGTGATGTACGACTACAACCGGGGCTACTCCCCGGACATCGAGTCGTCAGGCTGCATGGACATCTTCCGGCTGCCGAAGTTCTCGTACCACTTCTTCAGCAGCCAACGCCCCGCGACCGAGCGCATGCCGGGCGCCGCCACCGGCCCCATGGTCTTCATTGCCAGCGACTGGACCTCGGCCTCGGCCACCGACGTCCGCGTCTACAGCAACTGCGACGAGGTCGCGCTCCTGCTCGACGGCCACCTGCTGGAGCGGAGACGGCCCGACCAGGACCGCATGAGCACGCAGCTCCCGCATCCACCGTTCACCTTCCGCACCGGCGGCTTCCGACCCGGAACACTCGAGGCGGTGGGGTACGTCGCNNCCGGACCGGGAGCACAAGGACGACATTTTCTGCTACGCCTCGCTGCGGGACGCGCACTCGACGGTCGTGCCGGACGCGTGGGAGAACGTGGCGTTCGGCGCCACGGGCGGGGCCACGCTCGTTGGGGCCAACCCGCTCGCCACCGATGCCGGCGTGGCCACCATCCTGGTCGAGACGCTGCCGGGCGCCGCGCCGGCCTCCGTCCACGGGCTGGCCATCATCCCCGCCGCAGGCTCCGTGCGCATCCTGAGCGCATCGCTTGCGCTCGAGGGGAGCTCTGCGCGCCACGAGATCCGCTACACCACCGATGGCAGCGAGCCCAGCCCGACCTCCAGCCTCTACCGCGGCGCCGTAGAGGCGAGTCCGCGGCTCCGAGCCGGGCTGCTGGTGCACGGCCGGCTGGTGGCGTCGCTCGCCGCCGATGCGCCGAAGTTCCGCGTCCCGGCCAGCGCCCCGCCCAGCGAGCGCGGGCCATACCGCCAGTAGACGCGTTCGGTTGGGGCGGCGGGACCGGATCGCGACCGCCCCACGGCACCGCGCGCTCACTTCGCCGGCTGGATCTCCCGCATCCGCCTCAGGCGCGGAATTGTCCTGGCCACGATCCCCACCACGGCCAAGGACGCCACGCCGCCCAGCACCACGGCCGGCACCGCTCCCAACAGCCTCGCCGTCACCCCCGACTCGAACGCGCCCAGCTCGTTGGACGACCCGACGAAGATCGAATTGACCGCAATGACCCGCCCGAGCAGCGGGGGCGGCGTCAGTACCTGCAGCATCGTCTGGCGGATCAACACGCTGATGTTGTCGGCCATGCCACTCACGACCAGCAGCGCCGCTGAGAGATAGAAGCTCCGCGACAGCCCGAACCCGATGATGCACGCGGCAAAGAGCGCCACCGCGAGGAGCATCGTCCGCCCGGCACGCTGGAACGGCGGCCGGTGCGCCATGTAGAACGACATCACGACGGCGCCCGCCGCCGGCGCCGCGCGCAGCAGGCCGAGCCCCTGTGGCCCCACGTGCAGGACCCGGTCCGCGAAGACCGGGAGCAGCGCCTCGGCTCCACCGAGCAATACCGAGAAGAGATCCAGCGTGAGCGCGCCGAGCAGCACGCGCTCGCCCCACACGAAGCGCAGACCCGAGAGCAGGTTGTCGCGGATGTCCTCGTCCCGGGCCGCGCTCGCGGGGCGCGGCTCGTACCTGATCATCGCAAAGGCGATCAGCGCAACGAGCATCAACGCGGCTTGCACGGCATACGTCGCGGTGACGCCGACGAAACCATAGAGCAGCCCGCCGAGTGCCGGCCCGGCCACCGCGCCGGTTTGCCACGTGGAGCTCCGCCAGGCGATGGAGTTGGGGAGATTCTCCCGCGGAACCAGCCCTACGGCCAGCGAGTTCCGCGCCGGCATCAGGAAGCTCCGGGCCAAGCCCCCGATTCCGATGACGATGTAGAAAGGCCACACGCCGTGCGCGATCACCCGGGCCCGCGCATGGCTGAGCGCCACCAGCGACAGGGCGCAGATGAACAGGACGGTGAGCGACCAGAGGGCGATCCGCCGGCGGTCGAAGCGATCGGCGACATGGCCCGCGAAGAGGGCCACGCCGATGAACGGCACCACTTCCGCCAGGCCGATGAGGCCCAGGGACAGCGGGTCGTGCGTGATGTGGTAGATCTGCCAGGACACGACCAGCGTCTGGACCTGCGCCCCCACGGTCATCGTCAGCAGCGAGACGATGAACCGGCGGAAGTTGGGGATGCGAAACGAGGCGTAAGGGTCCGGCCGCACGTGGAGAATCTAGTCGGAAGCGGGCGGCGGGTGACGGGCGGCCGGCGATCCTGATCCCGCACGCGCGTTCGATCAGTTTGTTGCGCCAGGCAGCGTCGGAACACACCTTCCCGCAGACCTCTCATGGCGCTTCGGAGTCTCCAAGTGCGCGTAACGCTCGGTCTCACTATCGTGGCTTGGCTCGCCGTCTTGCCCCCGGCAGCTCGCTCCCAGGCCGTGAGCGCGGCGACGCAGCGAGCGCAGACCCATGGCCTCGCCGTCGCCAACCGCCCGGTCTACCTCGACAGCGCCGGCGTCGTGCGCTGGCGCGACGACCGCCAGGAAGTCGCCCTGTTCGGCGCGAACTACGTGATCCACACCGCCTCCGACTACCGCGCGGCCGGCTATGTGCACGCC
>PMIK01000196.1 GCA_003157095.1 Gemmatimonadota bacterium | reverse complement strand
GACGTGCGTCGCGCGTGGGGGCCCCAGCGCGTCCCCAGGACCTGGTAGGCGGTCTGAAGCTCGCCCTTCGCATAGGCCGGGAGCAGCAGCCAGGAGATGGCGATGCGCCCCAGCAAGTAGCCGAAAGCGAGTTGCAGAAACGTGAGGTCGCCGGCGTAGCCGATGCCGGGCACCGAGATGACCGTGATCGCCGAGGTCTCGGCGGCGACGATCGAGAGCAGGATCGCCCACCACGGCAGCCGGCGCCGGCCGAGGAAGTAGTCGGACGCGCCCGTCTGCCGGCGGCCGAGCCACATCCCGGCCGCCACCACGCCGGCCAGGTACGCGGCCGCGACGATCCAGTCAATCGCGCGCATGGCCGCAAAAGAAAGGGGCCCGGAGAGCAATTCTCCAGGCCCCAGTCATCAACCGTGCTCCGACTCCTACACCGTGAAGCTGGTCCCGCAGCCGCATCCGCCGGTCGCGTTCGGATTCTCGAAAGTGAAACCACTGCTCTGCATCGTCACCACGTAGTCAATCGTGACCCCGTTCAGATACTGGCCGCTGAAGCTGTCCACGAACAGCCGGACGCGATCCGCTTCGATCACCACGTCGTCGTCCGCCGGCTGGTCTTCGATGCTCAGGCTGTACTTGAAGCCCGAGCACCCACCCGGTAGCACGCCGACCCGGAGGCCGGCCGTGGCCGCCGGAGCGCCCTCGCCCTCGATGACCTTCCTGACCTGCTCCGCGGCGCCCGGCGTCAGCGTGAGCTGAACGGTGGCCCGGTCGTGCTGTGTCGTGGTCATGATCTCCCTCAGTTAATCACGAATACTTCACTCATCTTAGACACTCAGGGCCGGTCCGTCAACGCTGGGCCCCCTGTCACCGCTTCGCCGCCTCCGCCGCCAGGTTGGCGACTCGCGGCCTGACCCGCAGGATCTGCTCGTTCGCCCGGGTCGGGTAGACGCGGTTGGTGAGGAGAATGATGAAGAGGTCCTTCGCGGGATCAATCCAGATCGAGGTGCCGGTGAAGCCGGTATGGCCAAAGGCGTGCGGTGACAGGTCGTCCCCCGCGCTGGAGCCCTTGCTCGGCGTGTCCCAGCCCAGGGCGCGGCTGGAGAAGGCTGCGTTCTGCACGGTCGTGAACTCGATGATGGTTGCCGGCCGCACCAGGCCCTCGCCGCCCCTCAGCATCATCTGCGCGAACCTCACCAGGTCGGCCGCCGTCGAGAAGAGCCCGGCGTGGCCTGACACGCCGTCCATGACGGAGGCGTTCTCGTCGTGCACTTCGCCCGTGAGTACGTGACCCCGCCACGGGTCGTTCTCGGTCGGGGCGGTGCGGCCGCGGAGCGATACGGGCGGGTTGTAGCGGGTGTCCCGCATCCCGAGCGGGCGAAAGACCCGTTGCTCGAGCAAGCTGTCGAGCCGTTGTCCGGCGATCCGTTCCACGGCCTCGGTCAGCAGGATCGCGCCCAGGTCCGAGTAGACCATCCGGCTGCCCGGGGGCGCCTCCAGCGGAGTGGCGTTGACCCTGGCGAACATCTCCGCGCGGGAATGCACGTCATGGAACAGCGGCAGCCAGGCGGGCAGTCCGGACGAGTGGGTGAGCAGATGCCGGATCGTGATCGAATCGCCGCCGCCGGCGAACTGGGGCACGTACCGGGTGACCGGGGCGTCGAGGTCCAGCTTCCGCTCCTCCCACAGCATCATCACGGCGGTCGTGAGGCCCACCACCTTGGTGAGCGAGGCGAGGTCGTAGAGGGTGCGCTCACCCGGTGGAGATCCGCCGTCGTACGTCAGCGCACCGAAACCCCGCGCGAAGAGCACGGTGTCCTGCCGTCCCACGGCGATCACCGCGCCGGGGAACGCCCTGGCAGCCACGCTCTGCTCGAGGAAGCGCGCGAGGGAGTCCCAGGGGAAGGCTGTGGTGTCCTGTGTCATGGCGGTGGCGATCAGGGTCGCGAGGACGAGCGGGTTCACGGCGCCGCGCGGTTGCCGGCACCCCGGGCCGGCGCCTCGCCGGGCCCGGCTCGCATCAGCCCGCTGCCGGCGGGGAACGCCGGTGGCAGCGAGACCGGGAGGCGCCCGGTGATGGGCGCCATGCCGAGCAGGGCGCGCGCCACGGCGCGTTCGATGGTGTCGTTGTCCGTCCATGCGGCCAGGAATGCCGGCGCGTCGGGGACCTGTCCGAGCACGTAGGGGCTGCCGAGCGAGACGGCGATGAGCGGCGCGCCGCCGGAGAGCTGTTCCACCAGGGTGGCCACCGGACCCGGAATGTCCACCGCGTCGGGCCGCCAGGCGGTGGGCCGCGACGCGGCCAGGAACAGCACCAGGCTCGCCGCCGCGGCCTCGGTGCGCGCGGAGTCGAAGGAGGCGGGGCCCGAGGCCGGCCAGAGCCGCATCGTGTGCACCGTGTCCATCGAGCTGCGGAGCGCGGCGACCAGGGATCCCCCGACGTCGCGGCTGTTCTCGTCCCCGTACGTGAGGACGAACACCCGGTGCCGGCGCGCGGCCGGAAGGGGCACGATGCCGGAACTGTCCTTGACGAGCACGAGGCTGCGCTGCGAGATGTCCTGCGCGAGCGCCAGGTTCGACGCCGTGCCGACCGTGACCGCGATGCGGTTGATGTCCACCAGGCGGTCGTGGAACAGGCCCAGGCGCGCCTTGACGGCGAGGATACGGGCGACCGACGAGTCGAGCCGCGCTTCGCTCACCTCGCCGCGGGCGACCGCGGCGGCCACGGCGTCAATCACCGCCCTGGGACTCACCGGCATGAGCAGGATGTCGGCTCCCGCTTCGAGCGCCATCACCGCGGCCTGGGCGGCGCCGTAGCGCGTGACGATGGCGCCCATGTTGAGCGCGTCAGTCACGACGAGCCCCCGGAAGCCGAGCTGGCCCCGGAGCAGGGTATCGAGCACGAACGGCGAGAGCGTGGCCGGCGGTGCGTCCGCGCCCGCCAGCCCGGGCACCGAAAGGTGCGCCGTCATCACCACATCGGTGCCGGCGCGCACCGCCGCGCGGAACGGCACCAGCTCGACCGAGTCCATGCGCGCGCGGCTCGCGGTGATCACCGGCAGTGCCAGGTGGGAATCGGTGCCGGTGTCCCCGTGACCGGGGAAGTGCTTGGCCGTGCTCAGCATCCCGTGCTCGCGCAGGCCGCGGATGAACGCGCTGCCCAGCTCGGCCACGCGCGCCGGGATCTCGCCGAACGAGCGGACGTTGATGATCGGGTTGGCCGGGTTGTTGTTGACGTCCACGTCGGGCGCGAAGTTGAGGTGGATGCCAATGGCACGCCCCTCCACGGCCGTCACGCGCCCCACCTCGTAGGCGTCCAGCTCCCGGCCGGTCGCGCCAAGGGCCATATTGCCTGGGAAACCGGTGCCGCCGCGGGTCCGGGTCGCGAGTCCCGCCTCCAGGTCCGCGGCCACGAGGAGCGGGATTCTCGCCGCGCGCTGCAGGGTGTTGAGCTTCTCCGCGACGTCGTATGGGGAAGAGCCGACGCCCACGATCACGCCGCCCACGGCGTCGTCCCCCACCAGTCGCAGGGCCGAGTCCAGCGCGGCGGCGTCGAGGGCCCAGTAGTCGCCG
>PMIK01000057.1 GCA_003157095.1 Gemmatimonadota bacterium | reverse complement strand
CTAAGGAGAGTGGGGCTAGGGGTTGGGGGCTAGGGGTTGGAATCTCCAGCCCCTAGTCCCTAGCCCCTATCCCCAAGTTCAATGCAGCACATCTCTCAGGAACGCCACCGTCGCGGGCCACGCATCCCGAGCGGCCCGCAAGTTCGCACCATTGCGCCCCGCCTGGTCGCGCAGAAAGCCGTGCCCCGCCCCTTCGAAGACGTGCGGATCGTAGCGCTTGCCCAGCCGCTGCATCGCCTGGTGCGCCGGCTCCACGGTGGTGGTCACGCGGGCGTCGTCGCCGCCATAGAAACCGGCGACCGGCGCGTGGATCCGCGCCATCGCGTCGTCGGCCGGCGGCGTGCCGTAGTACACCGCCGCGCCCTTGAGGTCGGGCCAACTCGTGGCGAAGGCGAAGCTGGTCGAGCCTCCCCAGCAGAAGCCCACGCTCGCCGTTGCGTGGCGCGCGGCCGGCAACGCCATCGCGTACTCCGCCGCCGCGCGCAGGCGACGCTGCACCTCATCGGCCTTGAGCCCCTGGATCAACGCGATGGCTCCCTGCCGGTCCACCGAAGACGTTCCGCCGCCGCCGGGACCCTTGCCGGTCAGCAGGTCCGGCGCGATGNNTGTCGCTGCGCTCCGGGTACACGACCCACGCCTGCACACTGTCGCCGGCTCCGGCGTCGTACTTCACCCACTCGCCGTGGCGCGGCGAGGCATTGAGGCGTGCGACGGCACTGTCCTCGCCGGGCGGGAGCCCCTGGGCCGCGGCCGCGCCGGCCGGAACAGCGAGGAGCGAGAAGAGCGTCTTGAGGATTCCCATCTTCGGCATACACTGCCTCCACTTCCCGGGATACGTCGAGGATACCATGCGCATTGCCGCCGGCACCAGCGGCCGTGCCTTCACTGATCGGAACGGCAGTTTCTTCCCGGCCGCCTTCCCGCCTCGGAAACCGCAGGGCCGGCTGGGCTGCGGCGCAAGCCGGTGCACAGCGCCGGCACGGGCGTGCGGTCGCGGCCGCCGGGTGATAGGTTGTGGCGGATGATCGTTCCGTCCCACGTCCCAGACCGGCCGCCGTCGCCGCGGGTTCAGGAGCTGAGCCAGAGAATCGCGCCGGCGATCGCCGAATACCAGGCCGCCGCCGAGGCGGTGATAGCCGTGGTGAACCGCCGATGTTGAGGCGGGAAGTTGCCGCAGGGTGTCCTGCGGCGTAGGCTCCATAGCCCCACTCGTGACGGAGAGGCGAGGATGCCGGGACGACTGACGAGCGTAGGCCAGGTACTGCTCGAAACCGCGACGCCGCAGCGCTCCAGGCTGGGCGCCCTGGCATCGTGCGTGGCGATCCTGCTGGTGATGGCCGGGGTGGACTACGTGATCGGCTACGAGATCCCCCTCACGGTCATCTACCTCGTCCCGGTCTTCCTCGCGACCTGGAACGTCGGGCGCTCCGCGGGCATCACGCTCGCCATCGCCAGCGCGATCCTGAGCGTCGGCGGCGACGCCCTGGCCGGCGCGCATTACAGCGCCTGGCTGATCCCATGGATCATCCTGCTGCTCTGGGCGACGCTGTTCACGGTCTTCGTGCTGGTCCTGACCCAGCTCAAGCGCGGGCTCAAGCGGGAGCAGGAGCTGGCCCGGATCGACGCCCTCACCACCGTCGCGAACCGCCGCCACTTCGTGGAGCTGGCCTCGGCCGAGCTCAGCCGGGCCAAGCGCCACGGACGGCCGATGACGGTGGCCTACATGGATCTCGACAACTTCAAGCAGGTGAACGACCGCCTGGGCCACGACATGGGCGACGAGCTGCTGCGCACGGTGGCCACCGCGATGCGGAGCCGCCTGCGGGTCACGGACTCGATCGGGCGGATGGGGGGCGACGAATTCGCCATCTGCCTCCCCGAGACGGGAGCGCCGGCGGGCGAGAAGGTCCTGTCGGAGCTGCGCCGCCAGGTGCTGGAGGCGCTGCCCGAGGCCTGCCGCTTCGCCACACTCAGCGTCGGGGCCGTCACCTTCACCGTCCCGCCGATGTCGGTGGACGTGCTACTCCGCCGCGCCGACCAGGTGCTCTACCAGGCCAAGCGGGACGGCAAGAACCAGCTCAGGGTCGAGGCCGCCTGACCCGCCGTTCCTAGCGCGGCAATACCGTTACTTCGACGTGCGAGGGCTGAGAGGCCGAGCGGTAGATGCGCTCGGTCTCGGCCTGGTACGCGCCCGCCGGCGCCAGGAAGATGTTGTCCACGAAGGTCTGCGGGTTCCGGTCGTAGAGCGGGAACCAGCTACTCTGCACCTGCACCATGATCCGGTGACCACGCCGGAAAGTGTAGAGCTGATGGTGCAGGTCCACCGTGTATGACTCCACCGCGCCGGAGCGGATCGGCTCCGGCCGCTCCCAGCTCCGGCGGTAGCGCCCGCGCATGATGTCGCCCGCCACCATCAGCTCGTAACCCGCCATGCCCGGACGGGCGGCCACTTCCGGCGCGCCCGACGCGCGGTCCGGGTACACGTCTATCAGCTTGACCACCCAGTCGGCGTCGGAGCCGGTGGTGGAGGCGAAGAGATGGGCCGTGACGTCGCCCGCGATGGTCAGGTCGTCGGTCAGCGGCGGCGTGGCCCAGGTGCGCACGTCGGGGCGCCCATCCACGAATCGCTGGTCCTCCGTCATCCACCGCGCCCAGCGCGAGCCCGGACTATATGTCACCTCGACCGGCCGCGGGCGATACGGCACCGGGTTGGCGGGGTCGGAGCGGTACTCGTCGGCGCCCTCGCGCTCGACCGGCCGCTCGAACGACAGCCGGCCGCCGTCACGAAAGTAGAGATCACGCGCCTGTGCCTCTCGCGGCGGCCAGCGGTCGAAGCTGCGCCACCGGTCGGTGCCGCCGTCGAACAGCCGCGCCTCCGGGAAACGGCCGTCGCCCTTGTCTCTCAGCCAGTAGGCGAACCACGGAGCCTGGATGTTGATCTCGAACGAATCGGAGGTCGCGCTGCCCCAGCTCACGTTGCCGAGCGACTCACCGCCCGGGAAGCCCCACTGGCCGTGGCTCCACGGCCCGATGACGAGGTGGTTGATGCCGGTCCGGTCGAAGCGCTCCAGCGCCTCGAATGTCGCCTGGGGACCGAACAGGTCCTCCTGATCCCAGAAGCCGCCCACGGTGAGGGTCGGGATGGTCACACCGGTCACCGACCGCTCGAAGGCCCGCCGCTGCCACACGCTGTCGTACGCCGGATGCTCGACGAAGCGGCGCCACGTGGGAATGCGCATGGCGCCCGTCGAATCGGTGAGCGCCTTGAGGCTCGGGAACGCCAGATACCAGGTGTACGTGTCCTTCCCGGTGATGGGCAGGTCGCCCGCGCCGACTTCGCCCGCCTCCATGCCCCACCCGTACTCGAAGCCGTACGCCTGCCGGAACGCGCCCTGGTGGAAGAAATCGTCCCCCAGCCAGGTGTCGGTCATCGGCGCCTGTGGGGAGATCGCCTTGACCGCCGGGTGCGCCCCGATGAGCGCCTCTTCGGCGAGCCAGCCCGGGTACGAAATGCCGAACAGGCCCACGCGCCCATTGTTGTTCGCGACGTTGTGGATCAGCCACTCGACCGTGTCGTAGGTGTCGGTGCTCTCGTCGGTGGCGGTCGAGTCCCCGGGGTCGCGGTTGGGGCGGTTCATCACGAACACGCCCTGCGACTTGTTGCGGCCGCGAATGTCCTCCTGTACGAACACGTACCCGTCGGCGGCGAGCGCCGTGAGATTTGCCGGCGCCGGCCGGCCGTCCTGCCAGCCGGCGGCGCCGTACGGCGTCCGCGTCAGGAGGATGGGCAGCGGTGCCGCGGCCCCCTTGGGTGTCATGATCGCGGCGAAGAGCTTCACGCCGTCGCGCATCGGGATCATGACCTCCCGCCGCCCGAAGCCGGGCGAGGCGTCCCGCTGCTGGGCACAGCCGGGGGCGGCGGTGGCGGCTACGGCGAGAGCGGCGAGCAATTCGCGGCGGATGACAACGAGGCGCATGCGTCCCCCACGTGACGTCGGCGGTTGGGCTGGAAGGCGTGCAAGCTGGCCACGCCGGGGGTCGCACGCAAGCGCGTGAGTCGTTGCCCACGGTGGCAACCCTCCGCTAGGATTCCCCATCCAATCGGTAAGCCCCAAACGTCTCCCCGGGGGGTGCATGCGCCGGTACCGCTTCGTTGGCTTTCCTCTGGCTTGCTGCGCCGCNNGCGCTGGCCGCGCAGGGCCTGACGGCCCGCATCGCCCTCGCCCAGCGGCCCACCGGCGTGGTGGGCGCGTACGTCGCGCCGCGCGACTGGACCGCTCCGCCGCACGGGTTCGATCTGTTGCACCAGAAGATCGCGGTGAGCTTCGATGTCGCGCAGCGCTCCGTCTCGGGGACGGTGACCAGCACGCTGGTCATCACGGAGCAGCCGGCGGACACCGTCCGCTTCAACGCGGAGAACCTGACGATTGACGAGGCGACCCAGGGCGGCCGCCGCCTGCGCTTCACCGCCGACACGGCGCACGTGACCGTGCGGCTGGCGCGCCAGGCGGCCGTAGGCGATACGGTCGAGTTCGCGCTGCGCTATCACGGGACCCCGGAGCGCGGGCTCTATTTCGTGCCCCGTGCACGCGTCATCTGGACGCAAGGCGAGGCCACCGAGACGCGGGCCTGGGTGCCGACTTACGACGCCCCGGACGACAAGGCGACCTGGGAGTTCTTCGTCACCGCGGACACGGGGCTCAGCGTCCTGTCCAACGGACGCCTGGTGGACGTATCGCCGGCCGCGGGTGGCGCGCAACGCGTCTGGCACTGGGCGCAGGAGCGGCCTGCCTCCACCTACCTCTACTCGGTGGTCGTGGGGCCGTTCGCGGTGCTGAAGGACCAGTGGCGCGGGGTGCCGGTGGACTACTGGGTGTACCCGGACACCGTCCAGGCCGCGTGGCGCACCTTCGGCGAGACGCCGACGATGATCGAGCTGTTCTCGGAGCTGCTGGTGCCCTTCCCCTGGGCCAAGTACGACCAGTCGGCGATTCCCGACTTCACCTACGGCGGCATGGAGAACGTCTCCGCCACGACCCAGACCGACGACGCGCTCCACTCCGCCGGCGACGAGCCCGAGCAGAGCGGCCGCGGCCTGGTGGCGCACGAGCTGGCGCACCAGTGGTTCGGCGATCTGATCACGACCGCCGATTGGGCCGACGCCTGGCTCAACGAAGGCATGGCGACGTACATGGAGTCGGTGGAGAACGAGAAGACCCGCGGCTGGGACGCCGGCCAGCTCAGCTGGATCGGGCAGCAGCAGGGGGCGATGGCGGCGGATCAGAACCAGGAGCGTCCGCTGGTGTGGGGACTCTACCAGGGCCACGACCCCATCAACCTCTTCTTCAGCGGGCACGTCTATCCCAAGGGCGCGCAGCTGGCCCACCAGCTCCGGCGGCTGCTGGGCGATTCGCTCTTCTGGGCGGGGGAGCGGCGGTTCCTGACCGACAACGCGTTCAAGGCGGTGACCACGGCCGACTACGCCGTGGCCTTCGAGAAGACCTGCAACTGCGACCTCGACTGGTTCTTCGACCAGTGGGCATACGGCATCGGTTACCCGAAGGTGCACTGGGCCCGGCACTGGGCCGAGGGTCTCAAGGTCCTGCACCTGATGGTGAACCAGACCCAGCCGGTGGACTCGCTGCACCCGCTGTTCCGGTTCCCGGTCACGGTCCGGGTAATCACGCGCGACTCCGTGGTGCGCCAGCAGATCATGATTTCGAAGCAGCGCGACACGTTCGCGATCCCGCTCCCGGACGCTCCGCTCTCGGTGCGGTTCGACGAGGGCGGCTGGTTGCTGGGACAGGTGACGGGCGACCAGACGACGGCCGAGCTGGCGACGATGGCGGAACACGACCTGGAGTTTGCCGCCCGCTTCTGGGCCCTCCAGCAGCTGGCTGGGTCGCACGACAGCGCCGCGGTATTGGCGCGCCGGCTCATCGTCCTCAACGACCGCGACCCGGCGTTGCGCCGCGTGGCGCTCGAGCAGATGACCGCCGACTCGATGCCCGAGGGGAAGGACATCGTGCGCTCGGCGCTTCGCGATCCGGACAGCGGCGTGCGGGTGCGCGCGCTCCGGGCTCTCCGCCTGCTCGATCCGGCGGCCCAAGCGGCGGCGGCGCGCGGCCTGTACGCGGGCGACCCGAGCAACTTCGTGCGCGCGTCGGCCCTCGGAGTGCTGGCCAGGAGCGGCGCAGCGGACGTGCTGCCGCTGCTCGTGGACGCGACCCGGCCCGGGCAGCCCGGCCTCGTGCGGCAAACGGCCGCCTTCTCGTTGGCTCGCTTCCATGCGCCCGAGGCCGCGGCCGCGCTCGAGCGCCTGACCGCGCCGGGAGAGGACCGCAACAACCGCGTCGGCGCGCTCAACCTGCTGCCGCAACAGGGAGACACGGCCCGGGCCGTCACCCTGGCCACCCGGTACCTCGACGACCCGGATGCGCTCTTTGCGGCGTCCGCGGTGCGCGTGCTGGCGCATTTGGGCGGCGCCCCGGCGCGCGCCCTGCTTCTTCAGCGGCTCGCGAAGGAGCCGCGGGTCAGAGTCCGGTCCGCCATCGAGGAGGTGCTGCGACCATGAAGCGATTCTCGACCCTGCAGCGGTGGACCGGCCGGCTCACGCCCTACGCGTCCCTGGTGCTGAGGATCGCGGTGGGATGGATCTTTCTGAGGCACGGCATCGTGAAGGCGGGAATGGGAGTCGAGGCGGTCGCGGTTTTCTTTCACGGACTCGGCATCCCCCTCCCACACGTGGCGGCCGTCGTGGTGATGATCGTGGAGACGGTGGGCGCCGCGTGCGTGGTGGCCGGCGTCCTCACGCGATCCTGGGCGATTTGCATGGCGATCGAGATGGTCGTGGCGATCCAGCTCGCCGTCCGGCCGACCGGCCGCCCGTTCGTGCTCGAAGGCCTGCTGCTCGCCGCCGCCCTCGCGCTGGTCGCGCTCGGCGACGGCCCGCTGTCCCTGGGCGGCCTCCTGCGCAAGGGCGCGCGGTAGTCGGCGTCGGCGGACCTACAGCGTGAACTGGGTGGAGAAGTAGGTGTAGTTGATCCCGCGGCTCGTGCCGGTCTGGCTGACGAAGGCGCCGGGGAAGTAGTGGCTGTAGCCAGCCATCACCAGCAGGTGGCGGCCCATCGGATAGCGCCCCGTGACGTCGAGTTCGTCCCCGAGGTGGCGAGCCAGGCCGCTGCCCGCGCTCCGCGTCACGGCCAACGTCGCACTGTAGAAGGCATCGCTCCGGCTGGCTCGATCGAAATGGTGCCAATCGAGTGCGACCCCCGTGACGCCGCGCCATTTCAATGACACACCGGCCTTCCAGTCCACCAGGTTCTGCCCGCCGTTGACGTCCATGTAGCCGTGATAGCGATGCGCGGTGCCGAACAACTCGTTGAACGTGCCGACGCTGCCGCCCGGCGCCGCGTCTCCGCTGGCGTAGTCCGCGCCGACATACACCCGTGGCGCGAGCGCGGCGCGGAACGTGAACCCGGCCTGCCCCGCCGCCAACCAGGCGCCGATCCGCTCGCGCCCCACGGTCCCGGCCTGGCTCGCCAACTCCGCTTCGTAGTCCAGACCCGCGCCACGCTCGGCGCCCCACAGCCGCGCGCCGAAGGTCTGCCGGTCTTCCCGGCCGCTGGTGCCGTTGATCGCCACCGAATCACGTCTGAGTCCCAGCCAGTAGAGATCGAGGCCGAGATGTGCCGTCGCTTTCGGATCGGTGGCGTAGGCGCCGTACAGCAGAGTGTGCGGATCGCGGTGGTTGAAGGCGTAGCTCTGGACCGTGACCGGCGCGACCACCATGCCGATGACGCTCCATGGGCCCGCGAGCAGCCGGCCCGTGGCGCCTTCGAAGCTCCTGCGCGTGTTGGACCAATCGCTCGCACTCACCAATCGCTCCCGGCCGAGCGGAAGCTCTTGCCTGCCCACGCGCAGTTGCGTCGTGGCGCCCCCTACCGGGGGCAGTGTCAGCTCGGCGTAGCCCTGCTGCAAGTCGAGCGCGTCCACGTCCGACGTGCGGCGCCCGCCCAGCAGCGTCCGATCGCTGGCGATGGAACTCTTGCCCTCGACGAGCAACCGGAACGCTGTTCCGGCATGGACGTCCACGCTCAGGAAGAACCGGCCGAGGGAATAGGTGTCGTTCGGGTCCGCCGTCGCGGGCGCACCGAAGTTGTAGCCGGTCCAACTCTCCGCCCGCCAGCGCGCGTGCCCGGCGACCGCGAGCCACCATCCTCCGTCCGCGGTCAGCCCTACCTTCTGCAACTGCCCGAAGATGTCCTGGTGTGCCGGCCCTTCCTGCGCAGCGGCCTTGCCGCTGGTGAGCAGCAGAGCGATCGCGCACACACCGAACACCTGCCGCCCCACGGAGCCTCCGGAAGATCGGGAATCGCGCCTGCGACGGGCGTGTTCCAAGCAGGAATCGGGCCAGAAGGCTGGGAGGTGGCTGAAAGGTGGTGCGTGGCGGGAGAAGTTCCGGACGTGGGGCGAGGCCGAAAAGGCCGCGCCGGCGCGAGCGTGCGGCTTGCTGCCTGCTCGCTCTTCTACCTGCTCAGTGGATGTTCCTGCCCGAACACGTCGAATCGTGCCCGCAGCACCTCAAGCGCTGCCGCGTCGGCGACGGCGGACGCGCCGGGCTGCCTGCCGCCGACGCTCACCTCGTAGCGCCCTGGCTGCACGGCGCGCCGTCCGGCGGCATCCACCCGCGATAGCGAACGCGGCTCAAGCGCGAGGACCACGCGCCGCCGTTCCCCCGGCGCGAGCGCTACGCGGGAGAACCCCTCCAGCGACCGGATCGGCGAGCGCGCGTCCCCGTCGAGCGCGGTGACAAAGAGCTCGACGACTTCCTCCCCCATCACGCCGCCCGCGTTCTCCACTTCCACCGAGACCGCGGCGGAATCCCCTGCGCGCACCTCCGGCGGCACCCGGAGATCCCGATAGCGGAATCGCGTGTAGCTCAGCCCGTAGCCGAACGGGTAGAGCGCCTCGCCCCGGAAGAAGCGATAGGTCCGCCCTGTCATCCGGTAGTCGGTGAACGCCGGCAGCTGGCCCACCGAGCGGTAGACCGTGACCGGGAGCCGCCCCGCCGGGTTGTAGTCGCCGAACAGCACGTCGGCGAGGGCGGTGCCCGCCGCCTGACCTGGGTACCACGCCTCGACGATCGCGGGCACGTGCTCCGCCGCCCAGGTGACCGACAGCGCGGAACCGTTCAAGAGCACGAGCACCACCGGCTTCCCCGTCGCCACCACCGCCTCGAGCAGCGCCTCCTGCGGAGCCGGGAGATCCAGGCTGGTGCGGTCGCCACCCTCGAACCCCGGCACGCGGACCGGCAGCTCCTCGCCCTCCAGGCGCGGTGAGAGACCCAGGCAGAGCACCGCCACGTCGGCCTGCCGCGCCGCCGCGACGGCCGAGTCGAGCAGATGGGCGTCCGGCACGGACCAGACCAGCCGCACGACGGCGTCGGGCCGGCGGTCCGCGTACTCGACGCGGATCCTCCGCAGCCGGCCGGCGACGAGATCGACGTCCGCCCACGCCGTCGCCACCTCGTGGCGCTCCGAGAACTGCACGATGAGCGAGTCGTCGAGATAGAGCCGCACGACGCCGAGGGCCTCGACGCCGAGCGCGTAGCGCCCCGTGGCCGGAGGCACGATGGCGCCGGTCCAGCGGACGCTGAAACTGTCGGCCGGAATCCCCGGCGCCGGCGACCGTCGCCAGAAGAAGCTCAGCGCGGTGTCGGCACGCGTCACCGCCGGCGCGCCGAGCCAGTCGTGGTTGGCGAAGTACGAGCCCGCAAGGCCGGACGCACGCAGGTCGCCCGTGTCGGAGACCAGCGCGGACGGCGGCACCACCTCGAGCGACGGTGTGTTGGGCGCCACCTCGCTGCCGCGCGCGTACACCACCTCGGTCGCCGGCGCGACCTTCGCGCGGATGCCGGCGAGCGGCGTCACGGGCTCCGCCGGAAGGCCGTTGTAGTTGCCGAGCAGGACGTCCACGTCGTCGGCGTTGGGACCGATGACGGCGATGCGGCGAAGGCCGCGCCGGAGCGGCAGCGCACCGCCGTCGTTCCTGAGGAGGACGATGGACTTCCGCGCGGCCTCGAGCGCGAGGGCGCGGTGCGCGGGCGAGTCGTTCTCGCCGAACGGAGTCGCGGCGTACGGCACCCGCTCCGGGGGATCGAACATCCCGAGCCGGAACCGGGCGCGGAACAGCCGACCCACGGCCGTATCCACCTGCGCCTCGGTGACCATGCCCCGGCGCACGGCCTCCACGAGCATCCGGTGCGTGCGCCCGCAGTTGAGGTCGTCTCCCGCCTTCAGCGCCATCGCGGCCGCCTCCGCGCTGTCGGCCGTGACTTTGTGGCCGGTGCGGATATCGTCCACCGCGTCGCAGTCGGAGACCACGTATCCCTGGAATCCCCAGCGCTCCCGCAGCGTCTGCCGCAGCAGGAACGGGTTGGCGCAGGCCGGCGTGCCGTCGAGCCGGTTGTAGGCGCACATCACCGACTGGGCGCCGCCCTCGGCGACCGCGGCCCCGAACGCCGGGAGGTAGGTCTCCTCGAGGTCGCGCTGATCCACGACGGCGTCGAAGCCGTGGCGCCCCGGCTCGGGACCGCTGTGGGCCGCGAAGTGCTTCGGCGTCGCGATCACGCGCAGGTAGCGCGGGTCGTCGCCCTGCATCCCCCGGACGAACGCCACCGCGAGGCGGCCGGTGAGGAACGGGTCCTCGCCGTAGGTCTCCTGGCCGCGNNCCGCGGCCCCAACGCGGATCGCGGAAGATGTTGATGTTGGGGGACCAGAAGCTGAGTCCCTCGTAGATGTCGCGACGTCCCTCGCGCACCGCCTCGTGGTGCTTGGCCCGCGCCTCCGTCGAGATGACGCCGGCCACCCGGAGCATGAGCGCCGTGTCCCACGTGGCGGCCAGGCCTATGGCCTGCGGGAAGACCGTAGCGACGCCGGCGCGCGCCACCCCGTGCAGTCCCTCGCTCCACCAGTCGTAGGCGGGAATGCCGAGCCGCGGAATCGCGGGCGCCGTGTTCATCAGCTGGCCGACCTTCTCCTCGAGCGTGAGGCGCCCGACCACATCGGCGACGCGCGCGTCCAGGGCCAGGTCCGGGTTCAGGAACGGCAGTACAACGGGGGTGGCGGGGCCGGGGCCCGCCGGCGCGACGGTGCGACACGCCGTGCCGGCCACGAGGACCAGCACCGGCACCGATCGGAGGAAGGAACGGAGCGTCGGCACGGGGGCTACATGGGAACTACCAGAACGACGGGGCGATGTCTATCCCCCGGCGGACTTCGCCCGTCAAGCCGCATCGCGCAGCCGGCGCAGCCTTCGCATGGCGGTGATGCCGCACGCCGGGCCCGCCACCAGCGCCACGAAGGCCCAGCGCCACCCCACGCCGGCCACCAGGTGCGGCACCAGCTGAATGGAACCCATCGTCAGCAGGAAGCCCAGCGACGTCTGGAGCGTCAACGCCGTGCCCACCGCGTGCGCGGGCGCCAGCTCCGTCACCAGGGCGCTGAACTGCGCCGAGTCGGCGACGACGGTGAAGCCCCACACCAGCGCGACCGCGAGCGCGAGGCCGGGCGAGGCGGCGCCGAGGCCGATGACCGCCGCGCAGCCGCCGCTGGCGACCATGGCCCAGATGGTGAGCCGCTCGCGTCCGTAGCGGTCCGCCAGCCAGCCGCCGACGACGCACCCTGCACCGCCGACGGCGATCGCGGCGAAGCCGGCCACATCGGCCGCGCGCGGGCCGAAGCCGGCTCCCGCGGCGAGGAACACGGCGATCCACGTCCACATCGCGTACAACTCCCACATGTGCCCGAGGTAGCCGCCGATGGCGAGCCGGGTCCCGCGGTCGCGCAGCACGCTGCCGACGAGGCTCCACGCGAACGGACGCCGCTCGAAGGGATGGGGGCCGTCGCGGTATGCGGCGAGAACGAGCAGACCCGCGAGCGCGGCCGCGCCCGATGCCCCCAGCACGACCGGCGCGGCACCCGCGCGCTCGAGCCCGTGCACCAGGTATGGCATCGCCTTCCCCACGGTCAGGGCCCCGACGATGGTGCCGATCGCGAAGCCGCGGGCGTCCTTGTACCAGGTGGCGATCATCTTCATCGCCGGCGGGTACACGCCCGCGAGGAAGAACCCGGTGCCGAACCGCGTGAGGAGGGCCGGGGCAAACCCGCCCGCCGCCAGCAGCGCGAGGTTGCATGCGGCCGCCGCGAGCGCGGCGAGCGCGAAGTAGATGCGCGTGGGAACGAGGTCGGCGAGGTTCAGCACCGCGGCGATGGCCGTCCCGGCCACGAATCCCAGCTGCACGGTGGCGGTGAGCCAGCCGGTCTGGGCCGGGGTCAGTGCCCAGGCGCGCTCGAGCTGCGGCGCCAGCGCGCTGGCCGAGAACCACACGGACATGCCGAGCAGCTCGGCCAGCGCGAGCAGAACGAGCACACGGTTACGAGTCGCCACGATCTCGGGTCACTGGGGGAGGGTCAGGGTCGCCTCAGCTCCGCGTCTTGTCAACCCGCGAGCGGCCTGCGCCGCACCATGCCAACGCCTGCGCAAGGGCCGGACGGGCGGCGGGCTCCGCTCGGGGGCGTCAGCGCGTGCGGAACTGCGACTTCGGGAGCACCACCAGGGTGCCGTACATGAACGGCAGATGGGAGGGAATGGAGCAGGTGTACGAGTAGATGCCGGCCCTGCTCGCCACGTACTGCGCCGTCACCGCCGTTTGCGGCGGCATGCCGACCGCGAGACCGGGCAGGACGAACGAGTGCGCGTCGTCCTCCGGATTGACGAGCGTNNCGAGCGTGTCCCCCTCCACCACCGTGATGCTGCTCGGCTCGAAGGCGTAGACCTCCTTGCCCGCGAGCACGCCGCCCGGCGCGAAATCACGCGCCAGGAAGGGGTAGATGCGCTGCATCTCCCGGGTGAGCAGCGGCACCGCGGTGATGGTGACCTGCCGCTGCCGCGGCCGGTAGGATGCAGGCCGGCCCGCCGGCGCGGCGCACCCGCCGGCCAGGGCGGAGAGCAGGAGAACGGTGCTCGCGGATGTGACGCCCGGCGACCACGGCATGGACGGCGCTCGAATCGGTTCGAGGTGGAATCGAGCGGGAAGCTACGCGGGGCGTCGCGGCCCGACTAGTGGATGCGCGTCAGTCGACGGCGATCGGCGCCGGCCCATCCCGCACCGGCTTGGCCTTCAGGAGCCACACCAGCGGAATGGCCACGACGAACAGCACCGCCGCCAGCTGGAAGATGTGGTTGTACGCCAGCACCACCGCCTGCCGCGTCACCCGCCCGTCGAGGATGGCGAGCGCCCGCTTCCCGGCCGTGACGGGATCGGCCCCCGCTCCCCGCATCGCGGCCGTCACGCGCTGCAGGAAGAGCCGCGTGCCCTCGCCGTACATCGTCACATGCTCCGAGATGAGGTCGTGATAGCGCTGGGTGCCGTAACTGAGCTGCGTGGCCGCCACCGCGATCCCGATGCTGCCGGCCACCTGGCGCACCACGTTGTAGAGGCCCGTCGCCGCCGTCATCCTGGGCTTGGGGATGGCCGAGAGCGCCGCCGTGGCGATCGCGACGAACAGGAGGCCCATCCCGGCTCCGGACCAGACCTGCGGCCAGAAGATGTCCCACGCCCCGACCTGGCTCGTCAGGTGCGACAGCTGCCAGAACGCGAATGCGTTGAGGGCCAGGCCGATGAGCACGAGGACGCGGGGCCCGACCCGGTTGTAGAACCATCCGCCGATCGGGCCGNNCCCAGCAGGTTCTGGAGGAAGACCGGCAGCAGGAACAGCGTGCCGTACATCCCCATCCCCAGCACGCCGCCCAGCGCGGTGCCCGATGCGAACGGCAGATTCTTGAGGATCTTCAGGTCCACCGCCGGCCGGTCCACCCTCAGCTCGCGCCAGATGAACAGGCCGAGCCCGACCACCGCCAGCACCGCGAACCAGACGATCAGCGAAGAGGCGAACCAGTCCTTCTCCTGTCCCTTCTCGAGCATCAGCTGAAGCGAGCCGAGCCCGACGGCCATCAGCCCGATGCCCGTCCAGTCAATCCGCCCCTTCTGGCGCACCAAATAATGCGGATCGTGGATGAACTCCTGCACGAGCAGCAGGTTGATGATCCCGATGGGCACGTTGACGTAGAAAATCCACGGCCACGAGTACTGGTCGGTGAGCCACCCGCCCAGCGTGGGCCCGACGGCCGGGGCGACGATGACCCCGACGCCGTAGATGCCCATGGCGAGGCCCTGCTCTTCGACCGGAAACGTCTCCCGCAGGATCGCCTGCGCTACCGTGATCAGCGCGCCGCCGCCCAGCCCCTGGATGGCGCGGAAGGCCACGAGGACGGGCAGGCTGCGCGCGGCCCCGCACGCCATCGAGGCGAGCGTGAACGCGATCACGCTCGTCATGTAGAAGCGTTTCCGGCCGAAGCGCGCCGACAGCAGCGCGACGATCGGCATGATCAGGACGTTGGAGAGGAGGTAACCGGTGGCGACCCAGGTGATCTCTTCGAGCGTCGCGCCGAGCGAGCCCATCATGTGCGGGAGCGCGACGTTGACGATGCTCCCGTCCAGCACGGCCATGAACGTGCCGGTCAGCACGGTCCCGGCGACGACCCATTTGTGCGGTGCTACCCGGCCGGCCACCGCAGCCCCTCAGGCGAACGCGCGCTCATGCACGTCCACCCGAGGGGCATTTTCCGTGCCCGGGAAACCGAAGCTGGACGCTACGAATTGGGGCGGGCGGCCGGCTTCCCGTGGAGGCCAAGATCCAGCGGCGGCGGCTCGTCCTTGACCAGGTACTCGAACTGGTCGCGGAACTCCTCCAGCGAGAGGTGCGCCGTCGCGGCGAACCTGGCCAGCTCGTGCGGGTCCTCGAAGTCGTCGCGGCGCAGCCGGATCATGTAGCGCCGGGCGATGGCGTAGCGGGTCGAGTGGATGTCCACCTGCCGGACGCGGGTGCGGCCGGTCTGGGGGTCGAGCATCTCGCTGAAGGGCACCGGGACGAAGTGCCCGCCCTGCATCGAGATCATCACCCCGCTGCCGCCCGTGAGAAGGTACTTCGCGGCGCAGTAACCCAGGTCGCGGGTGTACTCCATGTCGTAGGGGATGGGGTCGGCGCAGCGCAGCTCGTAGCCGATGTTCTTGGCGACGACGGTCATCTTGAGGCCGAACTGGTTCAACCGCTCCTGCACGGCGCGCTTCAGGATCTCTCCGATGGAGACCTCCGCGATGCGCAGGTTGCCGTGCGCATCCCGCTCGACCTCCCTCAACTCGGAGAGGTCGGCCGGGTCGAGCCCCTCCACCACGCCCTCGGCGATGACCGCGACGCCGTGGCGCTGCCCCTCGGCGAGCCGCTTGATGATCGCGCCCACGAGCGTGTCCACGACCGCCTTCAACTTCACGTTCCGGAAACCGAACTCTTCCGGGATCAGCGTGAGGGTGGCGCCGGCGGGCTTGCCGATGCCCAGCGCGAGATGGCCCGTCTTCCGGCCCATCGTGATGATGAAATACCACCGCGACGTGGCATGGGCGTCCACCATCAGGTTCTTGACGATTTCCGCGCCGTAGTGGCGCGCCGTCGGGAAGCCGAAGGTGTCAATGTCGGGGGGGAGATCGAGGTCGTTGTCAATCGTCTTGGGCACGTGCACGACGTGGATGCGGCCCGCCGACTTCTGCTCGAGGCGCATCGCGGAGAAGGCGGTGTCGTCGCCGCCGATCGAGATCAGGTCCGAGACGTTCATCCGCAGCAGCGAGGTCACGGTGTTCTCGAGGAGCTGCGGGTCGGTGGTGGGGTTGGCGCGCGCGATGCCGATGATCGAGCCACCGCGGAAATGGATGCGGCTGACCAGCTCGATCGTGAGCGGCACGACGTGCTCGATGTTGCCGTGCATCACCCACGCGAAGCCGTCCTCGATGCCGACCACGTCCACACCTTCGAGGACGCCGCGAATGGTCGCGGCGCCGATCACGCTGTTGATGCCCGGCGCCGGGCCGCCCCCTACCAGGATCGCGAGCTTCTTCCGCTGAGTCATGCCTGTACCTCCGTGAGCCGATTTACCTCGGCGTGATCTTCCGGCGCAAGCCGCCAGCCTCCAGCGATTGCGTTGACGCGCACCTGCTCCGGCGACGAAGCGCCGGCGATGACGGACGCCACGGCCGGCCGGCTCAGCAGCCACGAGACCGCCAGCTCGAGCAGCGTGTGGCCGCGCGAGGCGGCGTACTCCGCCAGCGCCTCGGCAACCCCCAGGTTCCGCTCCGTGAGGAAGCGCCGGGCCCAGTCCCCGTCGGTCGCGAGCCGCGTGTCGCGCGGCACGCTCCGGCCCCAACGGTGCTTGCCCGTCAGGACGCCGCTGGCCAGCGGGTAGTACGGCAGGAACGCGAGGCCCTGCCGCTCGCATTCCGCCAGGACTCCTCCCTCGGGCTCGCGGTGGAGGAGGCTGTACTCGTTCTGGACGCTGGCGAACTTCGCGTTGGTGCCCGCGGCGTCCCGCGCGGCGCTGAGTTCCGGCGCCGTGAAATAGGAGCACCCGATCTCGCGGACCTTCCCGCTCCGCACCAGCTCGTCCAGAGCCGCGAGCGTCTGCTCGATCGGCGTCGCGGGGTCCGGCCGGTGCAGCTGGTAAAGGTCAATGTAGTCGGTGCGGAGCCGCCTGAGGCTGTCCTCGGCGGCGCGGCGCACGTAGTCGGGCTTGGCGCCCTTCCGCCCGGCATCCATCTCCATGCCGAACTTGGTGGCGATCACGACCTCGGCGCGCCGGGGCGCGAGCAGCTCTCCGAGGAACTCCTCGCTCCGGCCCCGCCCGTAGATGTCGGCGGTGTCGAAGAACGTGATGCC
>PMIK01000302.1 GCA_003157095.1 Gemmatimonadota bacterium | reverse complement strand
GGTGAGCATCTGGTAAAACACCACGCCCAGCGCGTAGATGTCCGCGCGGTGATCCACTTCCGCCGGATGCTCGGCCTGTTCCGGCGCCATGTAGTTCGGCGTGCCCATGACTTTGCCGGCGGCGGTCAGGGAAGTTTGGAGTTCCGGCTTTAGCCGGTCCGCATCTGCCGCACCCGAACGGCCTAAAGGCGGAACTCCAAACGAAGACTCCGCCGCTACAATTTTCGCCAAACCAAAATCCGCCACCTTCACCCGGCCGCGCCGGTCGAGCAGGATGTTCTCGGGTTTGATGTCCCGGTGGAACACCCCCATCCGGTGGGCGTAGCTCAGCGCCTCGGCCACCGGCGCGGCGATGGCGAGCGCGTCGGCGAGATCGAGACGCCGTACCGCTTCGAGCCGCGAGCGCAGCGAGGGGCCGTCTATGAACGGCATCACGTAGAAGAGGAAGCCGGCCGCTTCGCCCGAGTCGTGCAGCGCGAGGATGTGCGGATGCGTCAGCCGGGCCGCGATCTGGATCTCCTGCAGGAAGCGCTCGGCGCCCAGCGACGCCGCGAGATCCGGGCGCAACACCTTCAGCGCGACTTGGCGGTGGTGCTTCCGGTCGCCCGCGAGATAGACCGTCGCCATGCCCCCGCGGCCGAGCACGCGTTGCAGCTCGTAGCGGTCGGCGAGGGCGGTCTGAAGGTCCGGCGGAATGTCGGGCACGGGCTAGAATACTACTGCGGCGGAACGATCGTCAGTACCGCCGCGCCAGCAGCCCCGCGCCCGGCCGTTCGGCGGGAAGCCGGGCCCGCGCGCGGTGTCAGCCGCCGCGCACGGCGACCCCGAGCAGGGTGCGCGAGTGGAACAGGCTCTGGTCGTCGCCGATGATCAAGACGCCCGGAAACGCGCCGTGGCTGATCACCACTCCAGCGGGCACCGCGCCCGCAGGGAGGCGGAAGGGCTCCGTGACCAGGAAGGACTCGCCCGGTCCGAGCTCGTCCGCAAGCGCGTTGGTGCCGAGCGGCCCGCCGCAGGCGGCGTACTCTCGTCCGCCGCGATCCTCCAGCAGGGCGTGCGCGTCGGGCGCCCGCTGGCGGACACGCTTGGCGTCGCTGGAAACCTCCACCGTCGCGACCCACACCCGCGTCCCGGCCTCCGCGGCGCACGGCGCATCGGCGGCCGCGGCAGGCTCGGCGCTGGTCCCCGCCGCGCACCAGTCGTCGAAACACTCCCGCTCGCGCGTCGCGAGCACTTGGCGCGGCATCACCAGCGCCACCGTGACCAGGATCCCCGCATAGCAGGCGAGATAGAGACCAAGCCCCCGGGCACCCCGGCGCGCGCCATCCCATCGGCCCCGCAGCGCGAGCACCGCGAGACGACCCACCATAACAAGCACCAACAGCACCGACCCCAGCAGCACCAGGGTCCCCACCAGGTCCATCAGGCTCACGACCACCGCTCCGCGTTGTGTTGTGAAGTACTTTACAACGCAAAGTTCCATCGCGCAAGCAGGAGCCGGACAGCGGCCCGGCGGGACGGCGGTGCCAAGCGGCCTTGAGGGGGCGGGCCGGTCCCAACCGGCCGCGAGGGGCCCCGCAACGCAACGGGCGGCCCACCAGGGGCCGCCCGTTCTCCTGCCTTGATTCCGCCGGAACCTAGTAGCTGCCCAGCTCCGTCGTGGCGTTGCTCGCCATCGCGACGAGGGGCTGGGTGTACATGTTGCTCTCGTAGCCGACCAAGTACTTCACGACGCCGCCGGGAACGTTGTCGGCCGTCCACCACTCGTAGGTGCCACCGCCCATCAGCGTGTAGCGGATGTGCTTGGTGGTGAAATTGCCCGCCGGGGTCGAGATGTTCTCGGTGCCCACGTTCGCCGCGTTCAGGCTCTCCTGCGTCAAGTAGGTAGGCTCGCGCCACGAGAAGCCGGTATTCTGCTCGACCGGGATCTCACCCGCCTGCTGGCCGCTCGTCTTGCCGCGCATCCGCAGAACCTGCGAGCGGTCGGCATTGAACAACGCCTCGAAGACCACCGTGTCCGGCTTGTCGCTCAGGTCGTACCACTTCACGCGGTACCACTGCTTGCCGTCGGGCAGCTTGGTCAGATAGGCATGCTCCATCCGTTGCGTCTTGTCGTGCGTCGCGAACTCGAAGGTCACCGACTGGCCCGGCTGGAGGTCGGAGTTGGGCAGCCAGTAGCCGCCCGAATTGAAGCCGAGGGTGAACATCCAGTTGGCGTAGTAGGTCATCATCTGCGCCGACTGCGCGCCCGCCATGCCAGCGCCGCCCGCCCCGCCGGCCGGCGCGCCCGGCACCGAGGGACCACGGAACTGCCCGGCCACGGCGTTGCCCGCCGCGTTCGAGACGCCGGTGTTGACGCCGCCCACGGCGCCACCCATCGCGCTCCGGACGGTCGAACACCCCGCGAGCGAAAGCGCCACTGCGCCGTACATCACTGCCTTGCCTGCGCGAATGCTCATCGAGACGATCTCCTGAAGTGGTGGGAATGGGGAGAAATGTACCCGCAGGCGGGTGCGAGCGCGAGGAGGGCGCAGGGCCTGACGAGTGGGTGCGGCGGTGCGGCGGGAGATCACGAGGGGAAGACTACCCTTCCAGCTGCCGGTGCTCCAGATCGAACCACCGGTGGACCCGCGCCATGGACTCGGCATCGCCGTCCCGGTGCGCGTACTCGTTCGTGACCGGAGAGTAGGTGTAGTCCTTCGACCAGGCATCCGCGTGGTCCACGATTTCCGCCACCGCGCGGATGCAGTGCTCGATGTCGGCCATCGTGGTGGTGGGGTGGAACGACAGCCTCACCCAGCCGGGCTTATCCGAGAAGTCACCATGGTCAATGCGGTCGGTGATGCGCTTCGAGCGCGACGGATCCACGTTGAGCAGGTAGTGCCCATAGGTGCCCGCGCAGGAGCAGCCGCCGCGCGATTGCACGCCGAAGCGGTCGTTCAGCAGCCGTACCATCAGGTTGTAGTGGACATCCTCCACGTAGAACGAGACGATCGCCAGCCGCTCGCGACACCCGCGCGCCAGGACGTGCACGCCGGGGATCGCCTCCAGCGCGTCCATCACCCGCGGCACGACGGCGTGTTCGCGGCGCGTCATCGGCTCGACGCCCATCGCCTCCTTGAGCTGCACCGCCAACGCCGCCTTGATCGCCTGCAGGAAACCGGGGGTCCCGGCGTCCTCCCGGACCTCCGGGTCGTCGAGGAAGGCATACTGGCCCCATGGGTTGGTCCACGCCACCGTCCCGCCGCCGACGTCGTCCGGCACCCGGTTGTGGTAGAGATCGCGGTTGAAGATGAGCACGCCCGCCGAGCCGGGGCCGCCGAGAAACTTGTGCGGCGAGAAGAGCACGGCGTCGAGCCGCTCGTCGGGATCGGCCGGGTGCATGTCCATCGCCACGTACGGGGCGGAGGCCGCCCAGTCCACGAACGCCACGCCGCCGGCGCGATGCATCAGCTTCGCCATCGCGTGATACGGCGTCTCGATCCCGGTGACATTGGAGCAGGCGCTGAACGCGCCGATCTTGCGCGGGCGGTCCCGGTACCGGTGGAGCAGCTCGTCCAGTGCCTCGAGGTCCACGATCCCCTGCGCGTCGGGCGGGACGACCACGACGTCGGCGATGGTTTCGTACCACGAGGTCTGGTTGGAGTGGTGCTCCATGTGAGTGACGAACACCACCGGCCGCTCCGCCTCCGCGAGCCGGATGTAGTGCCGCAGGCTCTCCGGGGCCTTGAGGCCGAGCAGGCGCTGGAACTTGTTGATCCCGCCGGTCATCCCCGAGCCCGTGGTGAGGATGAGGTCCTGCGGTCCCGCGTTGACGTGCACCTTGAGGATGCGATGCGCCTCATGGTACGCCAGTGTCATCGCCGATCCGGTAATGCTCGCCTCAGAATGCGTGTTGCCGACGAACGGCCCGAACCCCTCGAGCAGGCGCTGCTCGATGGGGCGATACAGGCGGCCGCTCGCCGTCCAGTCGGCGTAGACGATCCGCTGTTCCCCATACGGAGAGCGGAAGGTCTGGTCGTGGCCCACCGTGTCGGCACGGAATGGCTCGAAGTACTGCTCGAGCGCCTCCGCAGGGGCCGGTGAATGATCCCGTGCGCGACGATGCGGTGCCCCCAAACCAACTCCTTGGGTTGTCTGTGTATCGGGGAGCAATCTGACAGCAAATGCGCTTGGAGGCCAGGCTGCGCGTTGCGCAGCGGCTTCAGCCACCGGCTGGGCGAGGGAGCTGCTTCGGGGAACGTCCAGGGCGGATCGCGGCGGCAAGTTCCTCCCTGATCCTCACCGTACGGCCCGACCTCGTCACGAAGTGACGGGCCCTCAGCGTTCGCGCGTCCACCGCACGCGCCAGGTGACGCGTGCGCTGTGCCCTGCATTCAGCCGGACCACGCGCAGCTCGCCGGAACGTTCGGATCCGAGCACCTCGGCGCCATCGGCGGTGGCCCCGGCGAACCGGAATCCCGCCGGCTCGGTGAGGTACAGCTCGTAGGCGTCGCCGCCCACCACATCACTGCTCCCCCTCAGCGTATCGCCGCTCCACGCCACGTCCACCAGGTCCACCACGCCGCAGCCCACGTGCCGGCTGGTGGCCAGAAGCTGCGGGTGATCCAGCCGCTCGCGAATGCAGAAATCCTGGACCTGGTAACGCGAGTCCACGGGTCCGGGGACGAACAACTCCCGGAATGCGCCCAGCATCTGGCGCGTCCAGAACTCGAACACCATAAACTCGCGATCGGCAGCGAGGCCCAGGTCCGCGAAGCGGATGGGCCCCTCGGTGCCGCCCGTCCGCGCGAGCACCGTCCAGCGCTCGAACGGGCGGCTCACGTCGAGCTGGTAGAGCGGCTGGACGAGCCGCTGGTCGGCGTCGAACGGCCGGGGCCCGGAACCGCTCACCGACCTGTCCGCCTGGCCGATGAGGCTCGATCGCGAGGGATCCACGTCGTACACCTGGCCCGGCACCGTGAACGGCACGGGCGCCGCCCGCCGTGCGGCCTCGACGCGGCCGGTGCGGTACACCTCCGGCGGGTCGGTAAGCATCAGCACGGAACCCGTCAGTGAGGTGAGGGTCGTCGCGCGGAAAGCGTCCGGCGCCGAGAGCTGGATGTGGTCGGGATCGTTCCGCCACACGACGTTGTTGTACGAGTTGTACTCCGCGAAGCCGCCGTAGCCGAAGCCGTCCGTGCCCACGCGGGTCGCGTCAATGATCCCGGCCAGTTCCGGCCTGATGCCCCAGCATGCCAGCATGAACGCCTGCGGCCCGATCTCGTCGCGGATCGCCTGCACGA
The DNA here is from genome assembly GCA_003157095.1 of Gemmatimonadota bacterium. GTDB lineage: Bacteria > Gemmatimonadota > Gemmatimonadetes > Gemmatimonadales > JACORV01 > Fen-1245. The sequence continues at coordinate 5,658 of PMIK01000302.1, read as the reverse complement.
AGCCGCGATACACGGCCACGCGGTCCTGCCCACGCCGGCTGAACACCTCGGCGTAGCTGTTGTAGCCCTCGTACCGCAGGTGGCGCAGCGCGTCCACCTTGAAGTACTGCCAGCCCTGGCGCGCCAGCGTCCGGTAGACCGGCCGCACGAGGCTGTCGAGCGTTGCGGGGTTGGCGCCGTCCATGACGAAGCCCACCCAGTTGCCGTAGGCGGGCCCGCCCTCGGGAGAAGGCAGGAAGTACTCGGGATGCCGCACCGCGTACGCGCTGTCGTGGAAGGTGGTGTTCGTCCAGATGCCCGGCTTGAGACCGCGCNNGTACTCGTACCCATAGGGCGCGAGCGTCGCGGCGAGCACGTCGGCGGTCCGCGTGATGTCCGCCTCCGTCACGCGGTCGAGGAACGCGAACCACGACGTCCAGCCGGCGACCGACCGGTTCCATACGCGATACGTCCACGGACGGAACTGCCCGAGGCCGCGATGCCGCTGGTAGTACCGCGGACGGAAGCGCAGCGCGATCTCCCCTCCCGAAGCCTCGAGCCGGAAGGCGGTCGAGTCGGCGGACCCGGCGACGGGCGTGAGAATAACGCGCGCCGGGTAATCCACCGACAGCACCCAGTCTCCCTGCCGGTCGTACACCGCGCGGTTGAGCAGGCTGTAACTGAGCCCCACGCTGTTGCGCACGATCCGGAGGCCATCTTCGCGAGGCTCGACCTCACAGGGAAACGCCTGGCCGCTCGCGCTCACCACGCCTTGGAGGACAAGACCGCCCCGGCCCCGCGCCGTCCACTTCAGCACCTGGGTGACGGCCCCGCCGGCGGTATCCACCACGGTGCGGAACTCGGCGGTCGCGTCCCGGCCGCCCACGGTCATGTCGAACAGCGTGCGGCCGCCGTACGTGAGCGCCCAGCGGCCCCCGCTCCCGCTCACCACTGCCGGGGCGTTCGGCGGCTCGGCCGGGGTCTGCGCGGCAGCCACCCGCGCCGAAACGACCGGCAGCGCGAGAACGAGCGCGCACGCGAGCGGGAGGCGTGGCAACACCGGGGAATGGCTCATGGGACGCATGGGCGTTAAAGTGTGAGCACCTCTGGCTGCTGGGCAAGACTCACGCGCTCGCGGCCGAGCCGGGAGGTGGGACACCATGGAGACGGACGTCAACTTGCTGTTGGAGAACATCGAGTCCTGCTACGACTTCCGGAACAAGTCGGTGATCCATGTCGGCGGCGGCGGCGGACAGATCGTCGGCTACGGCGCCGCCGCCCGGAGCGTGCTCGCCGTTGATGCGGACCCCGAGGGCGTCCGGCGTCTGGGCGTGCTGCTGCGGGAGAAGGGCTTGCTGAGCCGATTCATCGTCTTCAAGGGTGACTTCCTCACCGTGCGGGCCCGGGCGGACGTTGTCTTCTTCGTGTTCTCGCTGCATGGGATGGCCGATCCCGACGCCGCCCTGCGTCACGCGAGGACCTTGGCGCCCGAGACGCTCGTGGTGGATGCCGCGCCCGGCTCCCGGTGGGCCTGGTACCGAGGCGAGGAGACCGGAGTCGAGCGGATCTGGGAGGCCGTCGGCCGTCTCCCGATCGCCCGCGACGACACCTTCGTGGGCGCCGAGCAATTCCACGACTACGACGAGCTGCTCGTGAGGGTACGCGCGCTGGGCGAACCGGCCATCAGCCGTATCGAGGAGTTCAAGGGCAGACAGGGCCTCGCCATCAAGATGCCGTACCGGATCGTCCTGCTCAAATAGCGGCCCGCCGGGGCATCCCGCCGCGTTTCACACCGGCGACCGCCGCGGTGTTGCAAGGAGACACTATGCCAAGTGAGAACGACTGACATGGCGGCGCTTCGCGGCAAGGCTCTCGTCGCTTACCTCCTGGTCTGCGTGCTGTGGGGCTCGACCTACCTCGCGATACGAATCGGCGTCGGCGTCCTGCCGCCCTTCCTGTTCGCGGGCGGGCGGTTTCTGCTCGCAGGACTTCTTCTGCTCGGCGGCTCGCTCGCCTTCGGAGAGCGGCTCCCGCGCCGCGCCCGGGATTACGCGGTCCTTGCCGTGGTTGGCCTGTTTCTCCTCGCCGGGGGCAACACCCTCGTGGTGTGGGCGGAGCAGTTCACCCCGTCCGGGGTCGCCAGCCTCTTCGTGGTGACGGTGGCGCTGTGGATGGCACTGTTCGACGCGGTCGTGCCCGGGGGGACGGGACGGCTGTCGTGGCGGGTCATCGCGGGACTCGTGCTCGGCCTGGCGGGCACGGTGCTGCTGGTCGAGGCCGACCCGCGCGCGCTGCTGCATGCCGACCTCCGCGGCCCCGTCGCGCTCACCGCGGCGAGCGCCTCCTGGGCGTTCGGCTCCGTCTACTACAAGCGCCAGCATCCTCAGGCGGGCCCGTACGTGGGCGCCGCCATCGAGATGATCGCCGGCGGAACGGTGGTGGTCGCCTTGGGCCTCCTGCTCGGTGAAGCGCACGCGGTCCACCTCACCGCCCGCGGCCTCGGCGCGCTGGCCTACCTCGTGGTGTTCGGCTCCATCGTGGGCTACACCGCGTACGCCTATGCCCTGCACCATGCCCCGGCCACGATCGTCGGCACCTATGCCTACGTGAATCCGCTCATCGCCGTCCTGCTGGGATGGTTGCTGCTCCGCGAGCCCGTCGGGGCGCGGACCCTGGTGGCGATGGGGTTGATCCTCGGCGCCGTGCTCTGGATCCATGCCTCCCACGCGGCGGCGGTGCACGAGGAGGCGGAGGCCCCCGCCAGCGACTAGCCTGCTGCGCCATTCCCCGGGAGACACGACGCGGCCCCGGGCGAACCCGGGGCCGCGCCGGCGTTACGAGCTGGATGCCGCTCCTACTTCACGACGATCCGCCCGGTCATCGCGCTGCCGTGCACCAGGCAGTCGTAGGTGTAGGTGCCGGCGGTCGTGAAGGTGAACGCGTAGGTGCCGGTCGTCTTGATCGTGCTGTTGGTGAAGCTCGGCGACCCGGTGGACTCCACACCGTGGCTGGCGGCGCCGATCCATGTCCACGTGACCGTCCCGTTCACCGCGATGGTGTCAACCGCGGGGTTCTGGGTGTTGTTCGCCACGCTCTTGAAGAAGAAGTCGCCGATGTTCACCGCAACCGTCGCCGGCACGGTCGTGACCGACGCGCTGAACTGCACCGGCGAGCCCGTCAACCCCGCGCTCGTGGCGGTGATGGTGACCGGTCCGGCCGTGCCGCCCGCGGTCAGCGCGGTCTGCGCGACGCCGGTGGCGTCGGTGTTCGAACCCGCCGGGAGGACGCTCGCCGAACCGCTCGTCACGAGCCACGTCACGCCGACGCCGGCCACACCGTTACCGAACTGGTCACCGGCCTTCACCATGAGCGGAGCGGTGAACGCGGCGCTGAGCGACGCGACCTGGTTGTTGCCGCTCGAGAGGGCCAACTGGGTCGCGGCCCCGGACGTGCCCGTGGCGGAGAACGTCACCGGCGAGCCCGTGGCGCCGGCCAGCGAAGCGGTGGCGTGCTGCGTGCCCGCGAGCTGGCCGAGGGTCCAGGTGGTGGTGGCAATCCCGCTGGCATCCGTGACGGACTTGAGCGGAACAACCGAGGACCCCGTGCCAATCGCGGCCCAGGTCACCGTGTCCCCCGCCTGCGGGGCACTGCTGAGGGTCACGAGCACGCGCAGCGGATTCGCCACAGCGGTCGCGACCGTGGCCGTCTGGGCGTCGCCGCTCGAAGTCGTGGCCTTCTGAAGCTGTGGTACCGGCGCGGCCGAAGCAGTCGCGCTGAAGGTGATCGGGGAGCCGGTGGCGCCGGCGAGCGTCGCCGTTGCATTCTGGGTTCCGACCGCGGTGCCCAGCGTCCAGGTCGTAGTGGCGACCCCGCTGGCGTCCGTGATGGACGTGAGCGGACTTGTGGAAGCCCCTGTCCCCGGTGCGGCCCACGTCACCGTCTTCCCCGGCTGCGCAGCACCACTCAGCGTGACCACCACCCGCAGCGGATTCGGCAGGGCGGCGCCGATCTGGGCGACCTGGCCGTCACCACTCGTCGCGGCGGTCATCGCGATAACGGGAGTTGCAGGCCCCGTTCCACCATCGCTGCTGCTGCCGCCGCACGACAGACCCACCGCAGGCACAGCCGCGACCGCGACACTCAGGAAAAGACGCGCAGACTTCCCGACCATGGCACCCAACCTCTCGCATGGAGTGTCCGGACAACCATCAGCTGTGGAGTTGTGATATGAAATATAACTTGTCGCCTATCACTTCGAAACCAAGTAGGGAAGCCAAGTTTCTGGCCACTCGATGCCTGTCGGCACTGTCTCTCGTCCGGCGCACCGTCCCCCTCGAGGGACAGACATGGCCGACCGTCCTCGCGAAAGGTCGGCGTGGCGGCGCGGGCGGGTAATCCGCCCCGCGCCGGCTTGACGAGCGCTGCTTGCGCGCGCGGCGCGGTGGCGGCAGACTAGTCGCCCTCCCCCAAGCCACGGAGCTTCAGATGCGCCGAGCCGNNCGCCCGCGCCGCTGACCGACGCGGACCGCGCGATGGCGCGCCAGATGGACTCCGCCTACGCCGCGGCGGCAGGCGCGGGCAACGTGGACGGCATGATGGCGGGCTACGCGCCGGATGCCATGGTGATGCCGCCCAGCATGCCGATGGCGCACGGCACGGACCAGATCCGGCAACTGTGGAAGGGCATGACCAGTGTGAAGGTGAGCCTGCAACTCACGCAGGAGACGGCGGACGGCGCCGGTGACTTCATGTACACCACCGGCAAGTACCACTACCAGGAGCTAGCGGCCGGGACGGGCGCGGCCGAGGACGGGAAGTACCTCGAGGTCTTCCATCGCGGGGCCGACGGAAAGTGGATGCTGGTCGCGGACACCTGGAGCCCCAACGCACCGCCCGCGCCCATGGCCATGGCCCCGGCGGCACCAGCCAAGCCGGCCGCACCGCATCGCGCCAAGTAGGATCATGGCTCACTCGAGGGGGCGCCCGGTCCCGGACCGGGCGCCCTTCGCACACACCGGAACGGCCGCACTGGCCGTCGCGCTCGCCACCGCCCTGCTGCTGCCGGCCGTCGCCGTCCCGCAGCAGGCCGGAAACTCGGCCGAAACCATGGTCCGCGCATTCTACGCCTATCACCTGACGCACAACATCGGCTTCACTCCGGCGGCGGTAAGGCGGCGGGCACAGTGGCTGTCGCCCGGGCTGATTGCCCGCTGCCGCGCCTACTTCGCACGGCCGGCGCGGCCGGATGACGTGCCGCCCATAGACGGGGATCCCTTCACCGATTCGCAGGAATACCCCGGGGCGTTCCGCGTCGGCCCGACTACCGTGGCGGGCGACACGGCCCGCGTGCGAGTCACGCTCATTTGGGCCGGCCGGGAGCGACGCACCGTGACCGTGGTGCTTGTGCCCGCTGGAGGTGCCTGGCGCATTGACGACGTGCGCTACGGCCCAGGCCCCTCCCTTCGAGCCCTCCTCTCCGCCAAGCCGTGACCCTGGCGCAGCGCGGGCAGGCCTGACACCCAGCTTCGCTCGAACCCAGATCACCCCGGACCCTATCCGCCTCCTAGACCCGCCGGCCGACAATTAGAAGGCCCGCGGTTTGCCCGCGGGCCTGGGGGATAGCCGTCCGGACTTGCGACGGCGTCACGAGCCGACGTTGAGCACCTGCACGACCACGGT
>PMIK01000070.1 GCA_003157095.1 Gemmatimonadota bacterium | reverse complement strand
TGGAGGCGCGGGGAATCGAACCCCGGTCCGAGCAGCGATCCGCAGCAGCTTCTACGTGCGTAGCTCGCGATTCATGCCGCGACCGCCAGCCGGTTCACGAGCAACCTGCCCACGGCCCCGCCCCGGTGAAATCTCGCCGCGCGCGCCGAGGCGCCACGCACGACCAGCCTGACTTTTCGATACCCGAGCGTCGCCTCAGGCGGGCTCCATCACGGGCAGGTGCGCAAAGCGGTTAAGCTCTACGCAGCCAGCGCGAACTCAGCGTTGGCATTTGAACGTTTCCCAAGGGATTAACGAGGACCTAGGAACCTCGGCACGCTGCCACCGCCCCACGACACCCGTCGAATCCTGTCGCCCCCGGGCGATGTTCGAAATCTAGCCGCCCTTCCCTGCGGTCGCCATGACACGGTTGCGGCCCTCGCGCTTGGCACGGTACAGGGCCGCGTCGGCCGTGGCCATGAGGTTGTCGGGGCTCGGGATGGGTACCGGGGCGGCGGAGACACCGCACGAGATGGTCATCGGATGCTCCGCGCCGGCGAAACGGAACGGCTTCGCCTCGATGAGAGCGCGCAGTCGCTCGGCGACTTCGAGGCCGAGTGCCATGTCCGCGCCCGGCAGCCACACGGCGAACTCCTCGCCCCCCACCCGGGCCGCAACGTCGCCGGCCCGCAAGGCGGTCTTCAGCAGATCGGCCACGTGCTTGAGGGCCAAGTCGCCGGCGCCATGCCCGAGCGTGTCGTTGATCCGCTTGAAGAAATCGAGATCGAGCATCACCAGGGCCGAGCGGGCGGCGTCTCCCGTGGCCATAGCCCGGTTGAGGGAACGGCGGTTCGCCAACCCGGTCAGCTCGTCGGTATTCGCCCGGCGCTCGGCGATGGCGATGGCATGTGCCGGCCCCAGCCCGGATGCGAAGCGCCGCGCAAGCGTCTCCAGCGCTGCCACGGCGGCATTCGGGGCCATCGTCGGCTCGCCCAGCGCCAGCACGGCTCCGTCCACCCGCGAGCCGAAGCGGAGCGGCACCGCCACGCCGCCGCGCAGCGGCCGGCGCCGGTCCCGGAGCCCCGCCTCAACCGCAGCCTCGTCCGCTGGGGCGACGGTAGGCGTCCCCTCGGTGATGGCTCGGCCAGCCGGGGAGTCCGGTTGCACGAGGTACCCGATGAGGCGCGGGTCGCAGCCGTCCGAGACCGCGACGATCGTCATCGGGCCACCGTCTACATCGCGCAACACGACGGCACACGGCAGCCCCACCTGCTCCGACGCGCGATCGGCGAGGACCCGCGCGAGATGGTCGAGCTTGGCGTCGGAGGGCAGCCCGGTGGTGCCGTCAGCCGCCCGGATTTCGCCTGATGCATGGCGCACGGCCGGAGCGGCCGCCGCGCGGCGCCGTCGCGAGCCGTACACCAACCCGGCGGCCCACCCCAGCGCGGCGCCCATCGCGACGCCGAGCAGCCACAAGGGCGCGCCGGTCACGCAGGAGCGAGGACCTCGCCGCTCGTCAGGTAGTGCGAGAAGATCTGCTCGACCTCCGCCAGCGTGGCGACCCGGTGCAGCCGCTCGCGCAGGGCGGCCGCGCCCGGCAGGCCGCGCGCGTACCACCCGAGGTGCTTGCGGAACTCCATCGCCGTCTTCGGCGTATCGCCTTCGACCGCCAGGGTCAGCCGCGCGTGCTCCAGCGCGGTGCGGAACCGCTCCTCGGCCGTCGGTGCCAAGGGCACGGGACGCCCGTCCAGCAATGCCCGCGCGTCACGGAAGATCCACGGATTGCCGAACGAGCCACGGGCGATCATCACGCCCGCGCACCCGGTCTCCCGCCGCATCCGGACCACGTCCGCGGCCGTCGTCACGTCCCCGTTCCCGATCACCGGGATCTCCAGCGCCTCGACAACCGAAGCGATCTCCTCCCACCGCGCGGCGCCCGAGAACATCTCCGTCCGGGTCCGGGCATGAAGCGTCAGCGCCCGCGCGCCCGCCTCCTGGCAGCGCAGGGCGATGCCGACCGGGTCGCGATGCGACTCGTCCCAGCCGGACCGGATCTTCACCGTGACCGGCAGCCGGGTCGCCGCCGCGACGGCGCGGATGATCCCCTGCACGAGATCCAGGTCCTTCAGGCATCCGGAGCCGCCGTTCCGTTTCACGACCTTCTTGACGGGACAGCCGAAGTTGATGTCCACGTAGTCCGGTGCGAAGACGTCGGTGACGAGCGCAGCCGCTTCCGCCATCGCGGCCGGCTCCGACCCGAAGATCTGGATGCCGATCGGGCGCTCCTCCGCGTCGAACGCCGCCATCCGCAGCGTGCGCTCGCTGCCGCGCCGCAACCCCTCCGACGAGAGGAACTCGGACACGACAACGTCGGCGCCGAACCGGCGGCAGAGCAACCGGAAGGGCGCCTCCGAAACGCCGGCCATCGGGGCCAGGAAGAGCGGGACGGGCACGGCGACGCGGAACGGGAACTCCATGGGCCGCAAGCTATGCCGCGCTCCGGAGGGGGGCAACGGGGCGCGTTTGACCGCCTCCCGGGCGCTTGGTAGCTTTGGGGATGCTGCTACGCGAATTCCTGCGCGACGACGCAATCAGCCTCTCCCTCGCCTCCCGCACCAAGGACGAGGTCCTCAAGGAACTGATCCGACTGCTCCACCTCGACGAGAAGGCCGAGGGGATGCTCTACAAGATGCTCAAGCGCCGAGAGAACCTCGGCTCCACCGGCATCGGCCGCGGCATCGCGATTCCCCACTGCCGGTCCCTGGTCGTGAACAACCTGCGCCTGGCATTCGGCCGGCGGATCGAGGGCGTCGAGTACAAGTCCATTGACGAGAAGCCGGCCCAGTTCTTCTTCCTGATCGTGGCCCCGCCGCTCGAGGTCTCGAATCAGTACCTGCCGGTGCTGGGGCGGATCGCCCAGTTCGCCAAGGAAGAGGACGTGCCCCGCCGCCTGCTCGCGCTGCAGACGCCGGCTGAGTTCCTGCAGTTGGTAGAAGAGAAGGGGCTCTGAAGGCAGTAGAGTTGCCAGACGGCNNGGCGGCTTCGAGCTCACATCGTAGACCACGCGATTGACGTCCTTCACCTCGTTGATGATCCGGGTCGCGATGCCCCCCAGCACCTCGTGGGGGAACTGGTACCAGTCGGCCGTCATCCCGTCCTGGCTCGTGACGGCACGCAGCGCGACGACGTTCGCGTAGGTCCGGAAGTCACCCATCACCCCCACGGAACGCACCGGCAGCAACACCGCGAACGCCTGCCAGATCTCGTCGTACAAGCCGGCGGCGCGGATCTCCTCGAGGTAGATGGCGTCGGCCTGCTGGAGCGTCGCCACCCGCCCCGCATCCACCGGCCCGAGGATTCGTACGGCAAGCCCCGGCCCCGGGAACGGATGCCGGCGGACGATGTCCTCCGGCAGGCCCAGCTCCCGGCCGACCTGGCGCACCTCGTCCTTGAACAGTTCGCGCAGCGGCTCAATCAGCGCGAAGGGCAGGTTGGGCCGGAGTCCGCCGACATTATGATGCGTCTTGATGGTGGCCGACGGCCCTCCGCGCGGCGAGACCGACTCGATGACGTCGGGATACAGCGTGCCCTGAACCAGGAACCCGACGTCGTCTCCCACCTCGCGGGCCGCCTCCTCGAACACGTCAATGAAGGTGTGGCCGATGCGACGCCGCTTCTCCTCCGGGTCCTCGATCCCCGCCAGCTCACCGAGGAAGCGCCGCGACGCATCCACCACTCGCAGATCGGTGTCCAGCTCTCCCCGGAAGGTGCGCTCCACCTGCTCGCGCTCCCCGCGCCGCAGCAGGCCGTGGTCCACCAGAATACAGGTCAGGCGCCGGCCGATGGCGCGCTGCACCAGCGCGGCGGCCACCGCCGAATCCACACCGCCGGAGAGGCCGCAGATGGCCCTTCCGGTCCGCACCCGGTCTGCGATCTCCCGGACCGTCCGCTCGACGAAATGGCCGGGCGTCCAGTCCGGCCTGGCGCCGCAGATCCGGAACAGGAAGTTCTGCAGCATCTCCGGGCCGCGCGGCGTGTGCACGACCTCCGGATGGAACTGCACCCCGAACAGCGGCTTGGAGCAATGCCGGAACGCGGCCACCGGGGTGTTCGCGCTCCGAGCGAGAACCTCCCAGCCGGCGGGCGCCACGTCCACCCGGTCGCCGTGAGACATCCACACCGGGGTGTGGGAGCCGGTGGCGAACCCCTCGAACAGCCCCTCCCCCTTCAGGATCTCGATGTCCGCCCGCCCGTATTCCCGCTCGCCCGCCTGGCGCACTTCGCCGCCCGCGAGATGAGCCAGCAACTGCATGCCGTAGCAGATGCCGAGCACCGGAACGCCCAGATCGAGCAGCGCGGCGTCCGCGGTCGGGGCGTCATGATCGTAGACGGAGTTGGGGCCGCCCGAGAGGATGATCCCCGTGGGGGCAAAGGCGCGGATCCACTCGATGTCTCGCGTCGGCGGGTGGATCTCGCAGTAGACGTGAGCCTCGCGGACCCGCCGGGCGATCAGCTGTGTGTACTGCGCGCCCAGGTCCACGATGAGGATGCGCTGCGTCGCGCTCACGCCTGCTCCCGGCGCCACAGCGGCGCCGACGTCTCGCCGTGCATCAGGTCCTCCACGCTCTCCCTCGATCGCACCACGGCCCAGCGGTCGCCGTCCACCAGCACCTCGGGCGGCCGCGGACGCGCGTTGTAGGTGGACGTCATCACGAAGCCGTAGGCCCCCGCGCCCCGGATCTCGATCAGATCTCCACGCTCCAGGATCGGCAGCTCGCGGTTCAAGGCGAAGAAATCGCCCGACTCGCAGATCGGACCCACCACGTCGTAGTGGACGAGCGGCCGGGCGGCGGCGCCGTCCACCAGCCGGATGTCGTGATACGAATCGTAGTGACTGGGGCGGATCAAGTCCGTCATCCCGGCGTCCACCACGGCGATGTGCCGACGTCCGGAGCGCTTCCGGTAGAGCACGCGCGTCAGGAGCACTCCGGCGCCGCCGACAAGGAAGCGGCCCGGCTCAACCACCAGGGTAAGGCCCGACGTGGCGACGTGCGGCAGCACCGCCACGGCGAAGCGTGCGAGATCCAGCGGCACCTCGCCGTCGCCATATCCGATGCCGAAGCCGCCGCCGATGTCGAGCAACTCGAGGGACGTTACTCCCCGGGAGCGCAAGGAAGCCACGATCTCCATCAGCTTGACGAGGGCCGCGGCGTACGGGGCAGGATCGGTGATCTGCGACCCGAGGTGCATGGCAAGCCCGCGAAGCACCAGGCCCGGCGTCCCGGCGGCCCGGACGGCGAGCACCTCCGCCTCGCTCGCCGGCACGCCGAACTTCGTTCCCTTGACCCCCGTCCGCGTATAGCGGTGCGTCTTCACGGCGACGTCGGGATTGACGCGGATGCCTACGTTCGCCACCAGGCCGTCCGCCTGCGCCAGCTCCGTGAGCAGCGACAGCTCCTCCTCCGACTCGACGCTGATCAACCCCACCCCGGCCTCGACGGCCGCCAGGATCTCCTCCCGCGTCTTCCCCACCCCGCTGAAGACCAGGTCTGCCGCCGCGAAGCCCGCGCGCCTGGCGCGCACCAGCTCCCCGACGGACACGATGTCGGCGCCTGCGCCGAGGCCTCTGAGGAGCGACAGCACAGCGAGGTTGCCGTTGGCCTTCACCGAGTAGCAGATGCGGTGCGGGACCGGATCCAGAGCCGCGTCCAGCCGCCGGTACTGCTCACGAATGGACGCCGCGTCGTATACGTAGGCGGGCGTGCCGACCGCCGTCGCGATCGCCCTCAGTACGCCTTCGCCCACACCGCTTCCACGACCGAAGGCGAGCCGCACCAGGCGCAGGTGGCCGGAGGCGTCGGCGAGCGGAACTCCTCGTCGGGGAGCACGCGCACCGTGGCCTTGGTCGCTTCCTTGATGGCCAACTCGCACTCGAGCCGGCCGCAGAAGCCGCCGAAGGCGAACCCGCCGGGCCCGGCCATCAGCGCCACCAGCTCGTCCCTGGAGACGCCGCGCCGCGTGTTGGCCTCTCGCCGCTCGCGGGCCGCCTGGTACAGCCCGGACTGGATCTCCTCCAGCGCCGCGCGCACCCCGTCCACCAGACCGGCAAGCGGAATCGGCGCCTTGCCTCCGGTGCGGCGCGCCGCGAACACCTGCTCCTTCGCGACGTCCTTGGGCCCCACCTCAAGCCGCAGCGGGACGCCCTGTCCCTCCCACTCGTAGTACTTGGCTCCGGGCTTCATCCCTTCGCGGGCGTCGAGCTCGACCCGGAATCCGCCGTCGCGCAAGCTCTTGGCCGCGCGATCCGCCACCTCGCTCACCGCCGTCCGCTCGGCATCCGACCGGTAGATGGGCACCACGACGACCTGCACGGGCGCGAGCCGCGGAGGGCAGACGATGCCGACATCGTCGCCGTGCGTCATCACCAGGCCGCCGATGAGGCGGGTGGAGAGGCCCCACGACGTGTTCCACACGTAATCGAGCCCGCCCGCCGCGGTCTGGAACTGGACGCCAAACGCCTTGGCGAAGTTCTGGCCGAGGTGGTGCGTCGTACCCGCCTGGATGGACTTGTTGTCCTGCATCAGCGCCTCGACCGCGTAGGTCCGCAGCGCGCCGGCGAATTTCTCGCTGTCGGTCTTCACGCCGGTCAGGACGGGCATGGCCATCCACTCCTCGGCGAACCGGCGGTACACGGCCAGCATCTGCCGCGCCTCACGCTCCGCGTCGGCTTCATCCACGTGCGCCGTGTGCCCTTCCTGCCACAGGAACTCGGTCGTCCGCAGGAACAGCCGCGTGCGCATTTCCCACCGCACGATGTTCGCCCACTGGTTGATCAGCAGCGGCAGGTCCCGGTACGAGTGGATCCACTTCGCGAACGAGTCATAGATGATCGTCTCCGACGTGGGGCGTATCACCAGCGGCTCGTCCAGCTCCTTGCCGCCGGCCCGCGTCACCACCGCCACCTCGGGGGCGAAACCCTCGACGTGCTCCGCTTCCTTCGCCAGGAACGACTGCGGGATCAGGAGGGGGAAATAGGCGTTGCGGTGGCCGGTGTCCTTGAACATCCGGTCCAACGCCTGCTGGATCAGCTCCCAGATCGCGTAGCCGTTGGGACGGATGACCATGCAGCCCCGCACCGGCGAATAGTCCGCCAGCTCGGCCCGCATCACGGCATCGTTGTACCAGGCGCTGAAGTCCTTGGCCCGCGGCGTGATTCCCTGCTCCTGGCTCACCGTGCCGTCCCCGCGCCGTGCCCGCGCTGGTGGTTCGGGAGGTCGGAGACGAACAGCGCGTCCGTGGTGTGGGGCCCGTGCGCGTTGGTTGCATTCACGCCGTTCCAGCCGCCGGCGGGCACCCACTCGAGGAGCGCGGAGGGGACCATCGCTACGCCGCTCGGGTGAGTGCCATGCGCGGGCGGCGGCGCGTAGAAGCCCAGAACGCGAATCGCCGCCAGCGAGCTGTCGTCCTTCCGCTGGGCGTCGAGCACCGACTGCATCGTGGCACGCTGCGCCAACCGGTCCACCTCCGGGGCCAGCAGCACGCTCAGGCTGATCCGCTCCACGCCGCTCGCCACCGTGTCCCGCAGACGGGCGAAGACCTGCTGCATCGGCCCGGGGGCGGCGCCGCCCTGCAATGCCATCCCGGAAGACTGGTCCGACCCGGCCGCAGACTGCTGCGCCGGCTGGTTGCCATGCTCCACCGCGCAGCCAGCCAGCGCCAGCGCCAGGGCGAGCGTGAGGTTCCTAGAAGACATAGTCGTTCACCAGTTGAGTGAGCTTCACCCGCTGCTCCGTGCCCGTCCCGAGCAGGCGCACCACTGCCTCCCCGGCCGCGCGCTCGTCCGGACCGATGACCACGGCGGCACGCGCGCCCCTCGCCACGGCCAGCTCGAGTTGCTTGCCCAGGGCCTGACGCTTGAGCGCGAACTCGACGCCGATCCCGCGGTCGCGCAGCGCGTGGGCGAGACCCAGCGCGGCCGCGCGGTCCTCCTCACCCACGGTAGCGACGAACACCGTCACCGACGGGTCGCTGCGCGGCGGTCCGTCGCGCTCGCCCAGCAGCTCGCCCAGCACCACGTCCCCCATCCCGAAGCCGACGCACGGCAGGTCTACTCCCCCCACCTGCTTGAGCAGGTCGTCGTACCGGCCGCCGCCGCAGATCGCCCGGAGCGCTCGCTTGGCGTCGAACAGCTCGAACACGACGCCGGTGTAGTAGGCCAGCCCCCGCACGATCCGGAAGTCCACGTCCACGAACGAGGCGAGCCCCATCGCGTCGAGGCCCTGCAGGCACTCCTGCAACGGCCGCGCCACGTCCCGGGCGAGGAGCCGCGCCGGATCGTCGAGCGAGGCCACCAGCGCAGCCAGCGCGTCCGCCGACGCGCGGGGGATGGAGCGCTCGGCGACCCACGCCGTTGCGGCCTCCGGATTCCGCTCCAGCTTGTCTATGGCCGACAGCGCGCCGGCCAGCTCCGCGGACGGCAGGCCCACGTCGTTCACCAGCGCATCGGCGAGAATCCGCCGGTCGGACAGGCGGACCCGGACGTCCTGCGGCCCGAAGCCGAGCGCGCGCACGATGTCCACGGCAGCGGCGATGACCTCGGCGTCCGCCAGCGGGCCGGGCTCTCCGATGATGTCCATGTTGAGCTGGAAGTGCTCGCGCAGCCGCCCGCGCTGCTGCCGCTCGTAGCGGAACAGCTGCGGGATGGAGAACCAGCGGATGGGCTTCTTGAGCTGCGCGGCGCGCTGCGCCACCATGCGCGCCAGCGTCGGCGTCATCTCCGGTCGCAGCGCGATATCCCGGTCGCCCTTGTCCGTGAACCGATAGAGCTGAGCGACGATCTCGTCGCCGCTCTTCTTCGTGTACAGCTCGACGGGCTCCAGCGGCGGGCCATCGTATTCTTCGAACCCGTAGCGGGACGCAACCTCGCGCCACGCGGCGAAAATGCGCCGGCGCCGCGCCAGGGCGTCGGGAAACACGTCGCGAAACCCCGGCAGAGCGCTCACTGGCATGCGAAAATCTACCCGAGCGGCGGAGCGCCGGGCAAGCGACAAAGCGCGTCGCCGACGGTGTGGAACGAGCCCGTCACGAGCACGCTCGCCCCCAGGTGCCCCGCGTGCTCGAGCGCCGCGCCGAAATCCGGCAACGCCGACGCCTGGAGACCCTGCCCCTGCGCCCACGCGGCGACCTCGTCAAGGTCCCAGGCACGCTCCGGTGGCGCGCTCGGAGCCCGCGTCAGCACCAGCCGGTCCACCGCCCCCCCCAGCACCTGCAGCATCTCCTTCCACGCCTTGTCGCGCAGCACGGCGACGACGGCGACGAGTGGCCTGGGCGGCGCCGCGGAGCGCAGCGCCTCCACCAGCGCGCGCGCACCGTCGGGATTGTGGGCCACGTCGTAGATCCACCGGCCGCGACGGTCGAAGCGTCCAGCGACGTGGGCAGCCCGGAGACCCGCGCGCATCGCGGACTCGCCCACCGGCCATTGCGGGCCCACCAGCTCGGCGAGCCGGATCGCGAGCAGCGCGTTCTGTGCCTGGTAGGCGCCCGAGAGCCCGATCTCCAGTCCCGCGTACCGCCCCTGCGGCGTCACCGCGTCGAACCGCACCCCGTGCGGACCGGCCTCAACGCCGTCCAGGGACACGGCAGGATCGAGCCACTCCGCCACCGCACCGCGGACCCGGGCCTCCGCGAGCAGCACCTCGGCGATCGCGGCATCCGCCTCGGTCGTCACGAAGGGGGTGCCGGATTTGGCGATGCCGGCCTTCTCCCTGGCGATGCTTGGCAGGTCCGGCCCCAGATACTCGGTGTGCTCCACGGCAATGCGCGTCACCCCGCTGGCCATCGGCCGGAGCACGTTGGTGGCATCGAGCCGCCCTCCCAGGCCGACCTCCACCACGGCGATCTCCACCCCGCGCGCGGCGAAGTCGGCAAAGGCTAAGGCCGTCGAGACCTCGAAGAAGGTCGCGCCGAGCCGGGCGGCGGGTTCCTCAAGTCGCGCGGCCCACACCGTCACGGCATCCTCGGCGATGGGCACGCGGTCCACCGTGACCCGCTCCCGGAACGACACGAGGTGCGGCGAGGTGTAGAGCCCCACGCGATGGCCGGCCGCGAGGAGCATCTCCGCCAGCATGGTCGAGGTTGATCCCTTGCCGTTGGTTCCGCCGATGTGCACCGCGGCGAAGTGCCGTTCCGGATGTCCGAGCGTGGCCAAGAGGGCCTCGGTCGTCTCGAGGCCCCACTTGATGCCATTCGTCGTCCTGGGAAACAGAAACCGGCAGGCGTCTTCAAACGACCGGATGGTCAGGAAACGCGCTCCGTCTGCGGCGGCTCCCGGCCCAGCAGCATGCGCACCAGCTGCGCGCAGGTCGGACCGAGCCGGGAGCGCGGCACGACCGCGTCAATCATTCCGTGCTCCAGCAGGAACTCCGCCGTCTGAAAGCCCTCCGGCAAATCCTGGCCGATCGTCTGCTTGATGACGCGTGCGCCCGCGAAGCCGATGACGGCTCCCGGCTCCGCGATGATCACGTCGCCCTGGAAGGCGTACGAGGCGGACACGCCGCCCGTCGTGGGGTCGGTGAGCACCGAGATGAACGGCACGCCCTGCGCGCGCATCGCCGCGATGACCACCGACGTCTTGGCCAGCTGCATCAGCGACAGCACCCCCTCCTGCATACGCGCGCCGCCCGACGCCGAAACGATAATGAGCGGCATCCGCGCCTCGAGAGCCCGCTGGGCAATCCGGACGATCTTCTCCCCCACCACCGAGCCCATCGAGCCGCCCATGAACTTGAAATCCATGACGGCCAGCGCGATCGGCTCCCCCTCCAGCGTCGCGGTGCCGGTCCGGACCGCGTCCTCGCGCCCCGCCTTCTTCACGGCCGCGGCGAGCCGATCCCGGTAATGCTCGAAGCCCAGCGCATCCACCGAACGGAGTCCCTGGTTCAGCGGCGCCCAGCTGCCCTCGTCGGTGAGCAGGGCGATATACTGGGTGACGTCCACGCGGCGGTGATGGCCGCACGAGGGACAGACGCCGTACCCCCGCTCGAACTTCTCCCGGACGTCAACGTGGCCGCACTCCTCGCACTTGTCCCAGACATCGGCCGGGATTTCCAGCCGCTCACGCTGGGACGTACGAGGACGACGGTCTTTGCGGAACCAGGCCATTGAGTGGGGATTAGGGGGAGCCTGTCGGGAGCCCTGGAGGGCCTCCCGGGGGACCGATCAATCTGGAAAGGCCGCTCGCCCAGCGCCAGAGCGAGAATGCAAGTTGTTGCTATAGCTCACGATAGCCTAGCCCTTTCCCCTCGTAAGCCACCCGCAGAGCCAGCCCGACTGCCACGTAGCAGGCGAGCAGGAACGACCCGCCGTAGCTGAAGAACGGCAGCGGGATCCCGGTGATCGGCATCACATTGGCCGTCATGCCGATGTTCTCGAAGATGTGGGTGAAGAACACCCCTGCGATCCCGAACGCGACCAGGCTTCCGAACGGATCCGGGCTCCGCCGCGCCACCCGGATCAGGATCGCGAGCAGGGCGAAGAAGAGCGACAGCGCCACGAGTACCCCGATGAATCCCAGCTCTTCACCGACCACGGAGAAGATGAAGTCGGTGTGCTGTGCCGGCAGGAAGGCCAGACGTTTCTGAGACCCCATCGTAAAGCCCTTGCCGAGCCAGCCTCCGCTGCCGATCGCGATCTTGGACTGGATAATGTGCCAGCCGGTGGCCCGCGGATCGAGTTCCGGGTTGAGGAAGGAGAGAAAGCGGTGCTGCTGGTAAACGGCCAGCCTCCGCCACAGCGGCAAGGCGATGATGCCCATCCCGAGGTTGGCCCCGAGCACCGTGAGCCCCTCCCAGACGAACGGCCGCCAGATGATGAGCAGCGCGCCGAGGAGCACGATCCAGCCGCCCCACGTCCAGGGCGAGAAGGCGAGGACCAGCGAGGCGATGGGGGAGCCGAGGAGCACCAGCAGCGGGATGCGCACTCCTGCCCAGAAGAGCATGGCGAAGAGCACGCCGCCGAAGACGAGGGCACTGCCCAGGTCGGGCTGAATCGCGACCAGGACCGCTGGCACGGCCGCGATGAGACAGGGGATCACGAGGTCCCGCAGCGTTCCCGGCGTGGTGCGGCGCCCGGCCAGATAGCGGGCCAGCATCAGAATGACGGCCAGCTTCACGAACTCGGACGGCTGGCCAAGGCGCGCGCCGCCGATCGTGATCCAGGAGTGGGACGAGGCCGCCGTCCCTCCGCCCGTGCCGATCACGAGCGTCACCAGCAGCACCACGATTCCGGCCGCGTAGCAGGCTGGGGCCGCCCATTCGAGAAGCCGCGGCGACAATCGCATCACGACGACCGCGGCCACGATGCCCACCGCCAGCCAGAGCAGCTGCCGGTGCCAAATGTGCTCGACCGACGTCGGGACGTCGGTCTGCCCGGCGGAATAGAGCACCAGGATGCCGTACAGGGTGAGCGCGAGGGTCACCAGCGCCAGCGGCCGGTCCAGCCTGCCGAGCATCAGCGTGCCGCGCCGCCGCGGCGCGCCGTGTCTATCCGCACCGGCGCCGGCGACGTGTCTTCCGGAACGGTGAGCGGTACCGCCTCGGCACCGCGACCGTGGGCCGTGGTATCGGGACCGATGACGTAGCGCTCGATGATGCGGGCCACGTACGGCGCCAC
>PMIK01000052.1 GCA_003157095.1 Gemmatimonadota bacterium | reverse complement strand
CGGCGCCGGTCCCGGCGGCTATGTGTCGGCCATCCGTGCCGCGCAGCTCGGCCTCACGGTCGGCGTGGTCGAGAAGGACCGGCTGGGTGGCGTGTGCGTCAACATCGGCTGCATTCCCACCAAGGCGCTGCTCCACTCGGCAGAGGTCATAGACCTGTTCCGGCATGCGAAGGATCTCGGTATCACGACCGGCGAGATCGCCACCGACTACGGCGTGGCGATGAAGCGCTCCAGGAGGATCGCCGAGCAGAACTCGAAGGGCGTGGAGTTCCTGTTCAAGAAGCACAAGATCGAGCTGATCAGGGGCACGGGGACGCTGCTGCCGGGCAAGCGCATCGCCGTGGTGACTCCGGACGGCGGCACCGTGGAGCTGGCGGCCACGAAGGCCGTGGTGATCGGCACCGGCTCGCGGCCCAAGGACCTGCCGAAGGCCGGGCTCACGATAGACAAGGCCGCGATGATCTCGAGCGACGAGGCGCTGTTCCTCGAGGCGGCGCCGAAGACGCTGGCCATCGTCGGCGCCGGCGCCGTCGGATGCGAATTCGCCGACGTGTTCAACGCGTTCGGGAGCCAGGTCACCCTGCTCGAGGTGCTGCCGCGCATTCTGCCGGTCGAGGACGCCGAGATGTCGGACGTCGTCGCCAAGGCGTTCAAGAAGCGCGGCATCGCCGTGTTCGCGGGGGCGCAGATCCAGAAGGTGGAGAAGGGCAAGGACGGCGTCACGATCACCTTCGCCACGGACGGGAAGCCCCAGACGGTGACGGTGGAGAAGGTCCTGCTCGCCACCGGCCGCGCGCCGAACACCGAAAACCTGGGGCTCGACGCCGCCGGGGTGAAGCTCACCGACCGCGGCTTCATCAAGGTGGACGCGACGCTGCAGACCACGGCGCCCGGCGTGTACGCCATCGGCGACGTCGCCGGCCCGCCGCTGCTGGCGCACAAGGGAAGCCGCGAGGGCATGGTCGCGGCCGAAGCGATCGCCGGGCTGAAGCCGCACCCCATTGACTACAGTGGCGTGCCGGGCGCGACCTACTGCCACCCGGAAGTGGCCAGCGTCGGACTCACCGAAGAGCAGTGCAAGGAGCGGAAGCTGGAGTACGTGGTGGGCCGCTTCCCCTTCAGCGCCAACGGCCGGGCCCGCACGGCGGGCGAGACCGACGGGTTGGTCAAGATCATCCGCGGCAAACAGTATGGCGAGATTCTCGGCGCCCACATCGCGGGCGCCCACGCCACGGAGTTGATCCACGAGCTGGTCGTGGCGCGCGCCAACGAGTACACCGTCGAGGAGATCGAGCTGGCCATTCATGCGCATCCGACCCTGTCCGAGGCCATCGCCGAGGCCGCCCTCGACTCGATGGGCCGGGTCATCCACATCTGAAGTTCCCGCCGCCGCTCGGGAGCGCGCTGGCCGGCATCGTGGTGGGCTCGGCGGCCGGCGGCGCGGTGGTGTCGCTGGTGCTCTTCGCGATGAGCGGGTACGCGCTCGCCACGCCGTCGGCGACCGCCTCCCCCGCCATGCCGGCGATCGGCCCGTCGCTCGCCGGGGCCGGCGGAGCGGCGTCGGCAGCGCTGGTCGCCTGGGCGGTCTCGAAGCCGGTGGGCAACGCGTTCCGCCGCGCCGCGCTGGCCATGATGGCGGTGATGGGCACGGCCCTCGTCGCCGGCGCGACGCTGCCGGCGCATCAACTGGCGGGCCGGGCCGGCCTGGCCGCCCTGGCCGCGCTGTGCATCGTCGTCATCATCATCGCCCGCCGCGTCTTCCTCAGCACCGAGGCCTGACTCGATGAGCGCCGGCCGCCTCGCGGTCGCCCGGCTCGGCGTCGTGCCGTACGGCGACGCGCTCAATCGCCAGCGCACCCTTGCCGAGGACAGGATCGCCGGCCGACTGGCCTCCGACGCGCTGCTGCTGCTCGAGCACCCGAGCGTCGTGACGCTGGGCCGAGGCACCAGGGCGAGCAGCCTCCCCATCGCCCCCGATCTGCTCAAGCGCCGCGGAATCGAGGTGTACGAGATCGAGCGCGGGGGCGACGTCACGTACCACGGCCCCGGCCAGCTCGTGGGCTACCCGATCTTCGACCTGGGAGCGCACCGGAAGGACCTGCATTGGTTCCTGCGCCGGATCGAGGATGCCCTCATTCTCGCGCTGGCGCGCTTCGGCATCGCGGGGGAGCGGCGCGAGGGCTACACGGGGGTGTGGACCGGGGGCGGGGACCGCAAGATCGCGAGCATCGGCATTCACGTGCGCCAGTGGGTCAGCTGGCACGGTTTCGCCCTCAACGTGACCACCGACCTCGCGCCGTTCGACCTGATTGTGCCCTGCGGCATTCCGGACGTGGTGATGACGAGCGTGGCCCGCGAACTCGAGCGGGCCGGTGCCCCGGCGATCGGAGCCGCCGCACTCGGGCACGGGGTGCGCGACGCCGTGGTGGACGCGTTCGTGCACACCTTCGGCTTCAGCGGGATCGAGTCACTCGACGCGGTGGCGACGGTCGCCGGAAGATGAGGCGCGAGTGGGGTTACGGCTGGTTAGGGTCGGAGCCCCACTCGCGTTACTGAGAGGATTCGCCGGAACCCGCGCCTGCGATGCGCGGGCTCGACTTGAGGGACCTACACCCTATAGGACGCGCGGCCCCCCCAAAAGGTTTCGGACGCGTGGGTCACGCGGTCACGACCTGCACGAGCGCGAAGGTCAGCAGCAGCCAGCCGGCCATCCACGGCGGAGCGGACCAGAGCGTCACGGCGCTCCAGGCCGCCAGCGCCGCCAGTGACGGGTACCCCGCGACGACGCGCACCAGGTGCCGCCGGAAGGGGCGGCCATCCACCCGCATCCAGGCCTTCCCTGCAGCGACCGCCAGCCGGGCCACCAGCCGGGCCGCGCCCCACAGCGCCAGCAACGCCAGGATCGCGATGGCCCAGCGCCCGCTCTGCGGCTCGCCGAGCCGCTGATACAGCTCGTCCACCGGGCCGCGGCCCCCGGGCGCAACGCCCGCGACCAGCAGCGCCGGCAGCCGCAGCGTGGCGAATGCGGCCCACTCGAAGGCCAGGACGCGGAGCCAGGCCGCGCTCCGCACCACCTCGAGGATGCCGTGCAGCGCGAGACCGAGCAGCGCCGACGCCACGGGGCCGGAGAGCAGCACGATTGTCCAGAGCGCGGGAGCGTGGCTCCCGGCCCACGCCTGCCCAGAGACCGGCAGGTACGACGTCGAGAACCGGAGTCCAGTCCAGGGGAAGCCGGCGAGTGCGCCCACCGCGCCCGCGACGAGAGCGTCGGCCGAGAGAGCGAGCCACGCGGCCGGGATGGCCGCCAGCACACAGGCGACGGCCAGGAGCGGAGGCGACAGGGGCTCGCGCTGAGGCACGAGCTAATCTATCACAGGGTTGCAGAGTTGCAGTGACTTGAAGCGTCAAGTGCGAAGATCGTCGCTTCTCGCGCTTCGCCTTCGCCATTCATGACTTCGTAGCACTGCATCCCTGCAACCCTGTAGCGCCGCTATCTTTCAAGCCATGCCCGATCCGATTGACGTTCGCACCTGGGACCGGCCCCGGCTTCCCCCGGGCCAGATCGAGACCCACAAGTGGCCGGTGCTCCACTATGGGCGGGTGCCGCGCGCCGACTTGGCACGGTGGACCCTCCGCGTCTTCGGCGAGGTCGAGCGGCCGTTCGAGATCTCCTGGGCCGAGTTCAACGCGCTTCCCCGCCGTGACGTGCTGTGCGACATCCACTGCGTCACGACCTGGTCGCGCTACGACAACACCTTTTCCGGCGTCCCGGTCACGCTTCTCCTCGACCGCGCGGGTGTCCGCGCCAATGCCACGCACGTCCTGGTGCACGCGGAGGAGAACTACACCACCAACCTCCCGCTCCCGGACCTGGCGCGCGACGCCAACCTGATCGCGACCCACCACAACGGCGAGCCGCTGCTTCCCGAGCACGGCGGCCCGGCCCGGCTGGTGGTGCCGCACCTCTACTTCTGGAAGTCCGCCAAGTGGGTGCGCGGCCTCGAGCTGATGGAAGGAGACTGGCCGGGATTCTGGGAGGAGAACGGCTATCACATGCGCGGCGACCCGTGGACGGAGGAGCGCTACGGGAGGCCGGACCCGGCGCGGATGAGAAGGGGATCCCGGGAATAGACAGAGTTGCAGGGTTGCAGAGTTG
>PMIK01000210.1 GCA_003157095.1 Gemmatimonadota bacterium | reverse complement strand
CGCGTCAGGAAGATCGAGTCGCGCCTGGCGCCCAGCGTGTCGGTCGGAGCGAGGAACTGGCCGATGCCGAGGACCGACAGCGCCTGGAGCATCTGGGCGTTGGGCGCCGGCGCCGCCTGCCCCGGCGCAGTCGAGGTGAGGTACTGGTCAACCAGGCTGTCGGGATACCCGGCCGCCCTCAGCCGTGCCCGGATCTGGTCCGGCGTCAGGCCGCTCTGCTGGATCGCCTGCTGAATCTGGGCGCCCATCCCCGGCTGTTGGACGTACTGCTGCAACTGCTGGTCCGTGGCGTTGGACGGCCGCTGCGGTACTTGTTGGCCGGCGAGACTGAGGGGCAGCGCGACGCCAATGAGGGCGGCCGCCAGCCAAGAGAGCCGTCTGGGGAGCTTTGTGGCGCAAAGTGGCATGCGGTGAAATAACATCAGGCCGCAAATCTCGCAATGGCAACGAGTTTATTCAATATTCCCACCCGTCCCCTCGCTGGGGCACCGCCCCCGGAGTTAGGATTGTCACCCTATGGCCACTTCCGACACCCCGATGACCGTCGGGAAGCCGGTCCCCAAGGACCGCCGGGTCCGCCTCGCCCTCGTTGGCTGCGGGCGCATATCAAAGAGCCACTTCGATGCGCTCGAGAAGCACAAGGACCGCGTCGAGCTGGTGGCCGTGTGCGACACCGACCCCCAGGCGCTCGAGCGGGCGCAGCGGCACATGGGCGCACATGCGCCCGGACGCCCAGGGGCCCAGGCTTATAGTTCGCTCGACGAGCTGCTCGCAAGATCCGACGCCGACGTCGTGGTGTTGGCCACGCCCAGCGGCCTTCACTCGGCGCAGACGATCCAGGTGGCGCAGGCGGGCCGGCACGTGGTGACCGAGAAGCCGATGGCCACCCGCTGGGAGGACGGCAAGCGGATGGTCGAGGCGTGCGACAAGGCCGGC
The DNA here is from genome assembly GCA_003157095.1 of Gemmatimonadota bacterium. GTDB lineage: Bacteria > Gemmatimonadota > Gemmatimonadetes > Gemmatimonadales > JACORV01 > Fen-1245. Next base: position 3,660 of record PMIK01000210.1, on the reverse strand, counting down.
GTCCAGTTGTTCGTCGTCAAGCAGAACCGCCTCAATCCCACGGTGCGATTGGTCAAGCGCGCCATTGCCCGCAACCGGTTCGGCCGCATCTACACCGTCACCTGCAACGTGTTCTGGACCCGCCCTCAGGAGTACTACGACTCGGCGCGCTGGCGCGGCACGTGGGAGTTCGACGGCGGCGCGTTCATGAACCAGGCCAGCCATTACGTGGACCTCCTGGACTGGCTGATCGGGCCCGTGGAATCGGTGCAGGCCTACACGGCGACACTGGCGCGGCGCATCGAGGTCGAGGACACTGGCGTCGCGGCCATCCGCTGGCGCAACGGCGCTCTCGGCTCGATCAACGTGACCATGCTCACCTACCCCAAGAACCTCGAGGGCTCGGTCACGATCCTGGGAGAGAAGGGCACGGTCCGCCTCGGCGGCGTGGCCGTGAACAAGATCGAGCACTGGGAGTTTGCGGACAGCGATCCGGAAGACGACGCCAAGTGGCAGGAGGCCAGCTACCAGCCCAGCTCCATCTACGGCCACGGCCACACGCTCTACTACGACAACGTGATCAAGGCGCTCCGCGGCGAGGAACCGGCCGAGACCGATGGTCGCGAGGGGCTGCGCTCCCTCGAGCTGCTGATCGCGATCTACCAGTCGGCTCGCGACGGGCGACAGGTCGGGCTCCCGCTGGAGTACTGACCCGCCGCACTCCGGTCCGTTCGACGCGACTGCGCTCCGCGCCGCCCGGTACGCAGCAAGCCCTGAACTCCGGTGACGACGGCATTGGGCTTCCCAAGGACGCGATCGTGTGTTGCGAGAGAGCAGGGACCCTCGTAGCTGCGCAGTCGCAGAGGCGGGGCACTTCCTCGACCTGGCCCCCGGCGGCGCCTCTGTTGGCAGGTCGGAATAGGAGAATACGAGAGGCATCCCCCCGTTTCGCGTCTTCTCCACAGGACTGACGGCGATCGTTCGCGCCGCCACGGATGATTGGGATACCGCGTCCTCACCGTCGCCGCCCAGCTTCCCAGCGCCGTTGCCCGGCCGCCGGAGCCGGTATAATATTGGTCAGACTTCTGACCTGTCTGGACCGATCCGGGGGTGGTGTGAAAACGGTACCACTGGCCGTGGCGAAGGCGAAGCTGAGCGGGTTGCTCGACACCCTCGCGACCGACGAGGAGAGCGTGACCATTACGCGGCACGGCAGGCCCGCGGCGGTGCTCCTGAGCCCGGACGAGTTCGACAGCTGGCAGGAAACACTGGCCATTCGCTCGGATCCCGGTCTGCTGCTGGAGATCCGGCGCGGCCTGGCGTCGCTGCGACGCACCCGCAAGCTCTACACCCTCGACGAGTTGTTTGAGACGCCGAAGGACCGGTGAGTCCGCCGCCCCGGCTGCGGGTCCCACCGGAGGTCGCGGCACTGCTACGCGGCCTGCACCCCGAGCTAAAGCGCCGAATCCGGGTAGGCTTCGACCGGATCCTGCACGATCCCGGGACGGGCAAGGCGCTCCGCGGGGAGTTAGCCGGGTTGCGGAGCCTGCGTATCGGTCGGATCAGGATCGTCTACCGCGAGCGCCCCGCGGTGATCGAGGTCGTTGCCGTGGGCCCGCGCGACCGCATCTACGACGAGACCCTCAGACTGGTGCGTCGCTGACGCACCGGGGCCCGGCAAGATCCCTCCGCTACGCTACGGCTTCCCGGTAGATGGACTCGACCCGGCTCGCCATCTGGCGGGCGTCGAACCGCGTGCGGGCCGCCTCAGCGCCCGCGCCGGCGATGCCCTCTCGCGCCCCAGGATCGTCATGCAGCGCCAGCAGCGCGGTCGCCAGCGCCTCATGGTCGCCGGCCGGGACGAGCAGTGCCGTCACGCCGGGCTCGACAATCTCGCGCACCGCGCCCGCGTCAGCGGCCACGACGGCCGTGCCGGCCGCCATCCCCTCGATCACAGCGAGAGAGAAGCTCTCGGAACCATCCGGGACGTGCACCGTCACGTCGAGCGCGCTGACAAAGTCCGCCACCTGCTCGATCTGGCCCACGAAGCGGACTCGCTCGGCGATGCCGAGCGAGGCGGCGAGGCGCTCGAGCTCGGCCGGATAGCCGGCATCAGTCCCGAACAGCGAACCACCGGCCACCACCACCCGCGCGTCGGCGCGCGCGGCGCAGAGCGACTGCGCGGCACGCAGCAGCGTGGGATGCCCCTTGCCGCAGGCGAGGCGCGCCACCATGCCCACCAGGTACTCGTCCGCGCCGAAGCCTAGCGCGGCGCGGCCGCGGGCGCGGCGGACGGGGCGCGGCTCGGTCGGGATCCGGGTGCCGGGAAGCACGATCTCGATCTTGACCCGGCGCGGATTGAAGCGGTGCTGCGCGTTGGCGGTGAGCGCGGAGTTGGCCAGGATCCGGCGCGCGGGAGTCAACGCCGCCAGGACGCTCTCGGGCCGGCGCCACCTGGGCACGTCGTGCTGGAACCACACCGCGGGGATCCGGGCGATGCTCGCCGCCTCCCCCGCGTAGCAGTGGCCCCACGCCGTCACGCCATGCACCAGCTCGGCCTTGAGCGCGACCAGCCGCTGCGCCAGGGTCCGCTTGGCCCGTTCGGCGGCGAGCACGTTGCGCATTCTGGGGACCACCAGGACGTCGGTATCCACCCCGAGCGCGCGAGCCTCCTCGACCAGCGGCCCGTCGCGGAGGAACAGCGCTGCGGGCTCGACCGAGCCTCGGCCGTGCAGTGCGATCAGGTCCATGGTGACCCGTTCGGCTCCGCCGCAGGTAGCATGCGGCGACACGTAGACGACTCTCATGGGCGGAGCTGCTTGCGGCGGCGCGCAGTGCTGGCGGGGATCGAGAGAATGTGAGACACCGCCAGGGCGCCGACGAATCCGACGTGCCGCACGGCAAGCAAGGTCCGCCGGATGGCGGCGCCGACGCCGCGGCCCGGTACCGCTGCGGGGATGGTCCGCAGCACCCGGTCCAGCACACCGGGCCACAGGCCATGGCGGCGCGCCCGTTCGAGCGTCGCCCCCCACGCGATGGCGTCGGAGACCTGCTCGGTCTTCCATTGGCGCCGGCCGATGGCGTCGCGCCAGCCGGCCAGCCGCAGGTAGCGTGGCACGGGCGTGGGCTCGACTTCCGCGGCGAGGATCGGCGATAGGTTGGCGGCGTCGGCCACGGCTTCGAGGAGCGGCTCCGGCCTCCGATCGGCGTCGAGGCGGCGGAGCACCTCGGAGAGTGTGAACCCCCGGGCGCGCGCCGCCAGCGTGAGGTCGAGCGCGGCGCGAAGCGAGCCGCTGCTCCAGGCGTGGTTCCGCGCGTCGTGGATCAGGAAGTGCCAGAACAGATCCGACGCGGACGGCAGCAGCATGCCTGCGACCGAGGCCGGCTCGGCACGCGCGAACCAGCCCTCCACATCCCACCCTTCGCCCCAGCGGGCTGGGCCCAGGCGCCAGTGCAGCTCGACGGTCTGTGCGGTCGGCCCCGTGAACGTGGCGTGGTACGGGCGTAGCGCCTCTGGCGCCGATTCGTCGCGGGACGCCGAGGCGAGGTAGCCGAGCGACTCCAGCACCCACTCTCCCTGCTCGAGCTTCGATTCGGGAACCAAGATGTCCACATCGTTCATCCAGCGGATGCCCAGCGCGGGCGAGACGTTGCTCACCAACAGCGCGGAGCCCTTGAGCG
>PMIK01000291.1 GCA_003157095.1 Gemmatimonadota bacterium | reverse complement strand
CCAGCCGCGCCCGAAGTCGGCGCCTGCGCACCGATCGGTGCACCGGTGGCGGCCCCGCTATCTCCGCAGCCGCTCAGACGCGCCAGCGCGCCGCGGAGTGGCCGAGACACGCGGCCTGGCGTCGCCAGCCTGTGGTTCAAGTTCGTATGCGAAGTTGCCNNGGAACGGTGATGGAGTGCCGTCCAGTCCGCATTGCGCTGACGGAACGGTGATGGAGTGCCGTCCAGTCCGCACTGCGCCGCATGACATGGATCTCGCGATCCCCAGGGCCCGTCTCGACGAGCCGGGCTAGGCCGCCGTACCGCAGGTCTGGGCGGCGGCCATGGTGACACAACCAGCCGGCGAGCCTTCTAGGCGGTGCGACCGCCGAAGTACCGCTCGCCCAGGTAGGCGGCGTAGCCCGAATCCTCTGCCTTGAGGTTGCCGCTCAGAGCACGGAAGAACTCCTGAAAGGTGAGGGCGCGGAACTGGACGTCCTTATCAATAGCGGCGGCGAACGCCGCAACTTCCGAGGCGTGCGTTTCAGACTCGAGGCCAGGCCAGGCGTACCACAGATAGATGAGCCGGAAGCTACGCGTGCCGAGCTTGGCCAGGCCAAGAACGTGCTTCAAGAGTTGGGCAGCGTTCAGATGCTTGAACTGGGGCGCGCCCTTCTGGAGTCCCTCCGCAAGATCCTGGCAGGAAGGCAGCCCGGCCTCGCCCCACAGCTTGCGGTCGGATGGGAAGTACTTGGACTTGAACGGTTGCGCCGACTTCGAGCTGCCGAACGGCTCGGTGAACTTGCATTCGGCTCCCATCGTCACCCCATCGGCGTCGAGTGCGAGGTCGAGGTTGGGAGGGACGCCATCGAGGCCCGTGGGAAATTTCGCTTCAAAGCGCAGCGCCTTTGCCGTGACGCCCAGGTCGAGCGCCCGCGACACGGCCGACAAGTCCCGGGTGCGCCAGTAATCGAAGACGTTGCAGGCAAGCGCCGACGACGAGTGCAGCGCGCACATCTTGCCCTTCCTGTCCGTCGAGCCAAGCTCGTCGCCGCTGCCCGCAACGAAATCGGCGCGGGTGGCGGCGCTTAACGGTTGGAAGAGATTGTCTTCGACCGCGGCCGTATAGCCTTTGGCGTCCACGACTACGCCGTGTGCCGCAGCCCAGGCCAGCTGCTGTTGCAGGATTTCCGATCTTGCCGTGTCCATTCGATCTCCTAACGAGTTGGGCAGGGCGCCCCTGGCGCCACGCCGATGCAGCCTCCGCCTCGGAAGATACCCGGATGCGCGGCAAGTCGTCGGTTAGGCACCTTGGAATCGGTCGAACCCCGCGGCGAGGTAGTCTCAGGGGCAAGATCGGTGATGATCTCTCCAGGGCGNNAAATACGCCTCGACCAGGGCCGGCTCGGGCTCGCCGAGGACGCGCTCGACGAAGGCGCGGTAGCCGTCGAGCAGCAACTGCCTGGGCAGGAGGTCCGGCCGCCGATTGTAGGTCCGCGCCGGCAACTCGTCGAACAACTCCTCCGGGTACCACTCGGCGCCGTGAGCCAGCATGGACTCGACGCACAGGGGGACCATGTCGAAGGCACCCAGGTGCCGGTAGGCAGCCACCACCCTGTGCGGCCCCAGCCGCGACCGCGTCACGATGAAGGCCTTGGGAAGCCCGAAGTTCGCGAGGTAGAGGGTCCCGCGAGCCGGTACGACTGGCCCGTCCCATTCGAACAGCGCCAGCGTGACATCGGCGGTGGAGACCTGGTTGTAGAGGTACGACATGCCGAGCCGACCGACCCGGCGCCACTCCTCGTCGCTGTCTACGACGTCGAGCAACAGGTCATCGAGGTTGACGGGCTCGTCGGCACGGTAGAGGTAGTTGCCGCCCCGCGTCAGGAACGGCACGAGGAACGCGGCGTCCAGCCGCGCGCGGAACAGGTTCGTGTTCATCGGCCGACCCCCCAACCGATAGTCGTGGAGACCGGGTGGGGCGGGCGCCGGTAGTCGGGCCGGCAGGTGAGGTCGGAATCCGCTGTGGGCTTGTCCATCGGTGTGTCCTTTCGTGTGGCGAACCCGTCTCACGCGCGCATGGGCCCGAACGGCTTCGTTCGGCCGGCGTTGCCACCGTGGGACACGGTTGGCGTGCGGATCATCGAGCCGGTGCTCTCCCCGCCCTCTCCATGCCGGCAGCCGAGACGGAGGCTGCCGCGATCGAATCAATTGTGGCGAGGGGGTGTGACACCCCCAAGCGAAAACGGCCCCCGACGTGATCGTCGCGGGCCATTGGCCGCGACTTAGGTGGATGAGCCGGATCGCTCCGGTGCGCGGCCCACCAAATCGGGGAAATCACCGCGCAAGCACAAAGTTAGTGCGCTGCTTTCGGAACGCCAAGAGGGATCGGCTCACCAAACCGACGGGCACAGCACCCGCTCAGTCCCGCCGCTTGATGTCCCCAACGCAGTGCGGCCCAGTGCCCCCGGGGAGACGCCTGTGCCCTCGCACCCGAGCGACAAGTCGCGCCGCCAGCTTCCGCCTGCACCCCGATCAGCGCATCGGCGGCGTCCGCGGGACCTCGGCAGCCGACGAGAGCCCCCAGCCCGCCGCGGAGGGGCCGAGACGCCCGGCCCGACGTCGCAAGCTTGCTGTTCGAGTTCGTATGCGAAGTTGCCGTGTCGGGCGCGCTATCCCACGGACGGCATCGAGAATCTGGTGGCGGCCGACGGCGCCGTCCTCAGTCGCGGAGGAACGCGTTGACGAACGCGCTCACTCCGAAGGCCACCACGGCGCTGGTCAGGATGGACAGAACGGTCGTCCGTGGCACCGGCAGAAGCGTCAACACCCAGGCACCGCCGATCACGACCACGGGGGTGAGCGCCAGGAGCACCAGCATCAGGCGATGCATCGGGTCGCTCAGGAACGATCGCGGCCCGCCCAACGCAGCGCTCACCCAGACGTGTCGGTCGCCGAGCCGGACCGTGGCGTCGGCCCCGACGTTCTCCAGCAGCAGACCGAGGAGGGCGAGGCGCTCCTGCTCGGTGAACAGAAGCTTCCCATCCCAGACCTCGAGCTTCTCGGGGCGCAGCTCGACGCGGCTCTCGAACTCCTCGTCGGTCCACGCGCGCCCTTCTCGGCGGATGTCCCAGCGTGTGCGCATCGAAGCAGCTCCTGCAGGGGTCAGCCTTGACGCCCGCCGGTATCCCACGGCCACGCGANNACGGCCCGTAGCGCCGTCCGCGAACGCGCCAGAGGAGCGCCTGGCGAACATCGCTGGGCAAATCCGCCGCATTGGCCTTGATGGTCCGCGCCAGCCACGCCGGGTACGCCTGGGCCGGGTGTTCGATGTCGGCCAGGAACAGTTCCAGCTGGCGCTGGAACGGCAGAGCAGCGAACTCGTCGCCCACAACCAGGCGGTGCGTCACGCCAACTGAATGTAGGAGCAGAATGCGGTGGTGCATCACCGTTTCGTTGCGGCACAGTCGAGGTCAATGACGTTGCAGATTGCCGCTTCAGAGCTCGGGCGAGACGGGCGGCGTTCTTGCTTCCGCCAGCACTAGGAGGCTGCTGAAATACCGGACTTGTTCACGTGAGCGCGATTCCTATTTTGGCGCGACCTCCACGAGCGAGCCGGCGGATGCGCGGACGGAGCCAGCCCCAAGGCGCCCTGTTCCACTACTTCCAGATCGAGGACCGGATCCCGGCCAGCCACCCGCTGCGGGCGATCAAGGCCCGGGCCGATGCGGCGCTGCGGGAGCTGGCCCCGACCTTCGCGGCGATGTATGCCGAGCGGGGCCGACCCTCGATCCCGCCGGAGCGGTTGCTCAAGAGCCAGCTGCTGATCGCCCTCTACTCGGTGCGCTCCGATCGGCTCTTCTGCGAGACGCTGGAGTACCACCTGCTGTTCCGGTGGTTCCTGGACATGGACCCCGAGGAGCCGGCCTTCGACGCCAGCACCTTCAGCAAGAATCGGGAGCGGTTGCTCGCGCACGCCGTGGCGCCGCGGTTCTTCGACGCGGTGGTCCGCCAGGCCCGGGCCGCGGGGCTCTTGTCGGATGAGCACTTCAGCGTGGACGGCACGCGGATCGAGGCGTGGGCGTCGCTCAAGAGTCTGCGGCCCCGCGACGGCGCGGCGCGGGAGCCGCCGGACGATCCCGGCAATCCGAGCGTGGACTTCCACGGCGAGCGCCGCAGGAACGCGACGCACCAGAGCACCACGGATCCCGAAGCCCGGCTCTCCAAGAAGGGCCGCGGGCGGGAAGCGAAGCTCTGCTTTGCGGGGCACGCCCTGGTGGATAATCGCCACGGGCTGTGTGTGGACGTGGCCGTGACCGCCGCCACGGGCACCGCCGAGCGGGACGCGGCGGAGGCGCTGTTGCGCCGGCAAGCGCGCAAGCGGGTGCGGCCGGGGACGCTGGGGGCGGACAAGGGCTACTACACACGGCGGTTCGTGCACGGGCTGCGGGCGCGCGGGATTCGGCCGCACATCGCGCCGATCGCGGGGCGCCGCACGCCGGGCCTCGATGGCCGGACGACGCGGCACCGCAGCTTCGCCCTGAGCCAGCGCCGCCGGAAACTGGCGGAGGAGTTCTTCGGCTGGGGCAAGACGGTCGGCGGGCTCCGGAAGACGCGCTTCCGCGGCGTGGTGCGCACCGGGTGGTATGCCTTCTGGGTGGCGGCCGCGTACGATCTGTTGCGCATGGTCCGGCTGGTGCCGGCTCCAGGATAAGCGAGGGGGAGCGAGGTGCGTCCAGGTCAGGTCGAAGGGCGAAACCGGGCCCGCTGGTGGGCTCACGACAGGCCCGCGCGTCGTCGTGCGCCCCGCGCCGACACCCAGCGCGCACCCCAGTCGCCTCGAATCACTCATTCTTCAGCATCCTGCTAGGAGATGCCGGGGAGGGGCCATCCATCAGTCCCGGCGCGACCCTGTTGCTACGCATACGGCGCGGCGCGAACTCGCGCGGCTGCCCGGACCCTAGTGAGGCGTCGCCGACGCGAGCGACATGCGCTTGAGCAGGTCGGCCAACCCCCGCTCCGCCTCCCCCACCGCCCGCACCACCTGGGTTGTCGGTGCAGTATCCGTCCCCTCGATCACGCCGTACAGACCCCCCAGTTGCCCGCTGAGACTCGCCAGCGTCGGGCCGCCGGCCACTGCCCCGCCACGCCCACCACCGAACCGGCCACCACCCGCACCCGTCAACGCCGCGAGCTTGACGTCGAGCGCGGCGATGGAGTCCG
>PMIK01000194.1 GCA_003157095.1 Gemmatimonadota bacterium | reverse complement strand
GCGGGAGCGCGGAGCCTGCGCAAGACCGCGCCGACCCGCAGCACCAGCTCCTCGGGGCTGAACGGCTTGGTGAGGTAGTCGTCGGCGCCGCCGGCCAGTCCCTTGATCCGGTCGGCTTCGTCCCGCCGCGCGGTGAGCACGATGACGCCCACCTCGCGGGTCTCGTCGCGTCGCCGGATCTCGCTCAGCACCTCGTAGCCGCTGCGCCCCGGCAGCATGAGGTCGAGGACGATGAGGTCGGGAGGCTCGGCGGCCGCGGCCTCCAGCGCCGCGACGCCGGTCCCGGCGGTGGTCACGCGGTAGCCGGCCTTGGCCAGGTGGTAGGCCACGAGCGCCGTGATATCACGCTCGTCGTCCACCACGAGGACGTGCGCGTCACCCACGGCGCAGCCTTGCTCCGGGTTCCGGCGAGAGGGCGGGCATCGCGCACAGTATCGCGCCGCCCGCCGTCCTCGGCAACTCGCGGCGCCGGCTGCGCGCGGCCACGGTCGGCACCGCACCGGCGCCATTGCGGGTGCCCCGGCCCGGCTTACATTTCGCAGACTTATGCCCATCCTCTCCGCGGTCGCGGGCGCCGTCCTACTCGTGGCGCAGGCGCGCCCGTCCGGCGACTCGATTCTCCTCCGGGTGCTTGCCACCAACGATTTTCACGGCTCGCTCGAGGCCAAGGTGCAGCCGTGGAGCAACCGCCGTCCCGTCGGCGGTGCCGCCGCGCTGTCCGGCATGATGGACCGCCTGGCGCGCGCCTGCGGTTGCACCACGATCCGGCTCGACGGCGGCGACGTGATGCAGGGCTCGCCCGTCTCCAACCTGTCATACGGGCGCGCCACCGTCTCGGCCTTCAACGCGATGGGCTACGCCGCGTCGGCGGTCGGCAACCACGAATTCGACTGGGGCGTAGACACGCTCGCCGCGCGGGTGCTCCAGGCGCACTTCGCCTGGCTGTCGGCGAACCTCCGGGACCGGGCGACCGGCGCGACGCCGGCGTGGACGGCGCCGTGGCGGATGGTGACGGCCGGCCAGCTCCGGATCGCCGTGGTCGGATACAGCACCGAGGAGACGCCAAGCACGACCCGGCCCAGCAACGTCGCCGGCCTGGCATTCGACTCGGGTGCGGCCCGGCTCGATGCAGCCATCGCGGCGGCCCGCCGGGAGCGGCCCGACTACGTGATCGTCCTCGCGCACGCCGGTGCATTCTGCGACCGGACCCAGGGGTGCCGCGGCGAGGTCGTGGACCTGGCCGCCGCCCTCACCAACCGGCCGGACCTGATCGTCAGCGGCCACACCCACTCGCTGGTGCAGACCACCGTCAACGGCATCCCGATCGTGCAGGCGCGCTCAAACGGGACCGCGCTCGGCGTCGTGGACTTCGTAGACAGCGCGGGCGTGCGGGTGGTCCGCATCCGGGTCGAGACCGTCTGGGCGGACCGCGAGGGGTCGGACACGGCGGTCGCCCGCATCGTCCAGGCCGCCGCGGAGCGCATCGCGCCGCTCACTTCGCGGGTGGTGGCGACGCTGGCGGCGCCGCTGCTGAGGACCGGAGACCAGTACCCCTTGGGCAACCTGATCGCCGACGCCTACCGCGCGGCCGCGGGCACCGACGTCGCGCTGGTCAACAACGGCGGGATCCGGGCCGATCTGGCCGCCGGTCCGGTGACCTGGGGTCAGCTGTTTGAAGTGGAGCCGTTCCAGAACTTCCTGGTGCGGCTGCGCGTGAGTGGCGCCGTCCTGCGGCAGACGCTGGAGCACGCGGTGGGCGCGGAGGACGCGCGGGCGCACGTGTCCGGGGTCGCGGTGCGCGTGAACGCCGCCGCTCCGGCCGGCCAGCGGGTGGTGGGCCTGACCCTCACCGACGGGCGGCCGGTGCTCGACACCGCACAGTACAGTATCGCGGTGCCCGACTTCGTAGCGGCGGGCGGCAGCGGCTACGCGATGCTGCGCGCCCTCGCGTCCCAGAACACGGGGATCGTGGATCTCGATGCGTTCGTCGCGTACCTGGGCCGGCTGCCGCAGCCCGTCCGGCCGCCGGAAGAGGTACGGGTCGAGACGGGAGGCCGATGACGCCGAAGCGCGCGGCCCCGCCCGCCGGCGGCCTGACGCGGGACATCATCCGGCGCATGCCGAAGCCGGAGCTGCACGTGCACCTGGACGGCAGCGTCCGCCCATCCACCCTGGTCGAGCTGGCCCGGGAGCAGAAGGTCAAGCTCCCCACGACCGACATCGCCGAGCTGACGCGGTATCTGCAGGTCACGGACGCGCACAACCTCATGGATTACCTCGCGCGGTTCGAGATCACGCTCTCGGTGCTCCAGACGCCCGAGGCGCTGGAGCGGGTTACCTACGAGCTGGTGGAGGATGGCGCGGCGGACGGCGTCCGTTACATGGAGATCCGCTTCTCGCCGATCCTCTGCGCCAAGCGCGGCATGCCGCTGACCGAGGCGGTCGAGGCGCCGCTCCGGGGGATGCGCCGCGCGGAACAGGACTTCGGGGTCAGGACCGGCCTGATCATCTGCGGCATCCGCAACATGAGCCCGGCCACCTCGATGGACCTCGCCAACCTCACGGTCGCCTTCAAGGGGCGGGGCGTCGTGGCGTTCGACCTCGCCGGGGCCGAGTACAACTACCCGGCCAAGAAGCATCGCGAGGCCTTCTACACGGTGGTCAACGCGAACATCGCCGCGACGATCCACGCCGGCGAGGCCTACGGCCCCGAGTCCATCGCCCAGGCGCTCCACTACTGCCACGCCGACCGCATCGGCCACGGCACCCGCCTGTTCGAGGACCCGGATCTCGAGCGCTACATCAACGACCGGCGAACGCCGCTCGAGGTGTGCGTCACCTGCAACGTGCAGACGCACGCCGTGTCGTCGATCGAGGAACACCCGGTGCGCCGCTACTTCGATCTGGGGATCGTGGTATGCCTCAACACCGACAATCGGTTGATGAGCGCGACCACCGTGACCGACGAG
>PMIK01000048.1 GCA_003157095.1 Gemmatimonadota bacterium | reverse complement strand
AGACCTGCGGGATCTTCGTGGGCACCGCGACGCCGCCGATCACGGGTGAAATAGAGGGTTCACCGACGTGTCAGTAGTCTCGACTGTGCGAAGCGGGGTGGTAGTAAGTATATGTCGGCCCGCTTTTTGCGGTCTTCTCATGAGCGGATTCACTCAGGAGGGGTGGCTACTGTGAGGAGCGCCAAGGGCTTTACCTTGATCGAGCTTCTGATCGTGGTTGTCATCATCGGCATTCTGGCCTCGATCGCGATTCCGAAGTTCGCGAACNNGACAACGTGACCTACGCCACCGTTCGCACGAACCTGAACTACAGCCAATCGGCGGGCAACACGGTCACGGTTGTGTCCGCGACGGGTACGGGCTGGAGCGCGACGGCGAAGAACAACGCGACGGCGAAGACCTGCGGGATCTTCGTGGGCAACGCGACGCCGCCGATCACGGGCCAACTCGAAGGCGCGCCTACCTGCCTGTAGGAAGAGTGGCCGGACGTTCGAAGGGCGGCGCCTCGGCGCCGCCCTTTGCATTTTCGCCCCGAGCGCGCATCGTGGTGTCCATGCTACGAGGCCGGGCCGGCAGCGCGATCCGCTCCAAGCCGTCGCTCCGAACAGAGTTGATGGTCAACCTGGCGGTGCTGGCCGCCGGTGCGCTCGTTCTGGCGGTCTGCTCCGCGGTGCTGGCGCCGCTGTTGGGCCATGGTCTGCTTGGATTCGCGTTTCTTACAGCACTGGTGGCGGCCGACGTCGTCATCTTCATCGGGTTCGGGCGGTACCTCGTGACGCGACTGGTGACCGAGCCGATGGAAACGCTGGTTGGGGCGACCCAGGCGGTCGCGTCCGGTGAGCTGTCGCGGCGCGCGCCGCCGGGGGCGACGCGGGAGCTGGATCGCCTGGCGGAAAGCGTCAACCTCATGACCGAGCGCCTGCTGGACGCCCAGAGCGCGCTGGTGCGCGCCGAGAAGCTCGCGTCGGTGGGACGCCTGGCGGCGGGGGTCGCACACGAGATCGGCAACCCGTTGGCGGCGATCGGCAACTACATCGAGTTGCTGGGCCGCCGCGGCGCGGCGCCGGATCTCGTGGCCGCCATCGAGCGCGAGGCCCTGCGTATTGACACCATCGTGCGCAGCCTGCTCGACTATGCCCGCCCCCGGGATGCGCGGCGCGAGCCCGTGGACCTCGGGGCCGTCGCGCGCCGGGCGGTGGAGCTGCTGCGGGCGCAGGGCCTGTTGCGGATGGTGGCCGTCGAGGCGGAGTGGTCTGATGGTTTGCCGCTGATGCTCGGCGACGCTGCTGCCCTGGAGCAGGTGTTCGTGAACCTGCTTCTCAACGCGGTGGATGCGGCGGGCGAGGGAGGCCGCATCGCGGTGGTGGCGAGTGCCACCCGCCTCGGCGAGGCCGGTGAGGCGGAGCGGCGTGCCGCAGACCCTGACGCCGGCGCCGCCGCGGCGCGCAGCACCCGGCGCTCCAGCCGCCACCTGGAGACGGCGTCGGACGGGTCACCGGCGGTGCAGGTGGTCATCGGCGACAGCGGGGCGGGCGTGCCGGAGGACCTGGTCGAGCGCGTCTTCGATCCGTTCTTCACCACCAAGCCTCCGGGGAAGGGCACCGGGCTCGGCCTGGCAATCGTGAATCGGGTTGTCCACGACCACGGAGGCAGAGTGGACATCGCGAGAGCGAGAGAAGGTGGCGCCGCATTCACCGTGATCTTCCCCGGGATTATGCCGTGAGGCTGCTCATCATTGACGACGAGCCCGGGCTGCGGCAGTCGCTGCGGCTGCTGCTGACTGATGAAGGCTTCGAGGTGGCGGAAGAGGCGGACGGTGAGCGCGGCCTCGCGCGGGTCCTGGCCGAGCCGTTCGACGCCGTGCTGTGCGACGTGCGGATGCCGGCGCTGGGCGGTCTCGAGTTTCTCCGCCGCTACCGCGCCGCGGGGGGCCCGGCGCTGGTAATCATGATGAGCGCGTACGGGTCGGAGGACGCGGCGATCGCCGCGATGAAGGAGGGTGCCTACGACTACATCCCCAAACCATTCCGGGCAGACGAGGTGATCCTCGTGCTGCGGAAGGCCGAGGAGCGGGAGCGGCTCCGGCGGGAGGTGGAGTCGCTGCGCTCCGCGCTGGGCCCGCAGGCGGTATCGCCCCAGATCGTCGCCGCGTCCGGAGCGATGCTCGCCGCGCTCGACGTGGTGGCGAAGGTCGCACCGCACACCACCACGGTGCTCCTCACCGGACCGAGCGGAACGGGCAAGGAGGTGCTCGCACGGGAGCTGCACCGCCTGTCGCCACGTGCCGAGCGCGCGTTCGTCGCGGTCAACTGCGCGGCCATCCCGGACGCGCTGCTCGAGTCGGAGTTGTTCGGTCACGTGCGCGGCGCGTTCACCGGAGCCGTGGGCGATCACCGCGGCCTGTTCGAGGAAGCCTCCGGCGGCACCCTGTTTCTCGATGAGATCGGCGACCTTCCGACCGGCCTGCAGGCGAAGCTCCTGCGGGTGCTTCAGGACGGCGAGGTCCGGCGGGTCGGCGACCGGGCGGAGCGCCGGGTGGACGTGCGGGTAGTGGCGGCCACGGCGCGCGACCTCGAGGCCGATGTGGCCGACGGGCGGTTCCGCGAAGATCTCTACTACCGGCTCAACGTCGTCGCGATCAGGTTGCCACCGCTCGTGGAGCGTGCCGAGGACGTCCCACCCCTCATCAGCAATCTGCTGGCGCGGCACTGCGCGCGCCTGGGCCGCGCCGTGCCGGACATCGAGCCGGACGCCCTGCTCACGCTGCTCGACTATCCTTGGCCCGGAAATGTCCGCGAGCTCTCCAACGCATTGGAGCGCGCGCTGGTGCTCGCGCGAAGCAGGACGATCCGGCGGGCCGACCTGCCGCCGGCCGTCCTCGGCGCCGAGCCGAGGCGCCCGCCCGTCGCTTCGGACCTCACGCTGAGGGCCCGTGAGGGCCAGATTCAGAGCGAGGTGATCCGTCAGGCGTTGCGCCGCAGCGCTGGCAACCGCCGCGAAGCCGCAGCGCTGCTCGGCATCTCGGTCCGCACCCTCTTCTACAAGCTCAAGGAATTCGGCATCTCGGACGGCTGAGAGCGAAGCCGCAGGCGTCCGCGCCGCTCCACAACGGTCCGGTGATGCGGGGCGCCCGGCGGCAGCCCATGCTTGGCCCGTGAACCGGACACGGGGCTTCACGCTGGCCGAGCTCGTCGTGGCAACGCTCGTCCTGACGGTGGGGGTGCTTGCCCTCGCCGGCACGGCCGCGGCCGTGAGCCGCCTGGTGGAGTGGGGCCAGCGCATGGGCGGCTCGGCGATCGTCGCCGCTACGCGGCTCGAGCAACTGCGCTCCGGTGGCTGCGCGTCGCTCGGCGGAGGCCGTGACTCGTCGGGCCGGTACCGGCTGCAGTGGACCGTCGCGACGGCGGGCTCCCTGCGCACGGTCGCGCTGACCGTCAGCTACCCCAACGGACGCTCGGATCGGAGCGACCGGTTCGAGGCGGTCGCATGGTGCCCCTGACCACGCGCTCGCGCCGCGAGAACGGCTTCACGCTCGTAGAGCTGCTGGTCGTCCTGGTGCTGGCGGGCGTGGTGGTGGCCGCGATCTGCCAATCGCTGCAGTCCAACCAGCGCTTCTATCGGTCGCAGTCGCAGCTGCTCGACGTCGAGGAAGGCCTCAGGGCCGTCGCGCAACTCGTCCCGGCAGAGCTGCGGGAGCTGAACGCCAGGGGCGGCGACATCGTCGCGATGGGCCGCGATTCCATCACTTTGCGCGCCATGCGGAGCCTCGGCGTGATCTGTGCGCCGCCGAACGTGAGCGCCGGCACCATCGTCATCGCGGACAGCTTGAGTTTCGGCTGGCGGGCCGTGGACCCCTCGCGCGACCGGGCGCTGGTGTTCCGGGACGGCGACGAGACCTCGGCGGACGACGACCGATGGCTCGACTTCGGCGTGGCCGGCGTGAGGTCCGGCGTGGCGTGCGGCGACGGATCCGCCGGGACGACCCTGCGCCTGACCGGGCCCACGTCGGACCTCGACGGCGTATCGGCAGGCTCACCGCTCCGGACTTACGAGCGGGTGACGTACCGACTCTATACCGACGACCAGGGGTTGTCTTGGCTGGGCGAGCGCGGCTATTCGGACGGCGCGTGGTCGGCGCTCTCACCAGTTGCGGGGCCGCTCCGGCGCGCCGGCGGGCTGTCGTTTGACTACTATGACTCGGCGGGGGCGCCGGCCGCCGCCGCCCCTGGCGTCGTCCGGATCGGCGTTGCTGTGCGGGGTCTCAGCGCCGGGCCGATCGCCGTGCCGGGGCGCACGACCTCGGGACGGCAATACGAGGACTCCGTCGTCGTGCAGGTTGCGCTCAGGAACAACTAGTGCCGTTCTGATGCCCCGCCACCGATCGCGCGGCATCGCGCTGGCAGCCTCGGTGTTCGCGC
This sequence comes from Gemmatimonadota bacterium, assembly GCA_003157095.1. Classification (GTDB taxonomy): domain Bacteria; phylum Gemmatimonadota; class Gemmatimonadetes; order Gemmatimonadales; family JACORV01; genus Fen-1245. Next base: position 18,157 of record PMIK01000048.1, on the reverse strand, counting down.
TCGCGCTGATCGCGGCGCTCATCGCGGGCGCCTTCTTCGCGGCCCGGCAGGAGATGCGCCTCGGAGAGAACGTGCAAAGCGCGGAGCGCTCCTTCGACGCAGCCGAGGCCGGCCTCCACTCGGTCGTCGCGCAGTGGGACCCGGGCACCTATGACGGCCTTTCGCCAGGCGGCTCCGCCAGCTTCTCCGGTCTGCTTCCCGGTGGCTCGGGGTCGTTTTCGGGAACCGTGCTGCGGCTCAATCGCCGCCTGTTCCTCATCCGGTCCACCGGCCAGGATCCCGGCGGCGTGTCNNGGGCAGTTCGTGGCGGGTGCCGGAACCCTCGTCCGGGGCGAGGACCAGCGACCCCTGGGCATGGATTGTCCGGCAGCGGGCTCCGCGGTCCCGGGCGTCGCCATCACGGACGCTGGGGGGTTGTCGGTGCCTGGGTGCGCCGACTCTTCGTGCATCCACGGCGATCCACCGGTCAGATTCGTGCCTGCCCTGGGCGATTCGGCGGCACGCGAGGACGCCGCGGCCTGGGCGGCGCTGACCGCAATGGCCACCAACGTCTATGACGGCGAGGCGACGGCCAACCCTTCGCCCGTTGGCACCTCCACAACCTGCGACACCTCCACGCGGGACAACTGGGGAGAGACGGCGGTGCCGGCGGATGTGGCGGGCTGCACCCGCCATTATCCAGTCATCTATGCTCGAGGAAACCTCCGGGTCACCGGAGGAAGCGGGCAGGGCATTCTTCTGGTCGGCGGAGATCTGGACGTCGAGGGAGGGTTCACCTTCTATGGTCCCGTGGTCGTTCGCGGGCGGCTTACCATGCGGGGCGGCGGGGGCCGGCTCACCGGCGGCGTAGAGGCCTCCAGCGCCGTTCTCCTCCCCGGCGAAGCGGGGAGCGCCGAGATCGGTTTCTCACGCTGTGCGGTGGCCAATGCTCTCCTCTCTAGGGCACCTGCCATCCCATTGGCTGAGCGAAGCTGGGCGGAGCTGTTCTAGGGGTGTCATTATCGTAAGTCACTGGCTGTAATGGACTTTCGTTGGCTTGCCTCAAGTATCTTGACAAATGCCATGACCGAGCGCTATCGTAGAGCGTCCTGAGACCCTATTTTCTGCTATCTTCTTGCACCCTAAACGGATATGGCGCCCTTCGGTCGAAAGAAGCGGACGGTGGGCCTCGACATCGGCAGCGGGCTGATCAAGCTCGTTGTAATCGAGCACGGCAAGGCCCAGCCCGAGTTGGTCAAGGTGGCGATAACGCCCGTCTTGGCCGACGCGATCGTCGAGGGCGAAGTGATGGACCCGGGAATCGTGGCCGACGCGATTCGCGGTCTCTTCGTCACGGCCGCCATCAAGCAGAAGGCCGTCGTGACGGCGGTTGGCGGACGGGATGTCATCGTCAAGAAGATCCAGATGGACCGGATGAAGGAGTCCGATGCCCGCGAAGTGATCCGCTGGGAGGCCGAGCAGCACGTCCCCTTCGACATGGAGAACGTGGAGCTGGACTTCCAGATTCTGGATCCGGCCGGCGAGGGGCTTCAGATGAGCGTGTTGCTGGTGGCGGCCAAGCGGGAGCTGGTGGAGAACAAGGTGTCGCTGCTCACCGACGCCGGGCTGTCCGCCGAGATCATTGATGTGGATGCGTTCGCGCTCCACAACGCATTCGAATTGAACTATCCGGACGAGCAGAGCGGGATGGTGGGGTTGCTGAACGTCGGCCACGAGGTGACCAACATCAACATCCTCGAGGACGGCGTGCCGATCCTGACGCGGGATCTCGCGATCGGGACGCGGCGTTTCCGTGAGGATCTGCAGCGCGAGCGCGGCATCGGCGCCGAGGAGGCCGACAAGCTCCTGCAGGCGGCCGAGCGCAATCCCGCGATAGATCCCTACGTCGAGAGCCGTGGCGAGGAAATGGCCGTCGGTATCGAGCGGGCGGCGGCGTTTCTCCAGACGGCCAGCCGCAGCGGGGTCGCGATGGGGAAGATTTACATGTCGGGCGGCGGTTCCCGCATCCCCGGCCTCGGCGAGGTGCTGGCCGACCGGTTGCGGGTGCCCGTCGAGAAGGCGGATCCCATCAAGAACATCACGGTGCAGGAGGGCGTGTTCGACACGCTCTCGGTCGAAGAGGTCGGGCCGCTGCTGATGTTGCCGGTGGGCCTGGCCCTTCGGGCCGCGTAGGGAACGGACGACGTCCGCCATGATCGAGATCAATCTTCTCCCGGGCGCGAAGCGGAAACGCGGCGGAAGAGGCGCCGGCTTCAAGCTGCCGGACGTCTCCCAGCTGCTCGCGTCGATCAAGGAGCCCTGGCTCATCGCGGCCGTGGCGGCTTGGCTGTTGGTTCTGGGCCTCGGCGTGCCCACGTACGTCAGGCGTGCCCACGCCATCCGCGATCTGCAGCCGCAACTGGACAAGGCGGTGCGGGACAGCGTCCAGCTGGCCAGCAACATCATTCGCAAGAAGAAGCTCGAGCAGCGGCGGGACTCGCTCCTGGTGGAGATCCAGGTGATTCGGGACATCGACCGGGACCGCTACGTGTGGCCTCACTTGATTGACGCCATCACGAGGGCGCTGCCGGACTACACGTGGCTGGACGACGTGGCCGCGCGGGCGGGCGAGGGCGACTCGACCGGCGCCGCCGCGTTCTCCATCACGGGCAAGACGGCGTCGGACCAGGCCGTCACGCGCTTCATGCGCAACCTCGAGGAGTCCCCCTTCGTCGAAGGCGTCCAGCTGGTCACCACCGCGACGGTGACCGAGCAGGGGCGCGACGTGACGAGTTTCGTGATCAACGCCCACTACCAGCAGCCGTCGCCGTCCGTGCTGACCATGGAGCCGCTGGAGGCTTCGGTCGTGCAGGGCATACGCTCCGGCGGCGGAGCGAGGCGATAGCCGATGCCCGTACTTCCCCAGGACCGGCGCGGTCAGATCCTGCTGCTGCTCACGGCGGCGGCGCTGAGCTTCGGCTACTTCGGTTGGTCCGGGCTCTCGCTGATCGGGCTCACGGGCATCAAGCCGATGACGGCGCATCGCGACTCGGTGCAGACGCGGATTGACTCGATCGAGGCGCAGGTCAGCCGCGCGAAGCGGGACGTGGCGCGCGGCGTGCTGGCGCAGCTCGATCAGCGGCTCGCCGAGTTCACGTCGAACCTCGCCCTGATGCGGCGGCTGGTGCCGGTGTCGTCCGAGGTGCCGAACCTGCTCGACGACATCACCAGCCGCGCCAAGATGCGCGGGGCGATGCTGGGTGGCTTCCAGCCGCAAGCGATCGAGTCCGGCTCGCCGTTCGATACGCAGCGCTACCGGCTCACGGTCCAGGGGCAGTACGACCAGGTGGGCGAGTTCCTCACCGACATCGCCAGCCTGCCCCGGATCATCGTGCCGTACGACGTGCACCTGACGCGCGTGGTGGGTCCGGCCGCGGACACGACCAAGCAGGGGGCGCCGCTGACGGCCACCTTCGCCATCCGGACCTACGTGAAGACGCCGAGCCCGAACGACTCCGCGCCGCCGGCGCCCGCCCAACCGCCGGCCAAGCCTGCGACGACACGAGGTGGAGATTGAAGCCGGGGCGCGGGCTGATCGGTGCGCTGAGCCTCGCGCTGCTGGTTGCGGTGCCGACTGCGGCGCGGGCCCAGGCGGCGGCGGGGGCGAAGCCGTCCCGGCCGATGATCCATCGGGACACGTCGCTGGTCGGGATCGACACGACCGGCGGGAAGGTGGAGTACCGGCGGGAGGTGTTTCACTACGGGGGCGGTTCCCGAGACCCGTTCCTGACGTTGATCACCTCGAGCGACGTCCGCCCGACCCTCAACGACCTGCGGTTGGTGTCCATCATCTACGACCCGCGCTACGGCCGGAGCGTGGCGGTGGTCCGCGAGGCGCCCGGGGACAAGATCCATCGGCTGAAGCGCGGCGACACCGTCGGCCGGTTGCGGGTGCTCCAGATCCGGCAATACGAGGTGGTCTTCCAGATCGAGGAATTCGGATTCGAGCGCCAGGAAGTGCTGTCGCTCCAAAGGCAAGCGGAGGCTAATCCATGAAGCGAGCCCTCTTCATCGCGTGCGCCGGCCTGATGCTCGGGGCCGCCGCTGCGCCACGGCTCGCCGCCGTGCCCTCTCTCCCGCCGCCCCATGCGGGACCGGGCGACGTAACGGCCGTGAGCGTTCTGCCGAGCCCGGGACGTGCGGAAGTCGTCATCGAAGTCCAGGGCACCGTGCGGGTATCCGATTTCGTTCTGCATGATCCGGCCCGGCTGGTGCTGGACCTGGTCGGGGCTCACCTCGTGGCGCCGGCGATGCAGTACGACGGCGTCGCGCGCGCCGGCATCCGCGACATTCGGTACTCGCAGTTCCGGCCTGACGTCGTGCGGGTGGTGGTGGAGCTCGACGGGGCGCGTGACTATCAGGTTCGTCAGGATGGCGCCGGGGTGCACGTGGCCTTCGCCGCGAGTCAGGTGTTCGCGGCGTGGTCGAGCGACGGCGCGCGCAATGCCGCGCCGGCCCTGCCGGCGGCGATCCCCGCCCGCGCCGAAGCAGCGCCCGCGGATCCGGCGCCGGCTCCCGCGCCGGCTGCCCGCAGCACGCCCGCCGACGTCGAGACCGCGGTGCTCCAGGGTTCCACCCGGGCGGCGTCGCAGCAGCCGAGAATCAGCGTCACCTTCGATCGCGCGAGCATCCAGGAGGTCATCGCCAACTTCGCGGCCTTCTCCGGCCGTTCCGTCATCGTCGGCAAGGACATCAGCGGCACGGTGACCGCGGAGATCAAGGACCAGCCCTGGGACCTGGCGTTCAACGCGATCCTGGCGGGCCAGGGACTGGCGGCCACCGAGCTGCCCGGCGGCATACTCCGGGTGGACAGCCGGTCCAACCTCGCGGCGCAGGACTCGCTGGAGGGCCTGGCGACCACGATCGTCAAGGTCAACTACGCGCGGGCGTCGGCGCTTTCGCCGTCGGTCCAGCCGATGCTCTCCAAGCGGGGGAAGGTGGCGCCGGACACGACGACGAACTCGCTCATCGTCACGGATGTCGCTTCGCAGATTGACAGCATCGCGATGTTCATCCACGCCCTGGATCAGCGCACGCCGCAGGTGGCGATTCAGGCGAAGATCATCTTCGTCGACCGCACCGAGCTCGAGGAGCTGGGGCTGCGGTACGACCTCGGCACGTCGAGCACCTTCTTCAATACGCTGATCGCGCGGGCCAACCCGCAGGACACGTCGGGCAACACACCGTACGACCCGGTCCGGCAGCCGCTGATCGTGAACCTCGGCGGCAACGCCGTGGCGGCAGTGGCGAACGCGTCGGCCCAGTTCCAGGAAAATCCGGCGCTGAACCTGGTATACTCGACGGTGATCGGCAATTTCGCCCTTTCCACGTTTCTCCAGGCGCTCCAGTCGGTGCAGCTCTCCGACATCCAGGCGGAGCCCCAGGTGACGGTGGCCGACAACCGCCAGGCGACCATCTTCGTCGGTGAGCGCACGCCGATCCGCCAGATTGACGTGTCCAGCATCACGACGGCGGGCGGCGCCGGCGCCGCGCGGGCGACCACCCAGCTGCAGCCCACCGGCATCCAGCTCACGGTCACGCCCCACGTGGTGATCGGTACTCGCGAGGTGCTGATGGAGCTGCACGCCGAGAACTCGGCGCTCCAGGCCTCCACGATCGCCGAGGCGGGATTCGTCTTCGCCTCGCAGGAAGGCACGACCCAGCTGCTGGTGCGGGACGGAGAAACGGCAGTTATCGGCGGCCTGACTGTGACCAACGTCACCGTCGCCAAGCAGGGAATCCCGTTTCTTGTGGACCTGCCGGTCGTGGGCCGGCTGTTCGGTTTCCGGACCAGCCAAGAGGAGCGCCGCGATCTGCTCATTCTCGTGACGCCGCACATCATTGACGATCTGAGCCCCGGTGCGACCGACAACCATTAGTTCCGTGCTGCGCCTAGCGGCGCGAGCGGCAGCCCTCGTGGGCTGCGTGTTCGCCGTGGCGGTGTGCGGCGAGCAGGGCCGTTTCACGACTTCGACGGGTGGTAGCGGCGGCACCGGTGGTGGTGGGGGGAGCAGCGGCGGCGGGGCCGGTCCGGGCGTGATCATCCAGGCGCCTTCCAAGACCGCCATCGTCCCGGTGGCTGTCGGGGACAGCGTGTTCGTCCAGGTCAGCCTGAACGACACGCGCGGGGTCACGAGTCTGCTGTTGACCGGCAACTCCGTGCGCGGGTCGGTGAGCCTCGGCACGGACACGACCGTGGTGCGCTTCACGTCGCGCACGGTCACGCTTCCCAAGACCCAGGACACGGTCATCACGCGCTATCTGCGCTCCGTGACGACCGACTCGACCTCCGAATTCGTGACGGTCACTGCGCTGGCCGTGAACGCGGCCAACGACACTACCCGAGACACCTCGGTAATCCGGGTCGTGAACGGGCCCAAAGTGTCCGTGCTGCAGCCCGCAGTCGGCGCCGTCACGGCGATCGGCAAGTACATTGGCATCCAAGTCCGCGCCATCCACCCGCAGGGCGTGAAGGTCCTGGGCTGGCGCGCGACGGGCGTGGTGACCAGGAGCGACTCCACGATCTTCGCGCCGGTTGCCGGCGTGATGAAGGACACGGCGACCTTTACGGACTCGCTGCTGATCCCGACCGGGACGGCGACGGGGAACGTCGTGATCACGCCGTTCGCGACCGATTCGCTCGGCGACCCATCGGGGGTAGCCCCGGGCGTCACGGTCGTGGTCCAGAGCGTCGTCGGGGACACCACGCCGCCCTTGGTGCAGGACACGGTTCCCCTGCGGGTCGAGGTGGGCGACAGCCTCACGGTGACGGCCACGGATCCGAGCGGCATCACCAAGGTCGGGTTCATCGTCCGGGACACCGCGGGCACGGTGCTGCACGGCGACTCCGTCACGTTGGGGGGCGGCAGCACCAACGTCACCCAACGGTTCCGCCTGGGGCTGGACACGATCTCGACCTTCCCGCGGGTAGTGACGGTCGAGGCGTTCGGCGTCGACGCCGCCACGCCGCAGAATCGCGGCGGCTCCACGCTCACCAGCACGCCGAGGCGCTGGCCGGCCGCCGCCAGGGACACGCTCACCGTGGTGGCGGGCACCACGATCTCGCTGCCGCAGGGCGGGCAGTTCGGCGACGCGGTCATGAACCCGAATCGCAACGAGCTGTACCTCACCAACACCCTGCTCAACCAGATCGAGGTGTTCCAGCTCAACACGAACAGCTTCGCCGCGCCGATCCGCGTCGGCTCGCAGCCGGTCGGCATCGCGCTGTGGCCGCGGGACACGCTGGGCCACAACGCGGACACGGTCATCGTCGCCAATTCGGGCGGGACCAACCTGTCCATCGTGAACATGGTGACGCGGACCGAGGTGCAGCGGCACCGGCTGGCGGATTACCTCGTTGAGACGGTCAAGACGCAGCCGACTGCGGCCGGCGGAATCCAGATCCTGACCACCGACTACGATCTGGCGGACCGCCCGCAATACCTCGGTGTCGTGTGCCGCCATCTGACCGGCGCGGCGTGCGACAGCGTCTTCGCGGTGTACTCCACCGCCCCGACGCCCGCGCAGCCCCCACCGTTCACCAGCCGCGGCTACCTGGCCTCGGAGAACCTGTCCGCGCCGATCTCGGCGAAGAGCGGGCACCTGTTCTACGAACTGGCGACGGCGGGCACCGATACGCTGCAGATCATCGCCGTCCGCGACACGCTGCCGGGACAGCAGATTCGCGATACCATCCTCGGCGCCGGCATCGGCGACCTGGTGGACCTCGCGACCGTCGCGTTCCAGGAATCCACCTTCGTCCGCAACTCCGGGGACTTCAACCACGCGGTGATCGGCGAGGGCGGGTTCAACCAGGGCTTCGCGCGGGCGCTCTCGCTCGACGGGCGCGCCCCGATCACATACACCGCACTCCCGCCGTGCCCGCTGCTGAACCCGAGCACTGGCGCGACGATCGGATTCCTCAACTGCACCGCGATCATTGACCGGGGCGTGTCGCCGGGTATCCTCGTCAGTGACTTCGTGGTCAACCGGTCGGCCAGGGTCCTCTCCATCGCGACCAACTTCAACGGTCGCACGAGTCTGGTGCGGGCGGATTCGATCTATGCCTTCGACTACACGCTGAAACTCTCCGGTCTGCTGCCGGTCCCGAGCGGCCAGCCGGGCATGGACTTCGATCCGAACAACGCGTTCGACGCCAACGCGCGTGTCTCGGGAGCGCTGAACAAGAACGACCGGCTGGTATTCGCGGCCCGGCCCGACGCGTTCATTGACGTGTTCGACACCTACTGGTACTCGCGCGTGGCCACCGTCCCGATTCGCGACACGATCGTCGGGCCGATCCGGGTGGCGAGCATCGGTGGGACGCTGGTACTGGTCGGGGTGACGTCGCGGGGCCTCGTGGTGGTGCGGCTGCCCAACTTCACCAACCCGTTCCCGGTGCGGCAGCAGTCGGGTGTGGCACTGCCGCCGGTTCGCGTGCAGGTCTCGACGCCGCAGCGGCCGGGAGACCGGCCCTAGCGCCGTGCGCTCATGACAATGGCAGGAACGCCAGAGCCCGACCGCGCGGTCGGGCTCGCGTTCTCTTGGGAGGCCGCAGCGATCCCATGATCCGCTTCACCACGGCCGGCGAATCGCACGGCCGAGCCCTCGTGGCGATCGTCGAGGGGGTGCCGGCGGGTCTGCCGCTCGTCGCCTCCGACGTGGATGCGGAGCTGGAGCGCCGGATGAAGGGACACGGCCGCGGCGCGCGAATGAAGATCGAGGCGGACCGGGCCCAGTTCCTCTCCGGCGTCCGGGCGGGCGCGACGCTGGGCTCTCCCATCGCCCTGTTGATCGAGAACCGCGACTTCGAGCACTGGCGCGACGTCATGGCTGCGGAGCCCGCGGCGGAGCCGCCGCGCCGCCGGCTTACCCGGCCGCGCCCGGGGCATGCCGACCTGGCCGGCACGCTGAAGTACGACCGCGCCGATGCCCGCGACATCCTGGAGCGCGCGTCGGCGCGGGAGACCGCGGCCCGCGTCGCGGCCGGCGCAGTGTGCCGCAGGCTGCTTGCCGAGTTCGGCGTCGAAATCGGCAGCCACGTCGTGGCGCTGGGGGGCGTTACGGCTCGGCCCCCGCAGCCGCTCCCGGTGCCGCTGAACGCCGCCGCCGACCGCTCGAGCGTCCGCTGCCTCGATCCGGCCGTGGAGCGGGACATGGTGGCCCGCATTGACGCGGCGAAGGACGCGGGCGACAGCCTGGGCGGCATCGTGGAGGTCGTGGCCCGCCAGGTCGTCGTGGGTGTGGGAAGCCACGTCTCGTGGGATCGGCGGCTTGACGGCCGGCTCGCCGCAGCGCTGATGTCCATTCCCGCGGTGAAGGGTGTGGAGGTGGGGCTCGGCTTCGCATTGGGAGGGCTCGCGGGCTCCGCGGCCCACGACGAGATCGTCCGCGCCGCCGGCGCAGCGGCCGTGCGCACCGGCGGGTTTGCCCGGAAGAGCAACCGCGCCGGCGGCCTAGAGGGCGGGATGACGACGGGGGAGCCGCTGGTACTGCGTGTCGCCATGAAGCCCATCTCGACGTTGATGCGGCCGCTGCAGTCGGTGGATCTCGAGAGCGGGAAGCCCGCGCAAGCCCAGAGCGAGCGGTCGGACGTGACGGCCGTGCCGGCGCTGGGGGTCATCGCCGAGGCGGCGATCGCGCTCACGCTGGCCGACGCCTACGCGGAGAAATTCGGCGGCGATTCGTTGGCGGAGATGCGACGCAACTTCGACGGTTACGTGGCGCAGCTTGAACGGCGTCGCGCCGGCTGGGAGCCGATTGACTAGACGGCACATCGTGCTGGTGGGATTGCCGGGCGCCGGGAAGACGACGGTCGGCCGGCTGGTCGCCGCCGCACTCGACGCGCCGTTCATTGACGTTGACGAGGCTATCGTGGGGCGCACGGGCAAGTCAGTCGCCCGGCTGTTCGCCGAGGACGGTGAGGGCGCATTCCGCGCTCTCGAGGCCAAAGTGAGCGAGGCCGCGCTGCGCGGCCCTCCTTCGGTGGTGGCACCCGGCGGCGGGTTCTTCGCGAGCGACATGGCGCGTGAGGTGGCCCGGGGGTCTGGACTGGTGGTATACCTTGAGACCGACCCCGCGGAGGCAGCGGCGCGGCTGGGAGGATCGGCGGGACGCCCGCTCCTGGAGGGTGGCGAGACATCCTCGCGCATCTCCGCCTTGCTGGCGGAGCGGGGGGTGCTCTACCGGGAGGCGGAGTGCACCGTGGCGACAGGCGGACGTACTGCGGCCGACGTCGCCGCGTCGGTGGCCTTGCTTGCCCGCGGCCGCGGCGGCTGGTAGACTCCGCGCCCCAACGGGCCCGGCGTCGCCGGCCGGCACGCCGCCCCGCCTTGCGAATCGGGAGCCCGGCGCGCGGCGCGATGGTACAGCCCGGGACGGATGGATGACGAGCCGGTGACCTGAACGATTGAACGTGAGGACGATGGCGGACAACAGCGGCACGCTCGTGGTCGTCGAGTCGCCTGCGAAGGCGAAGACGATCGGCAAATACCTCGGCAAGGGCTATACGGTCAAGGCGACCGTGGGGCATATCCGGGACTTGCCCGAGCGCGAGCTGGGTGTGGACATCGAAGACGGCTTCAAGCCCAAGTTCGTCACCGTCAAGGGCAAAGTGAAGGCGATTCAGGAGCTGAAGAAGGCGGCCAAGGAGGCCGCCCACGTCCTGATCGCGACCGACCCCGACCGCGAAGGCGAGGCCATCGCCTGGCACGTCCGGCAGCAGCTTGGCGCCGATCGCGTGCGCCGGGTGCTGTTCCACGAGATCACCAAGGACGCCATCCAGCGGGCCATCACCAACACCACCCAGATAGACGAGAAGAAGGTCGAGGCGCAGCTGGCGCGCCGCATCCTCGACCGGCTGGTGGGCTTCAAGGTGAGCCCGCTGCTGTGGAGGGCGCTCAAGACCGGGCTCTCCGCGGGCCGGGTGCAGACTGTCGCGCTGAGGCTCATCGTCGAGCGCGAGGACGAGATCGGCAAATTCGTGCCGCAGGAGTATTGGAGCGTCACGGCGCACTGCGAGAAATCCGCCCAGCCTTTCGATGCCGAGCTGCACAAGCTCGACGGGAAGAAGCCGGAGCTCCACGCCGAAGCGGCCGCGCTGGAGGTGGTCGCCGCCGTGCGGGACGCGGCCTTCGTCGTGACCGAGGTCAAGCGCAAGGAACGGCGCAAGCGCCCGCCCGCGCCGTTCACGACCAGTACGCTGCAGCAGGAAGCGGCCAAGCGCCTCGGCTTCTCGAGCAAGCGAACCATGCGGGTCGCGCAGGACCTGTACGAAGGCGTCGAGCTGGCCGACGAAGGCGCGGTCGGCCTGATCACCTACATGCGGACCGACTCGACGCGCGTCGCGTCGAGCGCGGTGGAGGCGGCGCGGGCGTACATCCGCCGGCAGTTCGGCCAGCCGTACCTGCCCGACAAGCCGGTCCTGTACGGCGCCTCCCAGAACCCGCAGGCTCAGGACGCGCACGAGGCCATCCGGCCGACCGAGGTCGAGCGCACGCCCCAGAGCGTCCGCAAGGATCTCTCCGCCGACCAGTTCAAGCTGTATCAACTGGTGTGGCAGCGGTTCGTCGCCTCGCAGATCGCGCCTATCGTGTACGACACGACCACGGTGGACTTCGACCTGGGCCGCTACCTGTTCCGGGCGACCGGCTCGGTGATCCTGTTCGACGGGTACCACCGCCTTTATCACGAGGCGCGCGAACAGGGCGAGGGCCGCACGCTCGAGGACCTGACGCCGCTCCCGCCGCTCGCGGTCGGCGACCGGGTTACGCTCAAGGCGGTGGTACCGGAGCAGCACTTCACCGAGCCGCCGCCGCACTTCAGCGAGGCGTCGCTGGTAAAGGAGCTGGAGCGCCTCGGGATCGGCCGTCCGTCCACCTACTCGGCCATCAGCAGCACGCTCCTGGCGCGTCACTACGTGAGTCTGCTGGAGAAGCGATTCCACCCGACCGAGCTGGGCACCACGGTCGAGCGGATGTTGATCCCGCGGTTCCCGGACATCTTCAACGTGGAATTCACCAGCGAGATGGAGAGCGAGCTCGACCGCATCGAGGAAGGCGAGCTCACCCGGGTGCAGGTGCTGCAGGACTTCTGGCAGCCGTTCGCCAAGGCGCTTGCGTCCGCCCGGCCCGAGGAGATGATCTCGGAGGCTCACAACCTCGAAGGTCTGGCCGACCAGCGCTGCCCGCGGTGCGGCAGCGGGCTGGTGGCGAAGGCCGGCAGGTTCGGGCCCTACATCGCGTGCACCAAGGAGAAGGACCCGGAGTGCAAGTACACCAAGTCGCTCCGCAAGCCGCGCGCGCCGGACCGGCCCACCGATCAGCTCTGCCCGGAGTGCGGTGCGCCGCTGGTCATCAAGACCGGACGCTACGGCGAGTTCCTCGCGTGCACGCGGTATCCCAAGTGCAAGCACACCCAGCCGGTCCCGCTCGGCGTCAAGTGTCCGAAGTGCGGCGTGGGCGACCTGGCCGAGCGCAGGAGCAAGCGCGGCCGCTCCTTCTTCGGGTGCTCGCGCTATCCGGAATGTGACTTCACCGTGTGGAACCGGCCGGTGCCGGTGGTGTGCCCGTCCTGCGGGTACGTCGGGGCGGAGAGCAAGGAGAGCAAGGCGAAGGGGGCGTTCCGGAAGTGCCTGAAGTGCGGAACGGAGTTCGCGGCCGAGGAGACGCCGGCGCCGGTGGGAGCGGAGACCGCCACGCCGGTCCCCTCCTGACGGCGACGGTCGTCGGTGGCGGCCTCGCCGGCTGCGAGGCGGCGTGGGCGCTCGCGGAGCGTGGCATCCGGGTCACGCTGATGGAGATGCGCCCGGCGGCACGTACTCCCGCGCATCAGACCGATCTCCTGGCCGAGCTGGTCTGCAGCAACTCCTTCAAGAGCGTCGAGACGAGCAACGCGCACGGCCTGCTCAAGGCGGAGTTGCGCCTCCTGGGCAGCCTGCTGCTCAGGTGCGCCGACGAGGTCCGGGTGCCGGGCGGCGCGGCGCTCGCGGTGGATCGGGTGCTCTTCGCTCGGCGCGTCACCGAGCTGGTCGCAGCCCACCCCAACGTCCAGGTGGTGCGCGAGGAAGCGACGGACCTCCCGGCGCCGGGCGTCGTAGCCACCGGCCCGTTGACCTCGGACCGGCTCGCGGCCACCATCGCGCGGCGGCTCGGCGCCGAGTCGCTGGCTTTCTACGACGCCATCGCGCCAATCGTCGCAGCCGACTCCCTCGATCGCTCGCGCCTCTTCGCGGCGTCCCGGTACGGCAAAGGCGAGGGAGACGACTACCTCAACGCCCCCCTTTCCGGCTCCGAGTACGAAGCGTTCATCGCCGAGTTGACGTCCGCCGACCGGTACGAGGGCCACGGCTTCGACGGCGTGCCGTACTTCGAGGGCTGCCTGCCGGTGGAGGAGATGGCGTCCCGCGGGCGCGACACCTTGCGCTACGGGCCGATGAAGCCGGTCGGGCTGGTGGATCCCGTCACGGGCCGGATGCCGTACGCCGTCGTCCAGCTGCGCCGGGAGGACAGCGCGGGCCAGATGTGGAACCTGGTGGGGTTCCAGACGCGCCTCAGGACTGGCGAGCAGCAGCGGGTTTTCCGGATGGTGCCGGGACTCGAGGGGGCGGAGTTCCTGCGCCTGGGCTCGATTCACCGCAACAGCTACCTCAATACGCCGGCCTGCCTCTCACCGCACCTCGCGCTGCGGGACGCGCCGACCACGCTGTTCGCGGGCCAGCTCACGGGCATCGAAGGGTACACCGAGTCCCTTGGCACCGGCCTCCTGGCCGGGCTCAACCTGGCGCGCCTGTTGAGCGGGCTGGAGCCGCTGATTCCGCCTCCGGAGACGATGCTCGGTGCCCTGCTCGCCTACCTCCGGGATGCGGACGTGAAGGCCTTTCAGCCCATGAACGCCAACTTCGGCCTGCTGCCCCCGCTGGAGAGCATCCCGCGCGACCGCAGGAGGAAGAAGGAGCTGCTGGGTGAGCGAGCCCTCGCGGCGATGGGTGGGTTCGCCGGGAAGATCCATGAGGCTTGAGGCGGCCGATTTCCTGCGCTACCTGGAGTCGGAACGGAACGACTCCCCCAACACCGTGAAGGCGTATGGGCGCGACGTCGCGGCGTTCGCGGGCTTCCTGGACGGCTATTACGGCGGGGAGAGCTGGACCTGGGCGGGTGTGGACCGGCTGGCGATGCGCGGTTTCCTCGCCGACGCGTCGCGCCGCGGCTGGTCCAAGCGGACCATGGCCCGCGCCCTCTCGGCGGTGCGCGCGTTCTACCGGTTCCTCAACCTGCACCATGGCGTGGACGTGAATCCCGCCAAGGCCGCCAGCACGCCGAAGCTCGAGAAGCGCCTTCCCGCCTATCTCGACCGGAAGGCGGTGGATCGCCTGTTCGCGTTGGCCGAGACCCGCGCCGGCGAGAACACCTTCCGCTCCGTGCGCGACCGCGCCATTCTGGAGTTGTTCTATTCCACGGGCATGCGCCTCTCGGAGCTGGTGGGCCTGAACCTGGAGGACCTCGATCTGGTTTCCGACCAGGTGCGGGTGCGGGGCAAGGGCAGGAAGGAGCGGTTGCTCCCGGTGGGCCGGCCGGCCGTCACGGCGCTCCGGCATTACTACCTGCGCCGCGACGAACTCCTGCGGGAGGCGGCCGGCGCGGAGCGCCGCGCGGTATTCGTGAGCGAGCGGGGGCACCGCCTCACGCCCCGCGCCGTGCAGCTCCTGATGCGCCGCCTGCTGGATGTGGTGAGCGAGGGGCAGAAGATCACCACCCATTCGCTCCGGCACTCGTTCGCGACGCACCTGCTCGACGCGGGGGCGGACCTGCGGGCGGTGCAGGAGCTGCTGGGCCATGCGTCGCTCTCGACGACCCAGATTTACACGCACACCAGCGTCGAGCGGCTGAAGCACGTCTACCACCAGGCACACCCGAGAGCCTAGATGGACACGATACGCGCCACCACGATCCTTTGCGTGCGGAAGAACGGCCACGTCGCCATGGGCGGCGACGGCCAGGTCACCGTCGGCGAGACGGTGATGAAGTCGCACGCCCAGAAAGTACGGACGCTCAAGGGCGGGAAGGCGGTCGCCGGCTTCGCCGGCGGCGCAGCCGACGCCCTGACGCTGTTCGAGAAGTTCGAGGAGAAGATGGAGCGCTATCCGGGCAACCTCGCCCGGTCGGCGGTCGAGCTCGCCAAGGACTGGCGGAGCGACCGGGTGCTGCGGCGGCTCGAGGCGCAACTGGTGGTGGCGGACAAGGACAAGGGGCTGCTGGTGACCGGGAACGGCGACGTGATCGAGCCCGACGACGGGATCCTCGCCATCGGCTCCGGCGGAAGCTACGCGCTGGCCGCGGCGCGCGCGCTGCTGGCGCACGCCCCACTGACGGCCCGCGAGATCGTGACGCAGAGTCTCGAGATCGCGGCGGACATCTGCATCTACACCAACCGGAATCTCACGATTGTCGAGCTGGAGTAGAGCGGCGGTCGGCGCGGCACTCGGCGCCGCGCTCGGCGGCTGGATCGTCGCCGCCCTCACTCCCCGGGATTTCACCGTCGGCACGTTCCAGGACGACGCCCAGTACGCCGTCCTCGCCAAGTCCATCCGCGAGGAGCACACCTACCGCAACCTCAACTTCCCGGGCCGCCCTCCCGAGCTGAAGTTCGCGCCGGGGTGGCCGGCGGTGCTCGCGCTCGCGTGGAAGCCGGGCGCGAGTGGCGACGCCAATCTCCAGCGCCTGCGCTGGGTCAATCTGATGCTGGTGGGTCCGCTGGCCGGCGTGGTGGCGGTGGCGGGGATGCAGGTCTTCGGCCTTCCGGCGGCGCTGAGCGCGATCGTGGCTGTCGCGAGCGTGGCGTCGCCGGCGGAGCAGACCTGGTGGACCATCCCGATGTCGGAGCCGCTCTGCCTCGCTCTGCTCGCGCTCGGCCTCGTCCTGGTGGCGGGAGGCCGGTTCCGGGGCGCCGCACTGACCCTGGCCGCCGCCGTCTACGTGCGCAGCATCGCCGCGCCGTTCCTCGTCGCGCTGGTGATCGCCTGCGCGTGGAAGCAGGGGTGGAAACGCGCCGTCCAGCCGGCGCTGATCGGCTTGGGTGTCCTGGCGCCTTGGATCCTGTATGTGCTCGTAAATCGCCATACGGTGCCACCGGTCCTCGCGGGCGCCGGCTATGGCTCGTACGCCGCCTTCTATGGGCAGGGCCTCTCCGCCGATCCCGTCACCATGCTCTTCACCGTCCCGCTGGCGAACGCGCCGATGATCGTGCAGGCGCTTGGCCGGGCGGTGCTTGGCTGGCACTGGGCGCCTCAAGCGGTCGAGATCGTCCTTGGGCTTGCGATCACCTGGCTGGTCGCGAGGGCGGCCCGGCTGCGGCCGGTCTTCCTGATCGGTCTCGGGCTCTACGTGCTCACCGTGCTCTTCTGGCCCTTCCCGCAGGAGGACCGTTTCGTGGGAAGCGTCTGGCCGCTCCTCCTCCTCGCAGTCCTGGCGGCGCTCCCCTCGCCCAGGGTGCGCTGGGGGCTGGTCTGCGCCACGGCTCTCACCGCGACCCTCGGCTTCGCGCATGCCAAGGGGATCGAGCGCCACCGGGAGCGGAGCCGCTCGTCGCTCGCACTCATGGACTCGGTGCGCACCCGCATCCCGCCCGGCAAGCTCGTGGCGACCAGCAATCCGCCGTTCGTCTACCTGCGCCTCGGGAATCCCACCATGGTGAGCTGGCGCGAGCGCAGCTACCGCTGGTACCGGGAGGGTTACTGGGCCACGGCCTGGGGGCTGGGCGACGACCTCTGGGAGATCATTCGCGCATACGGCCCCGATTACCTTATCATCGAGAGGCGTGGGGCCGAGGGGCGTTACGCGGCCGGAAGCCTGATCCGGCAGTGCCCCGGGGTCCTCGAGCGGGTTTGGGGCACACCGGGGGGCGAATACCTTTTCGCCGTCCACGACGGCCTCCCCTGCGCGCCCGAGACCACGAAGCAATGACGGCGCCGATGCGCCATGAGGAATGATGGCAGAGCTTGAGACCAAGAAGGGCGCTGAGCCGCCGGCGGAGCAGGGGCCCGAGCCCCTCCCCTGGCTGGAGGAGCTGCCGCCCCGGCAGATCGTCGCGGAACTCGATCGCTACATCGTGGGGCAGGGGGCGGCCAAGAAGGCCGTGGCTATCGCGATCCGCAACCGGTGGCGCCGCTCCCAGGCGCCGGACGACATCCGCGAAGAGATCCTCCCCAACAACATCATCATGATCGGTCCGACCGGGGTCGGGAAGACGGAGATCGCTCGTCGGCTGGCGCGGCTCGCCGGCGCGCCGTTCGTCAAGGTGGAGGCGTCGAAGTTCACCGAGGTGGGTTACGTCGGACGCGACGTGGAGTCCATGGTGCGCGACCTGGTGGACTCCGCGATCAACATGGTACGCGGCGAGCGGGAGGACGACATCTATCCGCAGGCGGAGGCCCGGGCCGAGGAGCGGCTGCTGGACCTCCTTCTCCCTTCGCCGTCGGCGCAGGGCGGAGCACCGGCGCCCGGCGCGGGAGCTGGACCGCCGCAGGCGGGTCCGCCACGCGTGGATGCCGGCGCGGCGGCGGGCGTGCGCACCCTGTTCGTGGTCTCTCCCAAGGGCGACGTGACGGAGCGGAACGAGGGGGAGGACGCGACGATCAAGGAGCGCCGGGAGCGCACGCGGGAGAAGCTCCGCGCGCTCCTCAAGGATGGGAAGCTTGAGGAGAAGGACGTCGAGGTGGACGTGACGCAGGAATCCTTCCCCCCGATGGACATGTTCCAGCAGCCGGGGATGGAAGGGCCGGACATCAACATGATGGACTGGCTCAAGGAAATGCTCCCCAAGCGGAAGAAGCGGCGCACCGTGCGCGTCAGCGAGGCGCGCCGCATCCTGATTGACGAGGAGTTGCGCAAGCTGGTGGACATGGACGACGTCGTGAACGAGGCGCTGGATCGCGTCGAGAACCACGGCATCGTCTTCATTGACGAGTTGGACAAGATCGCCGGCGAGCGCGGGTCGGTGGGCCCCGACGTGAGCCGGGAGGGCGTGCAGCGCGACCTGCTGCCGATCGTCGAGGGCTCGACCGTCCAGACCCGTTACGGGCTGGTGCGCACCGACCACGTCCTGTTCATCGCCGCCGGCGCGT
>PMIK01000243.1:3441-3597 GCA_003157095.1 Gemmatimonadota bacterium | reverse complement strand
CGAGGAAGCGCTGAAATTCACCAGCCAGCGCAAGCAGTTTGGGCGCTACGTAGCGGGATTCCAGGGGGTCCACTTCGCCCTGGCCGACATGGCGGCGGAGATCGAGGCGGGGAAGCTCCTCACCTACCACGCCGCCTGGCTGAAGCAGAACGGCAA
>PMIK01000243.1:0-3436 GCA_003157095.1 Gemmatimonadota bacterium | reverse complement strand
GGACTACCCGGTTGAGCGGATGATGCGGGACGCCAAGGTGGGCGAAATCGGGGAGGGAAGCAGCGAGATCCAGCGTCTGGTCATTGGGAGAGAGATTCTTGGTGATCTGCTTGAGGATTGACTAAGTTTAGTAGTGGCATTATCTTAGCGATGATGGTTTCAGAAGCCGCCTCAGCCTTGGGCTCCTTGCTGGAGCGCGAGGTCCTGCCGTTGGTCGCCAAGCCTCATCGCTACGTCGGCCGCGAATTGGGTGTCGTCCAGAAGGACTGGGACGCCACGAAGGCCCGTCTCCTTTTCTGCTATCCCGACGTGTACGAGGTCGGGATGAGCCACATGGGGACGCAGGTCCTCTACCATGTCGTGAACCGGCGGCCGGAGTGGCTCATGGAGCGTGCCTACGCCCCGTGGCCCGACATGGAGCGCCAGATGCGGGAGCGGGCCATTCCGCTGTTCTCGCTTGAAAGCCGGAGACCCGCCAGNNTCGACCTGGCGGGGCTCCCGGTGCGCCAGTCCGACCGCGGTCAGGGCGATCCGCTGGTGCTGGCGGGCGGCCCCTGCGCCTCCAATCCGGAGCCTCTGGCAGCCTTTGTGGATGCCTTTCTGATTGGTGACGCCGAAGACGCGATTCACGAGATCCTGGGGGTGATTGCAGAGGAGAAGCGAGGGGCTAGGGGCTGGGGGCTAGGGGCAAGGGAGTCCGAAGGTGGCAGCGTCGAGTCCGAATACTCGGGCCTCCCCACTCCCCAGCCCCTAGCCCCTAACCCCTATCCCCGACAGCGTCTTCTCTGGCGCCTGGCCACCGAGGTTCCCGGCGTCTACGTCCCGAGCTTCTACCAGGTGCCAGCCGTTGGCGGCACCGCGCGGCCCACGAATGCCGGGCTGCCGTGGCCGGTCGTGGCTCGCACGGTGCCGGTCCTCAGGTCCGAAGACCACCCTCGGCGCATGCTGGTACCGTTGGCGGAGGTGGCCCAGGACCGGCTGTCAATCGAGGTACAGCGCGGCTGCGTCCGCGGCTGCCGTTTCTGCCAGGCGGGCTACCTGTATCGGCCGGTCAGGGAACGGGATGTGAACGAGTGCCTGGCCATTGCCGGCGAAGGACTGCGGCACGGCGGCAACGAAGAGGTCTCGCTCCTGTCGCTCTCGACGTCGGACCACTCCCAGGTCGAGGACCTCGTTGACCGCGTGAGCGCGCTCGCGGCCGAACGCGGGGTCGCGGTCGCGCTGCCGAGCCTCAGGGCCGACGCCTTCTCGGTTGGTTTGACCGTGGCCGCGTCCCGGGTGCGGCGCACCGGGTTCACGTTCGCGCCGGAGGCGGGGTCCGAGCGGCTCCGCACCGTCATCAACAAGGGGCTCTCCGAGCAGGACATCCTGCTCGCCGTCGAGCGGGCGATGGATGCCGGCTGGGCGAGCGTGAAGCTCTACCTGATGATCGGACACCCGACCGAGGGCGAAGCCGACCTCGCCGAGCTGGCGGAGCTGGCCGGCAAGATGCGGCAGATCCTGAGACGCTACTCGCGGCGCCGCGTGGCGCTGAGCATCTCCCCGTTCGTCCCCAAGCCTCACACCCCGTTCCAGCTCGAGCGGCAGGACAGCCTGGACGAAACCGGAGCCAAGCTGCGGTGGATTCGGAAGCGCGTGTCGTCGGCGGGGGTCGAGGTCAAGAGCGGCGAACTCGACGCGACCGCGATCGAGGGCATGATCTCGAGGGGCGGGCGTGAGACAGCGGACCTGATCGAAGGGGCGTGGCGGCGCGGGGCGCGATTCGACGGATGGAACGAGCAGCGCCGGATGGACGCCTGGATGCAATCCCTGGCCGCCCTGGGCATGACCGCGAGCGATCGGTTCCGCGAGCGGCGGGAGGACGAGCCGCTGCCCTGGGATGTCGTGTCCTATGGCATCGGCCGCGACTACCTCCTCCGCGAGCGGCGGAAGGCGTACACCGGAGTGGCGACGGAAGAGTGCAAGGTCCACCGCTGCTCGGCGTGCGGCGTATGTGATTTCGAGGTGCTGCAGAATCGGTTGGCGGATGAGACGCCAGGGTCTAGGGGTTTGGGGCTAGGGGTTAGGGAAGACTGCCAGCCTGCTGTCTCTGAACTCCCTTGCCCCTATCCCCCAGCCCCTAGCCCCCATCGGACCGTTCGCATCCAGTACGCCAAGGATGCGTCCCTCAGATTCCTCTCGCACCTGGATGTCTTACGCGAGTTGTCCCGCACCTGCCGCCGGGCGGGGGCGCCGCTGCTCTTCTCGGAGGGTTTTGCCCCGCGGCCCAGGATCAGCGCGGGGCCCTCGCTCGCCACGGGGTGGACCTCGGCGAGCGAATGGTCGGACCTCGAGCTCGCCGGCGAGTGGGATGCTCGTCGCCTCGCGATGCTGCTCGAGGAGCTGAACCGGCGCGCAGCGCCCGGCCTGCGGTTTCTCGCGGCGGGCGTGCTGCCGGAGAAGTGCCTTGCCCTCAGTGCTTCGGTCGAGCGCAGCGTGTACCGCGCGACGTTTCCGCAGCCGCCGTTCGAGCCAGCCTTCGCGGCGCTCGACGTCGGATGCCGGACGTTTCTGGCGCGGGACGCGGTGCGCTTCGAGCGCGAGCGCGGGGGCGAGCGCAGGACAGTTGATCTCCGTCCGTTCGTGTACGATCTCGCGGCGCTGGACGGCCGTTCGGTCGCACTCGAGCTCAGGACGGCAAGCGACGGGTCGGCCAAGCCGACCGAAGTTCTCGAGGCGGCGTGCGGGGTGCCAAGGCACCTCCTGCCCCTCATCCTCATTCACAGGACGGAAACCCGGCTGGCGGGCGGCGGGTCGCCGCTCGACGGGTGCCGGGTGACCGTCGGAGAGCACACAGTTGAAACGGGAAATTCTGATCAATGGGAGCTCGCGGGAAACGCGAGTCGCGATTCTGGAGGACGACACCCTTGTTGAGCTGCTGGTGGATCGTCCCGATACCCGCCGCTCGGTCGGTGACATCTACCTGGGATAGGTCGAGGCGGTCCTGCCAGGCATCCAGGCCGCCTTCGTTGACATAGGGACCGAAAAGAGCGCGTTCCTTCACGCCTCCGACCTGGTCGAGCCCGAGGAAGACGAGTTGGACGAGGAGGACGGCGACGACGAGGCCGGACCCGACGACGCTTCGGCCGACGCGGACTCGCCCCAGGGCCTAACCCCTCGCGCCGAGACCGGCGATCAAGGGGCGAAGGGCGGTGGGGAAGGGCGCCGCGGCAAGTTTCCGCCCATCCAGGACGTGGTGAAGCGGGGCCAGACGCTGCTCGTGCAGGTCAGCAAGGAGCCGATCGGCACCAAGGGCCCGCGGGTCACGGCGCAGATCTCCATTCCGGGGCGGTTCCTCGTCTACATGCCCTCGGCCAGCCGTGTCGGGGTGAGTCGCAAGATCGAGGCTCGGGACGAGCGCGCGCGGCTCCGGCAGATGGTCTCCAACATCCTGCCC
>PMIK01000153.1:4421-9166 GCA_003157095.1 Gemmatimonadota bacterium | reverse complement strand
GATCGGCCTGCCGAACTGGGTCTTCGCCGCCGGCGTCGGTCTGTTGGTGGCGGGGCTCCCGGTCATGCTCGTGACGGGCGCGCAGGAACGGAAGCGCGCGCGGGCCCGCGCCACCGGCATGCACACGCTGACGCCGACGGGAATGAAGAAGCTCTTCACGTGGCGGCGCGCGCTGTGGGGCGGGGGCGTCGCATTCGCCGCGCTCGCGTTGCTTGCCGGCACGTTCATGACACTCCGCGCTTTGGGTGTGGGCCCGTTCGGGACGCTGGTCTCGTCCGGCAAGCTCGCCAACCGCGCCAGGATCCTGGTGGCGGATTTCGGCAACCGCAGCACCGATCCCAGCCTCGGCCGCTCGCTCACCGAGGCGTTCCGGATCGACCTCTCCCAGTCGCCCGTGGTGCGGGTGCTGTCCGGGGATCAGATCGGGGCCGTGCTCAAGCGGATGGAGCGTCCGGAGAGCACCGCCGTCACCCCCGACGTGGCGCGCGAGATCGCGGAGCGCGAGGGGATTACGGCCATCATCACCGGCGACATCGCGCCGGTGGGGCAGGGATTCGTGTTGTCCGCGCGGGTGCTCGCTACCGGCGATGGGGCCGAGCTGGCAGCCGGCCGCGAGACGGCGGAGAGCGAGACGGCGCTCCTCGCCGCACTCTCGCGCCTCTCCTCCAGCATCCGCGGCAAGATCGGCGAGTCGTTCCGCTCGCTGCGCAACACGCGGCCCCTCGAGGACGTCACGACCGCATCCCTCGAGGCGCTGCGGCTGTACACGCGGGGCAGCCAGGCGGAGCTGGCGGGAGACCTGCGGCAGGCGGTGGACTTCTACCGGCAGGCCACGCTGGCCGACACGTCGTTCGCCATGGCGTACCGCAAGCTCGCGGTGAACCTGCAGAACGCGGGCGCTCCGGCGAGCACGGTGCGCAGTGCCGCCACCGCCGCCTTCCGCCACAGCGACCGGATGCCCCCGGTGGAGCGTGGCCTCGCCGCCGGGTACTACTACCGCTCGGTCGAGCCCGATCCGGCGAAGGCCATGGCTGCGTATCGCGCCGCGTTGGCCGTCAATCCGGATCACGATATCGCGCTGAACAACCTGGGGGTGGAGCTCAACGGGTCGGGCCGGTGGGCGGAGGCCGAGTCGGTGTACGCGCGCGCGGCGGCGGTGAACGACAGCACGGTGTTCCAGAACTTCGACGGTCTGATCGTCTCCCAGTACAACCATGGCCACGCCGACGCGGCGCGGCGGACCCTGGCCGCCTTCCATCGCAAGCTGCCAGGGGTCGCCGACGCGACCGTGTTCGACGGGTTCCTCCAGTACGCCGACGGTCGGCGGGACTCCGCCGCCGCCACCGCGCGCCGGCTCTCCAGCGGGGGACAGGGCGCCCCGTACCTCCAGCGGCGAGGCGATGATCTGCTGATCGCAGTCCTCACGGTGCAGGGGAAGCTGATCGCGGCGGAGGCGATCCGCGCCCAGCGCGAGAGAATCGTGGCGCAGGGTGGCGACAGCGGAACGGCACTCGGATACGCGGCTGGGCAGGCGATGGCCGAGATCCTCGTGCGCGGTCACGCCGACAGCGGCGCCCGGACGCTCGACGCCGCGCTCCACCGCAATCCCCTCGAGCGCATCGCTCCCGCCAATCGGCCATGGTCCGCGCTCGTCATGACAAACGCGGTCGCCGGGCGGGCCGATCAGGCACGCGCGGTGGTCGAGCGCTGGGCGCGCGACGTCCCGCCCGAGCAACGCCCGCAGAACTACAGGGTCGCGCTCGCCGTCGCGACGGCCGCGGAAGGGCACCCGGCGGAGGCGCGGGCGGTGTACCAGGCGGTGGCGGAAAGCCTCGGCTGCAACGCCTGCGTCGAGCCGTGGCTGGCGCGAGCCTGGGACGCGCAGGGCGTACCCGACTCCGCGCTCGCGCACCTCGAGCGCTACTTGAGCACGCCCGACATCTTGCTCTGGCAGTGGGACCCTGAGTTTCGGCCCTGGATCCTGCTGCGTGCCGGCGAACTCGCCGCGCAGCTCGGCCGGCGCCAGCTGGCCATCCAGCGCTACTCCGAGTTCGTGGACCTCTGGAAGAACGCCGATCCCGACCTCCAGCCCGTGGTCAAGGACGTGCGGGCGCGGATCGCGAAACTCACCGCCCAGGGCGGGTAGCCATTCCGCCGTTCCGCGGCCCGATTCTCGGCCCGGCCGCGCCCTCGCTCCGTTGCTGGCGGCGGGCCGCAAGTCGGCCTAGATTGGCCTCTTAGCGAAACTTCCGGGTCTCTGCGCCCGTCAGAGCAGACAGTCACCTGCGTCAGGAGGAGCGGCCGTCATCAATCCTGGGGATTTCGCGGCTTACACCTTCGTCGTGGTCTGCGGCATATCGGCGCTGACGCTGCTCGGTGCCGTGGCCAGGCGGATCGGCGGCGGTCGCGGCCGACATGCCGTCGGTTCGGGCTCCACCGATCCCGGCGCCCGGGAGTCGGTCGCGCAGATGGCAGCGGAACTCGACGCGTTGCGCGATGAGGTCACCGGCCTGCGGCGTGAGATGGACGAAGCCCAGAACCGGCTCGACTTCACCGAGCGGTTGCTGGCCCAGGCGCGGGAACGCGGGCTCCTGGGCGCGCAGAAGGAGCGCTGATGGCGGGCGATCCCGCGCAAATCATCGCCGCCGTCGGGTGCTTCTCGGTCATCGGGTTCGTGGTGCTCGGTCCGATCGGCCGGGCGTTCGCCGACCGCCTGCGCGGCAAGCATCGGGACGCCGCGCTGGACAGCGGCGAGGTCGAGGCGCTGCGGGACGAGCTGCACAGCGTTCGCCAGCAGGTGGCCGAGCTGGCGGAGCGCCAGGACTTCGCCGAGCGGTTGCTCGCCCAGGCACGCGACAAGGGTCTGCTGTCGGCACCGAAGGAACCGAAGGACAAGTAGGGGCTGCGCATGGACTGGACGGGTCTCGTTGCGATCGTGATGATCTTCGGTACGGGGATGCTGGGCGTCATCGCTTTCAGCCCGATCGGGCGGGCCATCTCCCTCGCGATCCAGAAGAAGAGCGGCGTGGTGGGCGTCTCGCCCGAGCTGCAGGATGCAGTGGACGAGTTGGCCGAGCGGTTCGAGGCGCTGCAGCGGCAGGTGGGTGAGCTGGCCGAGCGCCAGGACTTCGCGGAGCGGCTGCTGGCCAAGGCGCGCGAAAAGGGCGCGCTACCGGCGCCGAAGGAGCCATAGGGTAACAGGCATGCTCGTGCTCGCGATCGTGTTCGCCATCCTCGCGTTCAGCCCGATCGGCCGGGCCATCTCCAACGCGATCCAGAAGAAGAGCGGCGTNNGACGCGATGGACGAGCTGGCTGCCCGGGTCGAGGCACTCCAGCGCCAGGTGGGCGAGTTGGCCGAGCGGCAGGACTTCACCGAGCGGCTGCTGGCCAAGGTGCGGGAGAAGGGCCTGCCGCCAGGAGGAGGAACACCATGATGCAAGGTCCCTCGCCTCAGGACATGGTCCCGATCGTCGTCCCGATCTTCGGGATGATCACGGGCATCGTGATCACCGGCTTTCTGGTCATCGGGCCCATCGGCCGGGCGATCGGTCGGGTGATCCTGCATCTGTTCGGCGTGGACCGGCAGACGGCGCTGTCGGCCGGCGAAGTGGCCGACGTGCGCGCGCTGCTCGAGGAGCACGGCGGCCGGCTCGAGTCGCAGCAGCGGCAGCTCGAGGAGCTGGCCGAGCGGCAGGATTTCGCCGAGCGGCTGCTGGCCCAGGCGCGNNCCCAGGTCCCGAATCCCCAGGTCGTCGTGAACGCGATCATGCCGCTCGCCGGCATCGGGGCCACGCTGTTGTTCGCGGGCTTCGTCACGCTCGGTCCGGTGGGCCGTGCGATCGGCCGGGTGATCATGTACCGGCTGGGCGGGGAGAAGGAGCGGGCGCTGCCCGCGGCCGAGCTTCAGGATGTGCGAGGACTGCTCGAGGAGCAGGGCGGGCGGCTGGACGCGGTGCAACGGCAGGTATCGGATCTGGCGGAACGGCAGGATTTCGCCGAGCGGTTGCTGGCGCAAGTGCGCGACCAGCCGCGGCTCCCTGGCGCCAAGCACGGCGCCGGGTGAAACATTGATGGCGGCCCGCGTCGGCGGGCGCCGTCCCCAAGGAGTCACCATGATCAGTCGGGAAGATCTGGAAGGCTTCATCGCACGGCTGGAAGCCGAAGGCGTCCACGCCCGCGAGGTCGAGCCTGGCCTGTGGGTGCTCAACGCGAACGGCGACGGGCCGGACGTGGCGGTGCACTTCGCGCCGCCGGTGGTGGTGCTGCGCGTCAAGGTGATGACGCTGCCCAAGAAGCTGCAGAAGCCGGACCTGTACCTGCACCTGTTGGAGCTCAACGCCAAGGATCTGGTCCACGGCTCGTACGGGGTGGACGGCAGCGACATCGTCCTGTCCGACACGCTCGAGCTGGAGAACCTCGACTTCAACGAGTTCCAGGCGAGCTTCGAGTCCATGACGCTGTCACTGGCCTCCCACCTGGCGACCTTGGCCCCTTACCGGGAAGCGTGAGGCGATATGGGAATCTTTGACCGTCTGTCCACGCTCGTCCGGTCGAACCTGAACGAGCTGATCTCCAGCGCCGAGAACCCGGAGAAGATGCTGAACCAGCTGATCCTCGACATGAGGAGCCAGCTGGCGAAGGCGAAGCAGCAGGTGGCGGCGGCGATCGCGGACGAGAAGAAGCTCCAGGCGCAGGCCGAGCAGGAGAAGAAGCAGGCCGAGGACTGGGAGAAGCGCGCCATGCT
>PMIK01000153.1:0-4408 GCA_003157095.1 Gemmatimonadota bacterium | reverse complement strand
CTGAACGACAAGATCGAGGAAGCCAAGCGCAAGAAGAACATCCTCGTGGCGCGGCAGCGGCGGGCGGAAGCGCAGAAGCGCATCCACGAGACGATGGGCTCGATCAGCGACAAGAGCGCGTTCGAGACGTTCGAGCGCATGGCCGATCGGATCGAGCAGAACGAGCGCAGGGCGCTCGCCGCGGCCGAACTGTCGGAGGAGCTGTCGGGCGACTCGCTCGCGAAGCAGTTCGAGCAGCTCGAGTACAAGGCCGATGCCGATACCCAGTTGCTGGCGTTGAAGCAGAAGATGGGGCTCCTCGGGTCGGGCAAGGCGGAGCAGCCCAGGCAGCTCGGCACGGGCAAGGCGACCGACGTACACGATGCCGAGGTGGTCGAAGAAGGGGATGACGAAGGGCCGCCGCGCAAGAAAGGCTGAGTCACGTTGAGCGACGCCATCCCGGCGGCGCGGCGGGCGGCGCCGCTGGTGCTGGTGCTTCTGGTGGCCGCGGTCCTGCTGTTCCTCTACCGGATCGCGGACCTGCTGCTGCTGGTGTTCATCGCCGCGCTGATCGCGGTGTACCTCTCGGCCGTCACGGACGCGGCCGTGCGCTGGGCCCGCCTGCCGCGGCCGCTGGCGCTGATCCTGGCCATTCTCGGGACGCTGATCGCCCTCGCGGCCGTCGCGGCGCTGGTGGCGCCGCCGGTCATCCAGCAGACGCAGGACCTGGTTGCCGCGGTGCCGCACTACCTCTCCCAGCTCGACACGACCATCGCCGGGTGGACCCGGCGCCTCCCGATGCTGCGGCGCGCCGGCCTCTCGGCGGGCGAGAGCGGGCTGGTGTCCACGGCGCTCAAGGAGGGTGTGGCGTTCGTGCGGGGCGCCATCATCCCCACGGCCACCGCGACGGGCATGGTGGCGATCGAAGGGGTCGCGGTGCTGGTGATGGCGATCTACCTGGCGGTCCACCCCTCGCTCTACCAGGAGGGTTTGCTGGCGCTGGTGCCGCCCCGGCACCGGAGCTTCGCGCGGGCCATCGTGCTCGATCTTGCGGCGACCCTGCGCGCATGGGTGGGGGCGCAGCTCCTGGCCATGGTGCTGCTCGCCATCCTCACCGGCATCGGCCTGTGGCTGCTCGGCGTGCCGTACTGGCTCGCCTTTGCCCTCTTCACCGGCGTCGCCGCGCTCATCCCGTTCTTCGGCACGCTGTTCTCCACGCTCCTGCCCGCGCTGCTCGTCCTGCCGGATCGCGGTATCCTGGCGTCGCTCCTCGTCGCGTCGGTGGGGGTCGTGGTCCATCTGGTCGAGGCCAATCTGGTGAGCCCGATCGTGATGCAACGGAGGGTCGCGCTGCCGCCGGTGCTCACGATCTTCAGCGTCCTCATCGCGGCCGAGCTGTCGGGCCTGCCGGGGATGTTGGTGGCCGTGCCGGCGCTGGCGACGTCGCTCGTCTTGGTCCGCCACATCCTGATTGACCGCGTCTACGGCGAGAGCGGCGCGACCGTCGTGCTGCTGCCGGCGGTGCTGCGCACGAGCCGGGAGACGCCGATGCCTGCCGCGGCCCGGCCGCCGGTCGCGTAGCCGCCGGCCATGACGGACCAGCCGCGATTCCTCATCATCGCCGACGGTGCCTTCGGGCCGGAGACCTCCAAGACCGCCGACTGCGCCATCCGCTACATCCCGGAGCGGGTCGCCGCCGTCCTCGACGGCAGCGCGGCGGGGCGCACCGCGCAGGACGTCCTGGGTTTCGGCGGGAGCATCCCGGTCGTCGCCACGTTGGAAGCCGGCCTGAACCTGGGACCCACGGCGCTGCTGATCGGGATCGCGCCACGCGGCGGCCGCCTTCCGGACGAATGGCGGGGCTGGATCGCGACGGCGATCGACCGCGGCCTCGACATCTGGAGTGGTCTCCACACGCTGATCGGGGACGATGCGGAGCTGGCGGCACTGGCCATAGCGAAGGGCGTCCGGATCTTCGATCTGCGCAAGGCTCCTGACGGGATTCCGGTCTCGAACGGGCGCGCACGGCTGGTGGATGCGCTGGTCGTCCTCACGGTCGGCACCGACTGCAACACCGGGAAGATGACGGCGCAGCTCGAGCTGCTGCACGCTCTCGAATCGCGCGGCATCCGGACGCGGTTCGTGCCCACGGGCCAGACCGGCATCCTCATCGCCGGATGGGGCATCGCGGTGGACGCGGTGGTGGCGGACTTCGTCGGCGGCGCCGCCGAGCAGATGGTGGTCGAAGCCGCCAAGGACGCGGAGGTGGTCCTGGTCGAGGGGCAGGGCAGCCTGATCCATCCCGGTTACTCGGGCGTGACCCTCGGCCTGCTCCACGGATCGTGCCCGGCCGCGATGATCCTCTGCCACAAGGTGTCCCGGCGGCTGATCGGCGAGTACCACAAGGGCACGGCGTGGATCGGCATCCCGCCCCTGGCCGACATGGTGCGCGTGTACGAGGAGGCCGCGGGCTGGGTCCATCCCTCGCGCGTCATCGGCGTGGCGCTCAACACGTGCGACCTGTCCGAGCACGACGCCGCCACGGCAATCGAGCGCGCCGCGCGCGAGACCGGGCTGCCGGCGACCGACCCGGTGCGCTTCGGCGCCGACCCGCTGGTCGAGGCCATCGCGCAGGCGGCGGCCCGGCGCCGTGCAGCCGGTTCGGCAACTCCCGCATAGAATAGCGCCGCCCTCGGGCGCTTCCGGTACCGCCTCCCACACCGTTCTCCATTAGGTTCGCGCCGCCTCGACGAGCGAGGCGGTGCGGCGCGGGCGCTCGCCCCTCCGTTCATCCTTTTCCAAAGGAGCGAGCCAATGAAGCGAACGGTCTACGCGCTGGTGGCGGGGCTGGCCCTCGTTGGGCGGCCGGTGCCCGCCCGGGCCACGAACGTGATCAGGTGCATGCTCGAGGCGGTGGCCGAGTGCGACCAGCGGTTCCCGCCGGGGGACTACCGCAACACCGCGATCCGGGGCTGGTGCTACATGATCAACACCGGGATCTGCGCGGCGAGCTGAGCGAAACGGACTGTCGGGACCGGGAGACGAGCCAGTGATGTTCACGGGGTGTGTGGCACGCCGCATCAGCCGCCGGGGCCCGGCCTTCGCCGCCGCCCTGGCGGCACTCGCGTGCGGCGCCTGCGCACCCGGGGGCCGGCAGCCGCCGGCAACGGACGGGTCGCTGCAGCGGCTGGCCGCGGCGGTGCGGCGCGACGTTTACGACCGGCCCGTGGCTCTGGAGCCGCTGCTCGCGAGCCGGGTGGTGATCTATTTCTTCCGCACCGATTGTCCTCACTGCGAGGAAGGGGTCGCGTCAGCGCCGGGGCTCGCGGCGCGACCGGGAGCGCCGCCGCTGGTGCTGATCTCGCGCGAGAGCCCGGCGGCGCTGCGTGCCGCGTTCGGGCCGGAACCGCGCCGCGGGCTGGTGGTGCTTTCCGACACCGCCGGCGCGATCATGGGCGGCGCGCTGGTGACCCGGTTCGTGCCGCGCGTGGTGGTGGTCGAGCGCTTCGAAGTGCGCCTGGACGTGACCGGCGACCGCGGGCGCGGCCTCGCGGACGCGGTCGCGTCGCTGACGGGGGAAGAGCGGTGACTCCCCTCCTGGTGGAGGCGGCCTGCACCCTGCGGCGGGTGGCGCGCCGCCGCACTCTGCCCGCGATCCTCGCGCTGTGCGCCCTCTTCCTGGTATACGCGGGCGTGGTGAACCCTGTCGCGACCGCGCGCGATGCGCTGTCGGCGGCGACGGCGATCGCGTCGGTCGTGGTCCTCATCGTCTCGGCCGGTGTCATCGCCGACGACCGGGAGCGCGGGCGGCTCGCGCTGGCCGGTACGCACCCGGTGCCGCCCGCGGTCTGGGTGCTCGGGCGATGGCTCGCGGTGTTGGGACTCGCCGCCATCGCGCTCGGCGTCGCCTCGACCATCCTGCTCGTCGTCGCGGCCGGGCCTCGGGACGCCGGAGGCGTTGCGCTCGCCGCGGCGGCGGACCTCGCGCATCTTGCGGCCCTGGCATCGCTCGCGGTCGCGCTGTCGTGCGGCGTGGGCTCCACCGCGCAGCTGCTGTCGCTGCTCGCGCTCTGGGTCGTCGGNNTCGGCGCGGTGCCGCCGGAGGTCGTCGCACAGTCGGTGGGTGGTGCCTGGGCAGGCGGAGTGACGCGCGCGCTCTGGGCTGCGCTCCCCACCTCATGGACGCTGAGCCGGCTCCATGCCTGGTCGCTGGCCGCGGGGCCGCCGGAACCGACCCTGGCGCTCGTCCTCATCCTCCAGCCCCTCCTCTGGCTCGGCGCGGGCGCGCGGCGGCTCGCCGACGTCGAACTCGCGGCGCGGGGCGGCTGATGCGCGCCACGCTGCTGGCGCGGGCGCTGCGGCGCACGTTCGGCGCCGGGCGCGGCCGGGCGAGGGTCATCGGGCTGGACGGCGCCGACCTCGTCGCGCT
>PMIK01000045.1 GCA_003157095.1 Gemmatimonadota bacterium | reverse complement strand
CGAAGGATTCGAACCTTCATTACCGGATCCAAAGTCCGGAGTCCTGCCCTTGGACGAGGGGCCAGAGAAAGCGCCCGCAGATTCGGCCGGCGGGCGCCGCTCGTTTCGAATCTAGCCAACCAGCCAGGGCTGTGAAAGCGCGTTAGGGGGTCCCCGCCGCCCCGGAAGCCCGCAAGCCCGCCGCCTCGAGGATCCGCTGCCGCTGGCCCGCGGTGAGCATGTCGCGCGCGACTGCGTCGCGCACCACCCGCGCCACGAACGAGTAGCCGCGCGATTCCGCCGCGAGCCAGCGCTCCCATTCCAGCTCGTCGAGCGCCGCCGACAGCCGCTCCGCCTCGAGCCCCGTCGCGCGACCCAGCGCCACAGCGGGCACGCGGTCGCCGAGCACCGACGCGGCGGCGAGCACCGTCTGCGCGTCCTTCGAGAGCCTTCGGAATCCCACCCGGATGGCGGCGGTGACGGCATCAGGCAGGTCGCCCGGCATGGTCTGATCGAGCGTGCGATGCTCCGCGGGCCACGCCCTCGCTCCGCCCGCCGCCTGGATGTCGAGCCCCAGGGCCACCGCGTGCAGCAGCTCGACCGCGAGGAGCGGGAGGCCGGCGGAGTCCACCGCGACCCGCCGCGCCACGCGGTCCAGCTCCGCGTCGCCGTAGGTGGGCAACGACCAGGCTGCGAGCCGGCGCAACGCGTCCCGGTCGAGCGGCGTCAGTCGCACGGCCACGCCGGCGAGGTCGCGACCGATCCGCTCGCACAGCTGGTCCAGCTCCTCGCGCGGCGGATGGGGTGCGCGCGTGATCAACACGAACANNCAGCAGCGGCTGCTCGTTCGCGGCCGCGCGAATGACTTCGGCCAACGCCTGACCGGGACCGGCCGGGCTCACCTTCCGCGCCTCGCGGAAGCGGTCGCCCCACTCCGGAATGCGGGTCGCGAACACGGCGAGCGCACCGGCCGGCGCGGCGGCGATCCCCGGTGCCTCCAGCAGGCCGCCGCGCGCGAGCCCCATCGCGCCGCTCCACGCCTCGCCCTGATCGGCGGGCACCGCGCGCGCGACGGCGGTCGCGCAACCGTCGAGCCGCGCCCGCGCGATGACTTCGTCGGCGAACCGCGTGCGCCCCGTTCCCGCATCACCCTCCACGAATGCCAACACCGCGCGCCGTTCCGTGCGGCACGCATCCCACGCGCCCAGCACCGCCCCGAGCGTCTGCTCCCGGCCGATCAGGGGCGAGCGCCGCGACTCGGCGCCCGATGCCGCCGCGGCCACCTCCGGCCGCCGCCACTCCCGCTGCTCCTTCACGCGGGCGGAAAGGCTGCGCAACGACTCGCCGGGCTCAGCGCNNCAGCGCCGATCTCGGCGCTCAACCGCTCCGCGAACGCTTGGTACGTCTCCAGGGCCGCGGTACGCTCGCCGGCCAGCGCCAGCGCATGGATCGTCGCGGCGGCGGCGCTCTCGGAATGCAGGTCGAGCGCGAGGGCGCGGCGCGCCTGCGCCACGGCATCCGCCACGTGGCCCGTGCGCGCCAGGTCCTGGACCAGGCGGAGCAGCACGTCCACCGATCGGCGCCGCCATTCGGCACGCTCGGCGCCCAGCCAGTCGTCGAACGCCGGCGCCTCGGGCACGCTGAAGCCCTCGAGAAACTCGCCGGTGACGAGGGTCGCCGCGCTCGGCCAATCGCCCTGGCCGGCCAGCCGCGCGAGGCGGTCCACGTCCAGCTCGACCGCGTCGTCGGCCAATCGCACCTGCTCGCCGGAGGTCTCGACCCGGGCCTCACCGGCGAAGCCGCGCAGCACGTGCACCGCCTCGCGCAGCGAATGCCGCGCTGCGGTTTCCGGCTTGTCAGCCCAGAGGAGTCCGATCAGGTGCTCCCGCGAGCGCGTCCGTCGAGGCGAGCGCGCGAGATAGACCAGCAGCGCGACGTTCTTCCGCCACAGCAGCTCGGGCGGCGCCTCCACGCCGTCCACGGTGACGGCGACCGGGCCCAGCGTGCGGCACGTGATCACGACGTTCTCCCGCACTTGAGGACGTCATGGCGATTGCGCGCCGATTCGGCACGCGCCGCAAACGGCGGATCGCCACCCAACCACAGGCGCGCCACTGCTGCATAGTCGGCGCACGCCGCGGCCGCGTCACCGGCGGCGTCGAAAAGCCGGGCGCGGCGCCAGCGCGCCAGCGTCCCCAGCGACCAGTCCACCTCCGCCGCCTCGGGCGCCGCAGCGGGAAAGCCCACCGTTCTGAGATCGTTGTTCTCGTTCCAGCGGAGGTCGCGCACCACCTGCGTCGTGCCACCGGCGTCGGCGTGCCACTGGGCGCGCATCAGATGGAGGACGGCGCGGAAGTACGGATCGCCCGATTGCCATGCCGAATCGAGGGCGAGCAGCGGCTCGGTGCGCGCGACGGCGGCTTCCGCGTGCCCTGCGGCGGCCTCGGCGTCCGCGTCAACGAGCGTGCCGAACGGCCGCGGCGCGGACTCGGCGCCGATCAGCGACCGATAGCGGCGCGCTGCGGCCGTGTCGCCGGCNNCGGCGCGCCAGCAGCGCGAGGAGCCACGCCGCCCGGCGAGCATCGACCCCACCAGTACGCGTGTCGGCGTCGAGATCGCGAGTCACGGCCGCCCACTGGCGCCGGATGTCCGGCGCCGTTGCCGAGTCGGCGATGAGCAGCGCGACCGGCAGTTCGGCCAGGAACAGCTCGACGCCGGGCTCCGAGCTGTGGGCCACGAGGCGCGCCGCGGCGGCGTGGGCGGAGTCCATCTGGCCCAGCGCG
>PMIK01000188.1 GCA_003157095.1 Gemmatimonadota bacterium | reverse complement strand
TGGTCGGGATCGTGGTGTTCCGCGGGATCAGGGCCGTGGTCACCCCGCCCAGCGTCTCGATCCCGAGCGACAGCGGCGTGACGTCCAGGAGCAGGATGTCCTTCACTTCTCCGGCGAGCACGCCGCCCTGAATGGCGGCGCCGATCGCGACCACCTCGTCCGGATTGACGCCCTTGTGCGGCTCCTTGCCGAAGAACGTCTTGACGATCTCCTGCACCTTGGGCATGCGCGTCTGGCCGCCGACCAGGATGACCTCGTTCACGTCGCCCGGCTTCAGGTTCGCGTCGGCCAGCGCCTTCTTCATCGGCTCCAGGGTCCGCTGCACCAGGTCGTCTACCAAACCCTCCAGCTTGGCCCGGGTCAGCGTGATGTTGAGGTGCTTCGGCCCCGCCTGGTCCGCGGTGATGAACGGCAGGTTGATCTCCGTCTGCATCACCGTAGACAGCTCGCACTTGGCCTTCTCCGACGCCTCCTTGAGCCGCTGCAGCGCCATCGCGTCCTTCGACAGGTCAATCCCCTGGTCGCGCTTGAACTCGCCGACCAGCCAGTCAATCACCCGCTGGTCGAAGTCGTCGCCCCCCAGGTGCGTGTCGCCGTTGGTGCTCTTGACCTCGAACACCCCCTCGGCCAGCTCGAGGATGGAGATGTCGTAAGTGCCGCCCCCGAGATCGTAGACCGCGACCTTCTCTTCCTTCTTCTTGTCGAGGCCGTACGCCAGCGCCGACGCCGTCGGCTCGTTGATGATCCGCACCACGTCGAGGCCGGCGATCTTGCCCGCGTCNNGTCCTTGGTGGCCTGCCGCTGGGAATCGTTGAAGTACGCGGGGACCGTCACGACCGCCTTCTCGACCTTGTGGCCGAGATAGTCCTCCGCCGTCTGACGCATCTTCTGGAGGATCATCGCCGAGATCTCCGGCGGCGTGTACCGCTTGCCGCTGATCTCGACCGACGCCAGGTCGTTCTGTCCCGAGGCGATCTTGTAGGGCACGCGCCGGCTCTCCTCGACCACCTCGCCGGTCCGCCGGCCCATGAACCGCTTGATCGAGAAGACCGTGTTGAGCGGATTGGTGACCGCCTGCCGCTTGGCCACCTGGCCTACCAGCCGCTCGCCGTCCTTGGTGAAGGCGACGACCGAGGGCGTCGTGCGACCGCCCTCGGCGTTCGGGATCACGACCGGATCTCCGCCCTCCATCACCGCGACAACGGAGTTGGTGGTTCCCAGGTCTATGCCGATGATTTTCTCAGCCATGGCTCGATCTCCGAACGCATCAAAGGTAGATGTGCGAGGCGTGCGCAGCGTTGCAGGTGCAAGGGACGTGCCCGGGTTTGAGCCCTTTTTTCTGCCAATTCGGCAGCGGGCTAACACATTATGCCGCTTGGCAGTGCGTTGACACGCCCCGGAGACAGGTTAGGTTCGGCGCGTGATCCCGTATCGAGACGAAAACCCAACCATCAAGACCCCTGTCGTCACCTACGCAATCGTCGCGCTGAACGTACTGGTATGGATCCTGGTGCAGGGTGCCGGCACGATGCTGCCCCTGGCCAAGTCGGTGTGCGACCTGGGGTTGATCCCGGGAGAGCTGACGGGGCGGGTGGCGGCGGGAACGCTCATCCAGATGGGGCCTCGCCTCTTCTGCCGGATCGCGGCGGCGCACCACTACGAGAACGTGCTGACATCCATGTTCCTCCACGGTTCGTGGATGCACATCATCATGAACATGTGGTTTTTCTGGATCTTCGGGAACAACATCGAAGACTCGATGGGCCGGATGAGGTTCATCGTGTTCTACCTGCTGTGCGGGACCGCGGCCGCGGCGGCGCAGGTGGCGATGGATCCGGGCTCGCCGGTGCCGGTGGTCGGGGCCTCCGGCGCCATCAGCGGGGTCATGGGCGCCTACCTGGTGCTCTATCCGCGGGTCCGTGTGTACACGCTGGTCCCGCTCGGTTTCTTCCTGACGACGATCGCGCTACCGGCCTGGGTGATGCTGGGCTACTGGATCGTGCTTCAGTTCCTCGGCGGGCTGCCGCAGCTGGGCGGGGCGCAGTCCAATGGCGGCGTGGCGTTCTGGGCGCATATTGGAGGCTTCGTGGTGGGCGCGGCGGCCATCAAGCTGTTCGCCAACCCGGCGTACCTGGCGTCGCGGAGGCAGAGTCCGTGGGCGCCGCAGCGCTTGAAGTGGGGCTGACCGGAAGCAAGCGGTCGGAGGGCAGTGTCGAGTGAAGTTGCCAGACGGCAAGGTGGAAGTGGTTACCAGTCGTGAGGGCTCGGGTGCTAGACCAGAGGCCAGTGCTGGCAACTGGTCCGAATTCTCGCCGCTGTCAACTGGGAACCACTGGCAACTTGCCGTCTGCGCAACTGGCGACTGACCCAATGTATCTAGCTCGCATCATCGGCCGGGTGGTCTCCACCGTGAAGCAGGACACGCTGCACGCGATCCCGCTGCAGTGGCTCCAGCCGGTGGACGCGTCCGGCAAGGACCGTGGCACTCCGGTCGTGGCGGCGGACACCTTCGGCCTCGGGCCGGGGGAGCTATGCTACTATATCACCGCGCGCGAGGCGAGCATCGCGCTGTGGAAGCTGGATGTCGCGGTGGATGCTGCCGTGGTGGGCAAAGTTGACCGGATAGACTTGGGTGAGAGGTGAGAAGTGAGAG
>PMIK01000039.1 GCA_003157095.1 Gemmatimonadota bacterium | reverse complement strand
AGTGAGAGGCGAAAGGCGCGAGAGCGTGCGCGCTCCTTCTCACTTCGTCTTCTCACCCCTCACCTACACTTCTCACTTCTCACCCCTCACCTCTCACGCTTCATCGCAGCGGCAACTCACTCACGGCGTCCGTGTAGTTGAGCACGGGCACCCGCACGCTCAATGTGACGCCCGAGTCGAACTGCAGCGCGAGCGTGACCGTATCGCCGACCGCGAGCGGGCGGTGGAGGCCCTCGAGCATCAGGTGGTAGCTGCCCGGCACCAGGTTGACGTAACCGTGAGCGGGGATGGTGAGCGGCGTGGCCGGCTGCATGATGCCGCCGACCAGGCGATGGAGGCGGACCGAGTCGGCCGCGGGCGTGAGGGCCCCGGTCAACGCCGCCGGGGCGTCGCCCCGATTCTCGATCACCAGGAAGGCCGAGGCTTCGGACGTCGAAGGGGGCGCGGGAATCACGGCGTGGCTGGCCGCGAGACCGCCCGCGGCCGCGTGGCCGCCGCGGGTGGGATGGCAACCTTGAACCCAGGTCGCGGCCAGCAAGGCGACGGCGATCCGGACCTTCATGGGGATGCTCCGTTGAGCTGGAGGAGCCAACCTACACGGGAAGGGCTGGCCGCGGCAGCCGGGAGGCGGCATGCACAATTGCGATGCGCGGTCTAGATTTTGCATGTAGACGTGGCGCGCGTCACGCCCTTCAAGCAGAAGGTCGGTCCCCTGAGCCAAGCGGTGAGATCACGAGCTGAGCTGAAGGGGTTCCTTTGGTCTGGAGCGGGATCCGATCCGGACAGGTGATGGGCAAGGGCAAACGGAGAGAGGAGTTGTCATGATCGTAGGTATTCCCAAGGAGAGCTTTCCCGGAGAGCGGCGAGTGGCCATGGTGCCCTCCGTTGTTCCTTCCCTGACGAAGGCGGGGTTCGACGTCGCGATCGAAGCCGGTGCAGGCGTCAGCGCCGGCTATCTGGACCAGGGCTACGCGGACAAGGGCGCCAGGATCCTGGGCAGCCGCGCGGAGGTCTTCAAGACCGCCGACATCGTCGTGCAGGTCCTCTGCTACGGATCGAACGACCGGACGGGCAAGGACGACGTTCCGCTCTACCGGCAGGGGCAGTTTCTGGTCGGCTTCCTGCGCCCGCTGGGAGCGGTCGAGACTCTGAAGGACATCGCGTCCAAGGGCGTCTCGGCCTTCAGCGTGGAGCTCATGCCCAGAATCACGCGCGCGCAGAGCATGGACGCGCTTTCGGCCATGGCGACGATCAGCGGCTACAAGTCGGTCCTGCTCGCCGCCGACACGCTGCCTCGGCTCTGTCCGATGCTGACGACCGCCGCGGGGACGATCACGCCGTCCCGCATCCTCGTCATCGGTGCGGGGGTGGCCGGACTCCAGGCCATCGCCACGGCGCGCAGGCTGGGAGCCGTGGTCTCCGCGTATGACGTGCGGCCGGCGGTGAAGGAACAGGTGCAGAGCTTGGGCGGCCGGTTCGTCGAGCTGCCGATCGAGGCGAAGGACGCGCAGGATGCGCGCGGATACGCCACGGCGCAGGACGAGACGTTTTACCGGCGCCAGCGGGAGCTGCTGGGACGGGTGGTGGCGGAAAGCGACGTGGTGATCACCACCGCCGTGGTTCCCGGCAAGGCGGCACCGATCCTGGTGACGGAGGACATGGTGAAGGGCATGGCGCCGGGTTCGGTGATCGTGGACCTGGCCGCCGAGCGCGGCGGGAACTGCGAGCTGACCGAGGCCGGCGCGACCGTGGTCAAGCACAACGTCACCATCGTGGGGCAGGTCAACCTCGCGAGCGCCGTGCCCTATCACGCCAGCCAGATGTACGCGAAGAACGTCGCCACGTTCCTCCTCCACCTGTTCAAGGGTGGGAAGCCGGAGCTGAATCTGGACGATGAGATCACCCGGGAGACGCTCATCACGCGCGGCGGGGAGATCGTGCATGGCCGCGTGCGGGAGTTCTTCTCGTTGCCGACGCCGGTGGCGCAGGCGCAGGCTTAGTCAGCGCAAGGCTGCACGACCGCGTGCCGAAGCGATCGCGCGGTTCGAACGGCTCAATGCCTCGTTAGAGGAGGGTACCGTGCCAGAAGGTTTCGTCTCGAACCTGTACGTGTTCCTGCTGGCGGGCTTTCTCGGATTCGAGCTCATCCGCCGGGTCTCGCCGCTGCTGCACACGCCGTTGATGGCCTTGACCAACGCCCTGGACGCGATCGTGGTGGTCGCCGCGATCATCATCGCCGGACGGCGCGGGACGGCACTCTCCTACACTCTGGGAGCGATCGCCGTCGCCGCCGCGTTCAGCAACATGGTCGGCGGTTTCCTGATCACGGACCGCATGCTGCGGATGTTCAAGCTGAGCGGGCGTAAGAAGCAATGAACATCACCGCGCTTGACCCGACGACGGTGCAGTACTTGACCGACTTCTCGTACATCATCGCCATCGCCTTCTTCATTCTGTCGCTGAAGTGGCTGAGTACACCGGCGACGGCGCGCCGCGGGGTGCTGGTCGGTGAGATCGGCGCGGCGCTGGCGGTGGTGACCACGTTCTTCAACCCCGAGCTCGTCCAGTTCCAGTGGAT
The DNA here is from genome assembly GCA_003157095.1 of Gemmatimonadota bacterium. Classification (GTDB taxonomy): domain Bacteria; phylum Gemmatimonadota; class Gemmatimonadetes; order Gemmatimonadales; family JACORV01; genus Fen-1245. The sequence continues at coordinate 1,030 of PMIK01000039.1, read as the reverse complement.
CCTGATCGCGCTGCTGGTGGGCGCCATCATCGGCATCCCGCTCGGCCTGGTGCAGATGACGGCCGTCCCGCAGCGGACCGCCATGAGCCACGCCTTCGGCGCACTCGCGGCCGCCCTGATCGGCATCAGCGAGTACTACCTCCATGTTCGGGACCTCACGAAGTTCCAGATGGTCGAGATCTCGATGGAAGTCATCATCGGCTCACTCAGCTTCACGGGCAGCCTGATCGCGGCCGGCAAGCTCCAGGAGTGGCTCCCGCAACGCCCCATCGTCTACAAGGGGCAGAACTACGTCAGCTTCTCGGTGCTGGGCGCGGCGCTCCTGGCGGCGCTGATCCTCGTCTTCAACCCCACCACGCCCTTTCTCTTCCCCGCGATGGTGGTGATCTCGCTGCTCTTCGGCGTGATGCTGGTGACGCCCATCGGCGGCGCCGACATGCCGACGGTGATCGCCCTCCTCAACGCCTACGTCGGACTCACGGCCGCCCTGCTCGGCTTTGTGCTCAACAGCAAGGTGCTGGTGGTGGCCGGAGCGCTGGATGGCTCCTCCGGCTTCATCCTGGCGGTCATCATGTGCAAGGCCATGAACCGCTCGTTCACCAACGTGCTGTTCGGGGCCTTCGGCCAGCTCCAGGTTTCGGCCAAGGCTGCGCAGGAAGAGCGGACGGTGCGCACCGCCACGCCGGAGGAGGCCGCCGCCATTCTCGCGTCGGCGAACACCGTGCTGGTTGTTCCCGGTTACGGCATGGCCGTCGCCCAGGCGCAGCACAAAGTGCGGGAGCTGCTCGACGTGCTCACCAAGAAGGGCGTGGACGTGAAGTTCGGCATCCATCCCGTTGCGGGGCGCATGCCGGGGCACATGAACGTCCTGCTCGCCGAAGCCGACGTCCCCTACGACAAGCTGGTCGAGATGGACGCCGCCAACAGCGAGATGCCCCAGACGGACGTGGCGTTGGTCATCGGCGCCAACGACGTGACCAATCCCGCCGCGCGCACCGATGAATCCAGCCCCATCTACGGCATGCCGATT
>PMIK01000049.1 GCA_003157095.1 Gemmatimonadota bacterium | reverse complement strand
TCCGAGCAGGGCGAGCGTTCGCGCGGCAGACAGTCCGGCCGGCCCGCCGCCGACGACGATCAGATCGTAGTAGTTCATTTTGGCGCGCGACTGCAAGCCGAGTTTGGCCGCGNGTTCGGCGTTGCTCGGCTCGATTAAGACACTGCGATCTTCAAAGACGAGGGTGGGAATGATGCGCTTGCCTTTGTTGGCACGTTCGACCAACGTCAGGCCTTCGGCGTTTTGCTCGACGTCGACCCAGTGATAATGCACGCGCTGTTCACCCAAAAATTTCTTGGCGCGTTTGCAATCGCTGCACCAGGCTGCGCCATAAACCGTCTAATGATTGGTGTGATCAGTCTCTTCCATGTTGATGCCTCCTGTAATTGAGTCTATCATATCTGATAGAAGAGGCGGTTAGCAAAAGCGGTTGCGCCTATCATCGGCTGTGATATAGTAAACACACAATCTTCTATCGCGAGAGGACAAAGATGAGCGATACGCTTTATGTGCTGATACTCACGCAAGCCCGCATCTCCGAGCCGCTGATCGAAAAACTTCGGCAGGTCTCAGCCCGACTGGTGATTGATCACCGCGTAGCCCAATCGATCGAAGAACTCGGCGACGTGTGGCGCGGCGTCGAAGTGCTGTATACCACCGGCTTGCTGCCGCCGCCCGATCGCGCGCCCGATTTGCGCTGGGTGCAGGGCCATTTTGCGGGCGTCGAATCTTTCATGACGCATCCGCTTTTAAGCCAGGTCACACTCACGCCCAGCAGCGGCATTCATGCGACGACGATTGCCGAGTATGTCCTGCTGATGATTCTGGCCTTCGGTCATCGCTTGCCCAACATGCTTCAGCATCAACAACGATCCGAGTGGCCGGAGCAGCGCTGGAAACAATTTGTGTCGCGTGAGTTGCGTGATTCGACGTTGGGCATCGTCGGTTACGGCAGCATCGGGCGTGAGGTGGCGCGCCTGGCAAAAGCCTTTGGCATGCGCGTGTTGGCGACCAAGCGCCATGTGGAGCAAACGGCTGATCGAGGCTGGCAAACACCGGAGGTCGGCGATCCAACTGCGGCGCAGGTCGATCGGTTATACGCGCCTGAGGCGCTGCGCTCGATGTTGACCGAATGCGACTACGTAGCCATAACGGTTCCGCTGACGCCCGAGACGCACCACCTGATCGGGGTTGATGAATTGAAATCGATGAAGCCCGACGCCGTGCTGATCAACATCGCGCGCGGCGGTGTGATCGATGAAGCCGCGTTGATCGAAGCGTTGCGCAGCAACACGATCGGCGGCGCGGCGCTCGACGTGTTCGAGCGCGAGCCGCTGCCGGCGGAGCACCCGTACTGGGCGCATCCTCGCGTCATGGTTCATCCGCACGTGGCGGCCGTTACGCCGCGCTACTGGGCCCGCGAGCAGGCGCTGGTGCTGGAGAACTGGGCGCGATACCGGGAGGGACGGGAGTTGCTCAACGTCGTGGACATGGGCGCGGGGTACTGAATGGAGAAGATCATCAAGGCCGCGGTGGACCGCGGCGCCTCGGACCTGCACATCAAGGCCGGTGACGTGTTCCGCGCGCGGATTGACGGCAAGCTGGTGCCGCTCACCAAGCAGCGCCTGACGCCCGAGCAGACGAAGGCCATCGCGCTGCAGTTCATCCCCAACGTCGAGGAGCGGGCGCGCATCGACCGGATCCAGGACTACGACTGCTCCTGGGGTGCGCCGGGCATCGGCCGTTTCCGGGTGAACATCCTCCGGCAGCGGTCGTCGTTTATGATCGTGATGCGGGTGATCCCGTTCGAGGTGCCGACCTTCGAGTCGCTCAAGCTCCCGGCGGTGCTCGCCTCCGTCGCGGCGGCCGAGCGCGGGATGATCCTGGTGACGGGCGTGACGGGCAGCGGCAAGAGCTCCACCATGGCGGCGATGATCGACTGTATCAACCGCACGCAGCAGAAGCACATCGTCACGCTGGAAAACCCGATCGAGTTCCTGCACCGGGACATCAACTGCTCGCTCACCCAGCGGGAAGTCGGCACCGACACCGAGAACTTCCGCACCGGCCTCAGGGCGGCGCTGCGCCAGGATCCCGACGTCATCCTGATCGGCGAGATGCGCGATCCCGAGACCATTGACACGGCGATGAAGGCGGCGGAGACCGGCCACCTGCTGGTGTCCACCCTGCACACGCCCGACGCGACCACGACGATCAGCCGCATCATCGCGATGTTCCCGCCGGAGGAGCAGGACATCGTGCGCGTCCGGCTTGGCGACGCCCTCCACGCGGTCGTCTCGCAGCGGCTGTTGCGGCGCAAGGACGGCCACGGGCGGGTGGCCGCGCTCGAGGTCATGATCGTCACCGCGACGATCAAGGACCTCATCCTGGACCGGAACCGCACCGGCGAGATCAAGGAGTTCATCGCCGAAGGCCGCGAGCAGTACGGAATGCAGACCTTCGACCAGCACCTGATGGAGCTGGTCCAGGAAGACGTGGTGGACTACGACAACGCGCTGGCGCACGCGTCGAACCCGTCGGACTTCGAGTTGCAGATGAAGACCTTCCGCCGGCGCTCCCGGCTCTCGGCCAACCCCACCGCGCCGGCCGCGCTCGCGCCCGCACCGAAGATCGAGCCGCTCGACCGGCCGGAGGGCTTTACGGACGACCTGTCGAGCATGCTCCCCTCGTGAGGGCCGACGAGCTGCACGGGGTCATCGTCCCGATCACCACGCCGTTCGACCTGGAAACGGGTGACATCGCGCCCGTCGCGCTGCGCTCGATGGTGCGCGATCTGCTCGCTTGCGGGCTTCAGGGGATCGTGGTGGCGGGGACGACGGGCGAGGGACCGCTGCTGGACGGCGAGGAGCAGGCGCGGTTGGTGGAGTGGCTGCGGGACATCGTGCCCGACGATCGGTGGCTCATCGCCGGCACCGGAGCGGAGTCCACCCGCGCCACCGTGCGTGTCACGGAACGCGCCGCGGCGGCGGGAGCCGACGCGGTGCTGGTGCGCGCGCCGGCGTACTTCGGGCCGGCCCTGACGCCGGCGGCGCTGGCCGGGCATTACCTGCGGGTCGCCGACGCGAGTCCGGTGCCGGTCCTGATCTACAACATCCCCAAGTACACGCACGTGATGCTGCACGAGAGCGTGCTGCGCGCGCTGGCCGATCACGAGCGGGTGGTGGGCTTCAAGGACTCGTCCGGCGATCTGAAGGTGCTGGCCAGCTTCCGGGCAGCGGCGCCGCGGCTGCGGGCGTTCGTGGGCTCGGGGTCGCTGTTCTACCCGGCGCTGGAGTTGGGAGCCGACGGCGGCGTGCTCGCGATCGCGTGCTTCGCGGCCGACCGGTGCATGGATCTGTACCGGGCGTTCCGCGCGGGCGACCGCCGCGCGGCCGGCGCGCTGCAGGAGCGGCTGACGCCGCTGGCCCGCGAGATCGTCGGTGAGCTGGGAGTGCCGGGCGTCAAGGCCGCGATGGACCTGGTGGGGCTGCCCGGCGGCCCGGTGCGCCCGCCGTTGTTGCCGCTCGATGCCCGGCAGCGTTCGCGCGTGGCCGACCTGCTGGCCGGCGCCGGCCTCAAGGCCGCCGCGTAGCCGTCCCGGCGACTCGCGAACCCATGTTCGGCCCCAACGCGCACTGTATCGTCGTCGTCGGCGCCCAATGGGGCGACGAGGGGAAGGGCAAGGTGGTGGATGCCCTCGCCGAGCGCGCCGATCTGGTGGTGCGCTACCAGGGCGGCGCCAACGCGGGGCACACCGTGGATGCGCCCGGCGGCGAGTTTGTGCTGCACCAGATCCCGGCCGGCATTCTCCACCCCGGCACGCAGTGCGTCATCGGCAATGGCGTGGTGCTCGACGCCGAGACGCTGTTTCACGAGATTGACGCGTTGATCGAGCGCGGCGTCGTGATCGAGGGCCGTCTGATGGTCAGCGACCGCGCGCATTTCGTTCTGCCCTACCACAAGCTGCTCGATGCCGAGAGCGCGCGGAGCCGGCAGATCGGCACGACCAGCCGGGGCATCGGCCCGGCGTACGAGGACAAATACGGCCGGCGCGGCGTGCGGGTGGGCGACCTGCGACACCCGGCGATCGTCGCCAAGCTGGTGACGGCGGGGTGCGAGCGCGCCAACCAGATGCTGGCGCTGGCAGGCTCGTCGAAGCGGTGCGTGCCCGGCGACGTGGAGCGCACGCTCCTCGACCTGGCGCCGCGCCTTCTGCCGTTCGTGGGCGATGCCGGGAAACGGGTCTGGGAGACCCTGGCGGGCGGTGGCAACGTCCTGCTCGAAGGCGCCCAGGGCGCGCTCCTGGACGTGGATCACGGCACCTATCCCTTCGTGACGTCCTCCCACACGACGGCCGGTGGTGCGGCGGTGGGCGCCGGCATCGGGCCGATGGCGATTGATGCGGTGCTGGGCATCGTGAAGGCCTACACCACGCGGGTCGGCAACGGTCCGCTGCCGACGGAAGCGCGGCCGGAGGAAGGCGAGCGTTTGCGCACCCTGGGCGACGAGTTCGGCGCGACGACCGGGCGGCCGCGCCGCTGCGGCTGGTTCGACGTTCCATTGCTGCGCTACACCGCGGCCATCAACGG
>PMIK01000009.1 GCA_003157095.1 Gemmatimonadota bacterium | reverse complement strand
AGTCTCGGCTTTCCCCCGCTCAACGAGCGGCTGGCCATGCGGATGCTCGAGTCGCTGCGGATGTGGCCGCTCCTGACGGGCTATCGCGGCCGGAAGCCGATCGCCGTCGAGGCGCTGGTCCAGGTGCTGATCCGCCTGTCGTACCTGGCGGCCGACTGGCCCGAGATCACGGAGCTCGACATCAACCCGCTGCTCTGCACGCCGGCCGAGGTGGTGGCGCTCGACGCGCGCATCGTGGTGGATCGTTCTCTGGTCGGCGCCGAGGCCGAGCCCTACGCGCACCTCGCGCTGCGCCCCTATCCCGAGAAGTACGTCAAGCAGATCACCCTCACCGACGGCACCGCGGTGACCCTGCGGCCGATCAGGCCCGAGGACGAGCCGCTGTGGCTCGCGATGCTGGGCAGCTGCTCGAAGGAGACGATCTACTCGCGGTTCCGCTACCTCTTCGACTGGTCCACCCACGAGGTGGCCACGCGCTACTGCTACATAGACTACGCCCGGGAGATCGCCATCGTCGCAGAGATCGTGGCGGGAGACCAGCGCACGCTGATCGGCGTGGGTCGCCTCGTCGCCGACCCCAGCCACGAGGAGGGCGAGTACGGGGTGCTGGTCGTGGACGCCTGGCAGAACAAGGAGCTGGGCGGCGTCCTCACCGACTACTGCATCGAGATCGCCCGGGGCTGGAACTTGAAGCGCGTCGTGGCCCAGACCACCACCGACAACCGCCCGATGATCGCGGTGTTCGAACGGCGCGGCTTCACCGTCGTGATGGGCGAGGACTCGACCGTGGAGGTGTCGAAGGCGCTGTAGAGAGGAATCCCTAGTCGTCCACTCCCGTATATGTCGCATCCCCGCCTTGACAAATTCGACTCTCTGTTAAAAAATTGAACGTCGTTCAAATCGCTGCCCGGAGTGGTCCGCATGCCCGTTGCCACTGCAGCCTCCCCGACCCCTTCCGCCCACGTCCGCGAAAAGCGCGACCGGCGGCGCAAGGAGATCCTGCACGCCGCGCTCCGCGCCTTTCGCGAAAAGGGCTATCACGGCACCACCCTCGACGACATCGCCGAAGGGTTCGGCGTCCGGAAGACCGCCCTCTACCACTACTTCCCCGACAAGGAAGCGATCCTCTACGCCTGCCACCAGGAATCACTGGCGGAGCTGGACCGCATCATCGCGGGCGCCCGTGCCCTGGACACGGCGGGTGAGCGCCTCGCCTACGTGATCCGCGAGCACGTGCGCGTCATGACCGACACCCTGGGGGGCTCGTCCCTCGCCTTCGAAGTCACCGCCCTTTCGGCCGAGCGGCAGCGCGACGTCATCGCCGGCCGCGACCGCTACGAGAANNAACCCCAAGATCGCCGTCTTCGCCATCCTGGGGGCCATCAACTGGATCTCCCGCTGGTACCGCCCCGAAGGCGCGCTGCAGGCCGACGAGCTGGGGCGCGAATTCGCCGAGCACCTGGTGGGAGGGCTCACGTGCGGCTGAACGCGGCGAGGATCGCGTGAAGGCGCTGCAACTCACCGCGCCGGGCACGCTCGAGCTGCGCGAGGTGCCCCGCCCCACGCCCGCCGCCGACCAAGTGCTGGTGGGGGTCGCCGGCTGCGGCGTGTGCCACACCGACATCGGGTTCTGGAAGGACGGAGTCGGCACGAAGAAGACGCCGCCGATCACGCTCGGCCACGAGGTGAGCGGCACGGTGGTCGAGGCGGGCGTGGAGTTCGCGCACCTGGTCGGCCGCCAGGTCATCGTGCCCGCCGTCATTCCGTGCGGCACCTGCGACCTCTGCAAGCAGGGCCGCGGGAACGTCTGCCGCGCACAGCTAATGCCCGGCAACGACCTCGACGGCGGTTTCGCGGAGTTCCTCGCGGTGCCGGGCCGCGGCCTCTGCCTCGTCGCCGACCGGGGCCCGTACGCGCTCGCCGACCTGAGTGTCGTCGCCGATGCGGTGACCACGCCCTACCAGGCGGTGGTGCGCAGCGGACTCACTCGCGGCAACCTGGCCGTCGTGATCGGGACGGGCGGCGTCGGCGGCTACGCCGTGCAGATCGCCGCCGCACTCGGCGCGTATGTGGTCGCGATTGACGTGGATGGCATCCGGCTCGCCCTTCTTGCAGACCACGGCGCCGATCTCACCATCAACTCGGCAACGACCGACTTCAAGGAGCTGCGCAAGCGGGTGCGCGGCTTCGCCGCCGAGCGCGGGTGCGGCGAGACCGGCTGGAAGATCTTCGAGTGCTCCGGACATCCCGACGGGCAGGGGACGGCCTGGGGCCTGCTCACCCACGCCGCCACGCTGATGGTGGTCGGCTTCACGCTCGCCAAGGTGGCGCTGCGCCTCAGCAACGCGATGGCGTTCGACGCGACCATCCAGGGCACGTGGGGCTGCAAGCCGGAACTCTATCCCGCGGCGCTCGAGCTGGTGACGAGCGGCCGCGTCGCGCTCGGCCCGTTCATCGAGCGGCATCCGCTCTCGGCCGGCGTCGAAGTGCTCGCGCAGGTCGCCGATCACCGCATCGGCCGGCGCGCCATCCTGGTCCCCGGCGCCGCGTGACGCCGGCGCCCGAACCGCAAGCGACGGGACATCAAGCCATGAAGAGCCACACCCTGGTGGACGGTTACGCCTACAAGCTCATCCGCTACGAGCTGCGGCCCGCGCGCGATGCCGCGAGCGCGGAGGTGCCCAGGCTGTTCAACGCCTGGATCTCCCTCGATAACCCGTCGCAGCTCAACAGCTACACGACCGACACGGTGAAGGAGATCATCCTCGCCTTCCGGCAGGCCTCGATGGACCGGAGCGTGGTCGCGGTCGTCTTCACGGCCACGGGCGACAAGGCGTTCTGCACCGGCGGCAACACCAAGGAATATGCGGAGTACTACGCCGGCAATCCGCAGGAATACCGCCAGTACATGCGCCTGTTCAACGACATGGTGTCTTCGATCCTCGCCTGCGACAAGCCGGTGATCGCGCGCGTCAACGGCATGCGCATCGGCGGCGGCCAGGAAATCGGCATGGCGTGCGATTTCACCATCGCCCAGGATCTCGCACGGTTCGGCCAAGCCGGTCCAAAGCACGGCTCGGCCGCCATCGGCGGCGCCACGGATTTCCTTCCGCTGATGGTCGGCGCGGAACGCGCGATGGAATCAGGAACTCTGTGCGAGCCGTGGTCGGCGCATAAAGCCTATCGTCTCGGCGTCGTTCTCGACATCGTGCCGGGGCTGAAGGTGGATGGCGCGTTCGTCGCTAATCCGCTGGTCGAAACCCAACGCTATCTCGACGAATATGGCCGCATCGTTCACGGCGAACCCTTGACCGGCGCAGCCTTGGCGGCGGGCAAGGCGGTGGTGGCACGTGGCGCCGTCGATCTGTCGCTGCTCGACGCCAAAGTCGAGGCGATGTGCACCAAGCTGATGACCACGTTTCCAGAATGCTTGACCAAGAGCTTCGAGGAGCTGCGCAAGCCCAAAATCGACGCCTGGAATCGCAACAAGGAAAACAGCCGCGCCTGGCTCGCCCTCAACATGATGGCCGAAGCGCGCACCGGCTTCCGCGCCTTCAATGAGGGACCGAAGGAAGACCGCGAGATCGACTTCGTCGCGCTGCGCCAGCGCCTCGCCAAGGGCGAAGGCTGGACCGAGAAGATGATCGAAGAGCTCATTCCGAAGGCGCAATAGGATGACCGGGCCGATCAAGACATGGTTCGAGCGCGACGGCCGCCTGCTGCGGCTGCGC
>PMIK01000282.1 GCA_003157095.1 Gemmatimonadota bacterium | reverse complement strand
CGTGGTCGGGCGCGCGGTGGGCGGCTGCCCCATGACGGGCGGGTGCGCGGGTGCGGGCGGCTGCCCGGGAGTGGGCGGCTGCCCGATGCGATTCGTGCTGCCCGGAGTCGGCGGTTGGCCCGGAACGGACGGATTAGAGGTTTCGGTCTGACCTGCAGAATCGGAGGGGCTGGTCCCGGAACCGTCCGACGGGAGACTCTCGGCCGAGTCCGACGGGTCCGCCAGGGCGACCAGAGACGACGGCAAGTCCTGGGCCTCCACGATCGCTCCCGGGTCGCCGGGCGGCATGAGATCGGGAGTCTTGTAGCTGAGCAAGGCCATCAGTGCGATGGCCGTCAGGAAGACGGCGAATGCTCCGCGCTTCGGATACATCGTGCACCTCCGGAGTCAGGCGGCGAACCGCTCGGTGTGGACCTGGTGCTTCGGCACTCCCAGCTCGCGCAGGCTTCGCTCGACCGCGTCCATCATCGGAGCGGGGCCGCATACGAAGACGTCGCGGGCATGGATGTCCGGCACGAGGCCGCGCAGCGCCGTTGCGCTCAGGGGATCTCGCGGCATGCGTGGAGTGCCGCGACGCCCGATCAAATACGTGACGTACGTCCCAGGCAGTCGCTCCAGCTGATGGAGCTCGTCCCAGAAGACCAGATCCTTTGCCCCCGACGCTCGGTAGATCACCTGCACGTCCACGGCGCCGGCCAGCTCCTCGAACAGCGCCCGAATCGGAGTCACGCCGATCCCGCCGCCGATCAGAGCGACCCTGTTGAGGGTTCGCCTTGCGCCGGTCAGCGCTCCATACGGGCCCTCGAGCATCACTCGCGTGCCGGGCTTCAGGGATTGGAGGCGCCCGGAGAAATCCCCCAGCGCCTTCACGGTGAATCGCAGGGTGACCCCGTCCGGCATGGCNNGATGCGAGCGCCACCACTCGTTGCGAGCGAGCAGGCGGAGCCTGAAGTACTGGCCGGCTCGCGCGTTCAATCGGTCGAGGCCGCGGCCGCCGACGTAGATCGAGACGACGTCGGACGTTTCGACGACGACTCGATCGACAACGAAGCGATGTCGCATCAGGAGGACGATGGGTGCCGCGACCCGGAATACGGCTATGAGGCCGAACACCGCGATGTAGAGGGCGACCCAGTAGAAGCGGGCGAGCGGGTGAAAGGAGAAATCCGATCCGACCGCCAGCTGGTGGCCGAAAGCAAGGAGGACCGCCAGATACGCATAGAGGTGAAGTCCAGTCCAGGTCTCGTATGAGAGTCGAGCCCGGATGAAGCGTATCGAGCTCGCGCCGATCACCAGGAACATTCCGAATCCGACGAGTCCGACGAGCATGTATGGGTACGTGACAACCATCGTCGTGAACTCGTCGGTGACCGACACGCCGTCCGTGAGGGCAAAGCCGGCTGTGCTGGAGATCACGTGCAACCCAATCAGGAGAAGCGCCGAGATGGCGATAACACGGTGATACCGGGCTGCGCGGTCGCCCAAGAGCCCCTCGAGGAACGGCGTTCGCGCCACGAAGAGCATCCCCACGAGCACCAGATACGTGCCCATCAAGGCGCTCAGCTGGCCGAGCCACATCAAGGTTGCGGCCGGCGACGAGCCTGCGTCGAGATGGCCGTGGTGGATCCAGATCGCGACGATCAGGGCCGCGTTGGCCAGGAAGATGGCACCGACGCTGGCGTAGGAGAGTTGCCTGCGAAGGCGTGCGGTAGGAGCGGGGGCGGTTGCGATGGGGAACCGCCGAGCCGGTTCGAGCATGGTCGAACTCCCGTACGGGTGGTCCGCAAGGTAACCACACGTCGCCCCGAATCCGCCACCGGGCCGATATTCCTATTGGCCCGCTACACATTTGGGCCAGCCGGTTTGGGCAGGTAGGCAGGTAGGCGTTTGCCGCCGTCAGGAGGAGAGGCGGGCTCGATATCGGACTTCAATTGCCGAGGTGCCGCTAAGCTGCAGCTCCTGGCGGCTGCCGTCGAGTTGCCAGCCCGTCGCCTCGTAGAAGCTTCGGGCGCGCAGATTGGGCTCGAAGACCCAGAGCACCACGGCCTGCGCTCCTCCGGCCCGCCAGTGGTCCCTGGCCACCTCCAGGAGCGCCGTTCCCAGACCCTGGCGCCACGACTCCGGACGCACATAGAGCGCGTAGATCTCCGCGGCGGGGAGTGGCACGTCTTCGTCCCGCGGCGGGCCGCTGCTCACGAAGCCGACGATACGCCCGGCGCGCTCGGCGACCCACGCCGGAGTGCCGCCGCCAACGTCGCTCTCGAGCATCGACCGCCAGGCCGTTTCGCGTGCGTCGACTCGCAGCGAGTCCAGGAAGTCGTCGGGGAGAATGCCGCGGTAGGCCGCCTGCCAGCCGGCGACCGTGACTTCGGCGATCGCGCGGGCGTCGGCGGGGCCGGCCCGGCGGATCAGGAGTTCGGTCGATTCGATGTCGTGCTCCCCTCCATCGTTCATCCTGGCCTCCCGGTGGATAGCGAGACTCATTTGGCTCACGTCGCCGGCTGGACTACAATCCCGCCCGGCGAGTCGGCCGGACGGTCGCGCGCGCTCGGCTTCGGCCGGGCATGCGAGGAAAGTCCGAGCTCCTCAGCGCAGGGTAGCGGGTAACGCCCGTCCGCCGCGCGGCGAGGACCAGTGCCACAGAGACGTAGCCCCGTTCGAGCTTGCTCGCTCGGGGAGTGAACCGCGGCAAACTCT
>PMIK01000280.1 GCA_003157095.1 Gemmatimonadota bacterium | reverse complement strand
GCCCTTCAGGTTGGTGTCAATCATCCGGTCCCAGTCGTCAGGATCGCCCTCGTGGAGCTTGGCAAAGCCGGCGGCGAGCCCGGCGTTGTTGAGCAGGATGTCCGGCACCGCACCATCGGCCAGCTGCGCCTCGGCCGCGCGGTTGACCGCGGCACGGTCGCGCACGTCCACCGCGGCCACCCGCACCGCGACGTGGTGCGCCCGCTCCAGCTCGGCCGCCGACTTCTCCAGACGGTCGCGCCGGCGCGCCCACAGGACGAGGTTCGCGCCGTCCGCCGCGAAACGCCGGGCGCAGGAGAGCCCGATGCCGGAGCTGGCACCGGTGATGAGGGCGAGTTTACCCGATATCCGTGTCATGGACGATATAGTAGCAGGAGAGTTGCAGAGTTGCAGGGCTACAGTGGTTGGAGGGACTGCAGTCGCCAGTAGTGTACAGACGCGGCAGACGCACAGTGGTGTGAAGTGCGAAGTGCCCAGCCTGGGCGGGGGCTGCCCACTCGCCACTGGGCACTACTGCGCACTTCCGACTTCGAACCGCTGCAACGCTGCAACCCTGCAACTCTGCTTCAGAGCCCCCCGAACCACGGATACCCCTGGTCTTCCCAGTACCCGCCGGGCTTCGTGTCCGTGAACTCCACGGCGAGCAGGTACTTGGTGTTCTTGTATCCCAGCTTGGTGGGCGAGTAGAGCCGGAGCGGCGCGCCGTGGTCCGGCATCAGCGGCCGGTCGTTGTAGGCGTACGCCAGCATCGTCTGCGGGTGCATCGCCGAGGGCAGGTCCCAGCCGTTGCTGTACCCGCTGTCGAACGAGCGGAACATCACGTAGCGCGCGGCGGGCAGCGGCTCCACCATCTCCGCCACCACGTGGAACGGCACGCCCGCCCAGGTCGCGATCGCGGTCCAGCCCTCGACGCAGTGGTGCTTCACCGTGTACGAGACGCGCGGCAGCGCCACGAGCCGCTCCAGCGGCAGGTCCACCGGCTTCCGCACCAGGCCGCCGACCTTGAGCCGCCACGCCGCCGGGTCCGTCAGCGCCGGCACGTTGTCGCTGACGTAGTAGTTGGGGAACTCCGCGTCCGGCGTGCGCCGGGCGAGTGGGTATTCCCGCGCGCGANNGGAACCTCCCGCGGTACCAGCCGGTGATGATCGCGCGCAGCGAGGCGGGATCCACCGTGAACACCAGGATGACGTGCACGACGATGAACGCGGCGAACAGCCACACCGCGACGAAGTGCCAGTAGCGCGCCAGCTCGTAGCCGCCGAACAGCGCGGTGAGCCAGGACAGCTGGACCGGCTTCCAGAGGGAGAGTCCGGTCAGCACCGAGAGCATGCCGAGGACGACGATGAAGCTGTACGCCCCCTTCTGCAGCGCGTTGTGCTTGCCCTGCGGCGGATGCTCCTTCCGCAGGTGCAGGTAGTACTTCTGCATCTCGATCGCCGGCCCGACATCGCGCGGGCGGAACAGCAGCGGTTTCCATTCGCCCGACAGCAGCAGGTAGCCGACGTACAGCAGCCCGGTGAGCGCCAGCGGCCACATCAGGAAGAAGTGCCAGCTGAGGCCGCCCGCGAGCCATCCGCCCAGTCGGGCCCACCGCGGCACCGGGTGCATGTCCAGCGGGTTGGGCAGCGGCAGCCTGGTGCCGCGGACGCCGAAGCGCTCGTACGCGTTGTAGATCTGGAGCCCGCTCGCCATCATCCCGACCAGCACCACCGCGTTGACCCAGTGCGTGAGGCGCACGATCCAGTGGTGACGGAGGACGAACGGCCGCGGTGCCCCCGTGGTCGGATGCATCGGTTCGGCGGGCTCGGCAGGCTTCGACGGCTCAGCGGGGCCGGCCCGCTCCACCGCTTCGGACGCCGCCGGCTCGGCGTGTGCCGCAGGCCCGTCCGCCGCGAAGCGCTCGCCCTCGACGGTGGGGGCCGCTGACCGCGTGCCGGGCACGGCCGGCCCGGGCGCCGGAGCGCCTGGCGCGGGAACGGCGGGCGCCGGAGCCTCAACCGCCCGTATGGGCGAGTCCGCCGCGGTCTCAGCCGCGTCGGGCGCGAGCTTCTCGTCGGGCATGAATGGCTCGGTAGATAAGGCCGGCCACGGCGGAACTCAAGACCGCACCGGCCCCTGAACTTCGCGCGCAACGCTTGCGCGGGCCCGCCGGCGGGGCGAACATCGGGGTCGCCGCAGCTTTGCCGTCGCTGGTCCCGTTTCGAAGGGGGCTCCGGATGCGCCTCGCCGCCATCGCGCCGCTCGTCCTCCTACCGGTGCTCGTCGCCTCGATGCCGAGCGAGACCGGCTCCGGCGTCGCGCACGTGGTGCTCGCCCTGGCCGCGATCCTCGCCGCCGCGAAACTGGGCGGCGACCTGGCGGTCCGGATCGGGCAACCCGCGGTGCTCGGCGAGTTGGTCGCCGGCGTCATCCTCGGCAACCTGGACCTGGCCGGCCTCACCTGGTTCCGCGCGCTCACGGCCGACGCCTCCATCAACATGCTCGCGCAGCTCGGCGTGCTGATCCTGCTGTTCGAGGTCGGTCTCGAGTCCACCGTGCGCGAGATGATGAAGGTGGGGGCGAGCGCGACGCTGGTGGCGGTCCTGGGCGTCGTGACACCGTTCGCGCTGGGGTGGGGCGTCGGCGCGCTGCTGCTGCCGGGCCACAGCGCGTACGCTCACGCCTTCCTCGGGGCCACCCTCACCGCCACCAGTGTCGGGATCACCGCGCGCGTGCTCAAGGACCTGGGGAAGGCCCGCCTCCAGGAGGCGCGCATCATCCTGGGCGCCGCGGTGATTGACGACGTGCTTGGCCTCGTGATCCTCGCCGTTGTGGCCGGCGTCATCGAGTCGGCCAACCAAGGCACGACCCTCTCGTACGGTTCCACGGTGCTCGTGGTGGCCAAGGCGGCGGTGTTCATGGTCGGCGCGCTCGGCCTGGGTGTCGCCCTCTCGCCGCGGCTGTTCGGTGTCGCCGCCCGCCTGCGCGGGCACGGCGTCCTCCTGGCCACCGCGCTGGTGCTCTGCTTCGTCCTGGCCTGGCTGGCGTCCGCGGTGGGGCTGGCGCCCATCGTCGGCGCCTACGCGGCGGGCCTGATCCTCGAGGACATCCATTGGAAGGAATTCACCTCCCGCGGCGAGCGCAGCGTTGGGGAACTGGTGCAGCCGGTCGCGTCGTTCCTGGTGCCGGTGTTCTTCGTGCTGATGGGGATGCGCGTGCAGGTGCAATCGTTCGCTCACCCCGCCGGGCTGGGACTGGCGCTGCTGCTGACCCTCGCGGCGATCGCGGGCAAGCAGGCGTGCGCGCTCGGTGCCCTGGGCAGCGGGATGGACCGCCTCTCCATCGGCCTCGGGATGATCCCCCGCGGCGAGGTGGGCCTGATCTTCGCCAGCATCGGCCTGGGCCTCACGCTCCACGGCGAGCGCATCGTGGACGAGGGCATCTACTCGGCGGTGGTGATCATGGTCATCGTCACCACGCTCGTCACGCCCCCGGCGCTCAAGTGGAGCCTGGAGCGCGGCGCGCACCGCGCGGCGGAGCGGAGCGGGTGAGCACCGTCCGCTAGTCCCGCAGCGCGACGATGAGGTCGGCCACGTTCGAACCGGTGCTGCCGGTGACGAGGTAATCGCCGGTGCGCTCGAAGAACCCGCACGAATCGTTGTCGGCCAGGTGCGCGTCGAGGTCGAGACCAAGGCGCCGCGCATTGGCACGCGCCAGCGAATCGGCCACGGCGCCCGCGAAGTCGCCGTTGTCGCGCCCGTCCGAGGCGACGGTCACGACGATCTCCCCGTCACCGACGAGCCGCTGGGCCGCCAACGCCACCTCCAGGTTCCTCCCCCCGCGGCCGCCGCCGGTCACGGTCACGGTCGTTTCGCCACCGTAGAGCAGCGCCGTCGCCGGAGCGGCGGCCCGCAGCTCGCGCACCACGAGCTCCCCCGCTTCGCGCGCCTCACCCACCAGGGTGGACGTGACGATCGTGGCGGCGTAGCCGAGCGCCCCGGCCCGCGTCGCCATCGCCTGGAGGGCCGTCTCGTTGGAAACGAGCACGATGGTGCGGGCCCGCTCGAAGTACCGGCTCTCCTTGGGCGTCTCGAGCAGCGCGAGTTGCGACGTGCGGGCGGCGGCGGCCACTCCGTAGCGGCGCAGCACGCGCGCCGCGTCCTCCACCGTCGTCGGGTCGCGGACGGTCGGGCCCGACGCGACGAAGTCCGCCGGGGCGCCGGGAACGTCGGAGAAGACCAGCGACACCAGGCGCGCGGGGTAGGCATGCTGCGCCAGAAAGCCGCCGCGGGCCAGCGACGTGTGCTTCCGGACGGTGTTGATCTCTTGAATCGTGGCCCCGGTCCGGGTCAGAGCCTGGAACATCACGCTCTCCGCCTCGGCGGATCCTCCGTCCGACGGGAGGCAGAGCAACGTCGAGCCGCCACCGGAGACCACGCACAGGACCAGATCGTCTTCCCGCGCCCCGCGCAGCAGGTCCACGATGCGCCGCGTCGCCGCGACGTTGCGGCCGGAGGGCAGCGGATGGCTGCCGCGCAGGCTCGGCAGCGGTCCCAGGTCGCGCGCCGGTGCCGCATCCACATCCAGCACGACGCCATCGTCCAGCCGGTCGCCCAGGAGGCGCACCAGCTCGGCCGCGGCCACGGTGGCACACTTGCCCACCGCCGCGAGCAGCAGCCGCCCCGACGGCCGCAACGGCCACACCTCGTCGCCGACTTGAAGCACCTCGCCCGAGAGCCGGACGGAGCGCCGGACGGCGGTCGCGGTGTCGATCGCGTCGAGACCCGCCTCCGCGATGTCGAGCGCGGCCGTTCTCGCCGCCGTCACAGCCAGCGCCGCGTGATTGGAGATCTTCACTCGTGGGCGAGTTGGAGGTGGCGGCTAAGGATCATGGCCGGAATCACGCGACGGCTGACCGCGGCTCGCACGGCCGGCGCGGGCGGAACGCCGCACTCTCGTCAGACCCGGCGGTCCGCCGAACCTGACCCGAGGCCCCATTTCGCCGAGTCGGCGGCGAGGGTGAGACCACGGTGGCAGTGGCGGCACTGCACCCCCTGCGGGAGCCGCAGCCCCGCGCTCAGCTCGAAGTCCTGCTCCACACCGCAGTCCGGGCAGGTGCCATGCGCGCCCCGGACCTGCTCGTGCTGGCGCAGCCGCCGGACGAACTGCCAGAGGCCGATGCCGAAGAACGAGGGCACCAGCACGAAGTGCGCGATCGGGATGAACACACTCACCACCATCGCGCCCCAAGAGACTGCCAGGCCCTTCACCGCGCGGCCCATCCGCTGGCCGGGGCCCAAGGAGGCGATCAGGAGTCGGGCTGCGGTCGGCGCTCCGTGGTAGCCGCTGAGGGTGAGCGGCCGGGACAAGGGGGCGTCCGCCGCGGCGTGCGTGTCGGGCACTCAGCGAGACCCGGGCGATCTGGGGGCAGGATCGAGCAGCTGGTTGACCAAGGCAGATACTCTGGCAGGCTCGAGGACCCGATCCGCGAGCAGCTTCAGGCCGCCGGGGCTCACGGGCGGGTGAGTGCCGCCGGATCCTGGCGGTAGAACTCCTGCAGCTGGCCGTAGAGCGCCGGATACTTCGACCGCAGCTGCTGGGGCTTCTCGAAGAACGTCTCGGTGACGACGGCAAAGAACTCGGCCGGATTGGTGGCGCCGTACTGATCGATGAGCGTGCGGTGGTGGTGTTGCGTGTCGCGTACCAGTGCATCGAAGTCGTGGCCCAGAACGCGCGCCCAGGCCACGTACATCGAGCGCCGGGGGAGGATCGGCGCGCCGTCGCCCGCGCCGCTCTCCTGGTCAAGCTGGTGCGCGAATTCGTGCAGGACCACGTTGTGGCCGTCGTGGATGTCGCTGGCTCCCGAGAGCACGCTGTCCCAGACCAGCACCACCACGCCAGCCACCCAGGATTCGCCGATCCGAGCCTGCAGCTCGTCGGTCATGAGCCCGCCCGGCAGGAACCGGCCCCCCGGCACCACGTACGTCGACGGGTAGACGAGGATCGAGACCAGCTTCGAGAAGTAGTCCGTGCGGCGGTGAAGCAGCAGGATGCACGCCTGGGCGGCGATCGTGACGCGCATCTCGTCGGTGACCTGGAGGCCGCCGCAGCCTTCAAACTGTTTTTCCGCGAGGAAGATCTGGATGTGGCCGGCGAGTTCGTCGCGGTCCTCGCTCGGCAGGCACGCCACGTAGGGGACGTTCTTGTCCACGATCGCGCGCCACTCGGCGGGCAGTGGACGACGGCGAATCGCCTCGCGGCGCCGGCGCATCAACCAGCGGAACATGGGCCCCAGCTCACCGCCTGCGGCCTGCATGCACCTCGAGCGACTGTTCGAGATCGCCCAGGAACATCTCTGCGGCCGCAGCGGCGACGTTGGCGTCTTCGATAAAGGCGTCGAGCTCGAAGTTGATGGCTACGCCGAGCGGATTGAAGTCGGTGGAGCCCACGCGAGTCCACCGCCCGTCCACGATCGAGGTCTTGGCGTGCATCATGTCCCCGCGCCACTCCCAGATGCGCACGCCGTTGCGCAAGAGCGGCCGGTAGTAGCGCCGGGTCAGCGATCCGACCCAGGGGTGGTCGTTCCTGCCCGGCACCAGCAGCCGCACGTCCACGCCATCCCGGGCGGCGCCGCTCAGCGCATCCACCTCCGCGAACGACGGCACGAAGTACGCTCCGGCGAGCCAGATCGAGCGTTCCGCGGCGGCGGCCTGCAGATGCAGCGCGCGGGCCACCCGCATGCGACCCGGCTCGCCTTCGACGATGCCCACCAGTGAGGGCGCGGCGGTCGCCGGGTCGAGGTGGGCGTTGCGCGGCCGGCGCCGCAGCCGCCGCTCCTCGCGCGCGGGCCGCTGGCCCGACGCGCGGCGCCACATGTGCTCGAACGCCCTTTCCATGTCGGACGCCGCCGGGCCCTCGATGCGGACGCAGCGGTCGCGCCAGGGCGAGCGGCGCTTGACGATGAGCCCGTGCTGCCACTGCTCACCTATCCCGATGCCGCCCGTGACGCCGGCTCTCCCGTCCCCCACCACCAACTTCCGGTGGTCGCGCG
>PMIK01000011.1 GCA_003157095.1 Gemmatimonadota bacterium | reverse complement strand
CTCGAGCTGCACGTCGAGGTGCCGCGCGGCAAGGCCGAGCTCGCCACGGTCACGGACGTCTGGCCGGCTGCGGACTGGCACGAGCGCGAGGCCTGGGACATGGTCGGCATCGTCTACGCCGGCCACCCCGACCTGCGGCGCATCCTGATGTGGGAGACGTATTCCGAGGGCTACCCGCTGCGGAAGGACTTCCCGCTGCGCGGCCGCTTCAGCCGCTCCGAGCAGGTGCGGCGCGCGCTCGGGGCCGACCTCAACGCCCACTATTCGATGGAGGAGCTCTCCATCGCGGAGGAGTACCATTCCCTGCCGGCCGACGTCAGGGAGCGGCTGACCCGGAGCCCCGGAGCCCCGGAACGCTGATGGCGGAGCAACGCGTGCTCGAGTTCGCCTTGGCGACCCCCGGCATGGATGCCGCCGGGAACGTGACGCGCGTCCCGCTCGTGGCCGCGGCGCGCGATGCCGCCGAGCAGGACATGCGCACCGACCACATGCTGATCAACATCGGCCCGCAGCATCCCGCCACCCACGGCGTGCTCAGGCTGGTGGTGGAGCTGGACGGCGAGGTGGTGGTGCGGGTCATCCCGCACATCGGCTACCTGCACTCCGGCTTCGAGAAGCTCGGCGAGTACCGCCACTACAACCAGATCATCCCNNCTCACCGACCGCACCGACTATCTCTCGGCCCCCGCCAACAACGTGGCGTTCGCGCTGGCCGCCGAGCGGCTGATGGGCATCGAGATCACCGAGCGGTGCAAGGTGCTCCGCGTCATCGCGTGCGAGCTGAGCCGCATCATCTCGCACCTGGTGTGGGCCGGCACGACGGCGATCGACATCGGCGCCTTCACCGTCTTCCTGTGGATGTTCCAGGAGCGGGAGCGGGTCTACAACCTGATCGAGGAGTGGACGGGGGCGCGGCTCACCACCTCGCTCACCCGGGTCGGCGGGCTGATGGCCGACGTGCCCGACGGCTGGACCGGGCGGCTCCGGGAGTGGTGCGGGCGGTTCCCGAAGACGCTCGACGAGGTGGACCGGATGCTGCTCCGCAACGGCATCTGGCTGGGCCGCACCCAGGACGTCGGCATCATGACTGCGGCGGAGGCCATTGACTACTCGCTCTCCGGACCGATGTTGCGCGCCAGCGGCGTGGCCTTCGACGTGCGGAAGGACCATCCCTACCTCGACTACGACAGCTACGATTTCGAGGTGCCGGTCGGGGAGCACGGCGACGTGTACGACCGCTACCTGGTCCGGATGGAGGAGATGCGGCAGTCGGTGCGGATCCTGCTGCAGGCCCTGGACCGCCTCCCGGACGGGCCGATCAACGCGAGCGATCCCCGCGTGATCCTGCCGCCCAAGCGGCGCCTGATGAGCGATATGGAGAGCATGATCCACCACTTCAAGCAGGTGATGGAGGGCGTGCCGGCGCCGGTCGGCGAGGTGTACTTCCCGGTCGAGAACCCCAAGGGCGAGCTGGGCACCTACCTCGTCTCGGACGGATCGGCCAAGCCGGTGCGGTGGCGGATCCGGCCGCCGTCGTTCCTCAACATCGCCGCGCTGCCGAAGATGGCCGAAGGGCACCTGCTGTCCGACCTGATCGCCATCAACGCCAGCGTGGACATCGTCATGGGAGAGATTGACCGATGAGCCAGGCCGCAGGCACGGGGCCACGGNNCGGCGGCGGCTCGACGCGCTCGTGGCGAAGTACCCCGCCAAGGCGGGAGCGCTGCTGCCGGCGCTGTGGATGGTCCAGGAAGCGCACGGCTGGATCTCGCCCGCGGGGATGGCGGAGGTTGCCGAAGCGCTCGACCTGACGCCGGCCTATGTGAAAGGGGTCGTGACCTTTTACACCATGTACCACCAGCACCCGGTGGGGACGTACTTCGTGCAGGTGTGCACCACCACGCCGTGCAACGTGTGCGGCGCTGAGGGCGTGGTCGAGGCGTTCCTCAAGGCCACCGGCGCCAGGGCGCCGGGCGAGACCAGCCCGGACGGGCGGTGGACGATCGTCGAGGTGGAGTGTCTCGGGGCGTGCGGGTTCGCCACGCCGGTGATGATCAACAATGACTTCGTCGAGAGCGTCACCGCGGCATCGGTGCCCGCCCTCGTCGAGCGCTACCGGTAGGCGCCATGGGCTTCCCGCATCCTCCGCATCCCAAGGAAACCCGGGTCGTCAGCACCCACTTCGGCGACGCCGAGGCGCGGACTTACGACGGCTGGGTCAAGCGCGGCGGGTACAAGGCGCTGGAGCAGGCGCTCGGCATGACCCGCGAGCAGGTGATCGAGGAGGTCAAGGCGTCGGGGCTGCGGGGCCGCGGCGGCGCGGGGTTCCCGGCCGGCGTGAAGTGGAGCTTCATGCCCAAGCAGAAGACCAAGCCGCACTACCTCTGCTGCAACGCCGACGAGTCGGAGCCGGGCACCTTCAAGGACCGCGAGATCATGCGGTGGACGCCGCACCAGCTCATCGAAGGGTGCGCCATCGCCGCCTACGCCATCCAGGCGGAGCAGACCTACATCTACATCCGCGGCGAGTTCACCGAGCCGATCGCCGTGATGCAGCGCGCGCTCGAGGAGGCGTACGCCAAGGGCGTGCTGGGACCGAACGCGATGGGCAAGGGCGTCCGGATAGACATCATGGTCCACCGCGGGGCCGGGGCGTACATCTGCGGCGAAGA
>PMIK01000062.1 GCA_003157095.1 Gemmatimonadota bacterium | reverse complement strand
CCGAGCTTGTCGCAGACGATGGCCATCTCGTTCACCAGGCCGATATTGACCGAGCGGAACGTGTTCTCGAGCAGCTTGACCAGCTCGGCAGCCTCGGGCGAGGAAACGGGCACCAGCCGCTCGATCGCCGGCTGGTAGAGCGTCATCGTGACCCTGGTACACGCCGGCGTCACGCCGCCGACCACCTTCGGGGTGTTGTGCGTGTTGTACTTCGGGTTCCCGGGATCCACCCGCTCGGGGCTGAAGGCGAGGAAGAAATCCACCCCCACCTTGAGCCCGCCCTTCTCGAGCGCGGGCAGCAGCATCTCCCGGGTCGTGCCCGGATAGGTGGTGCTCTGGAGAATGACCACCTGGCCCGGCCGGATGGCGCGCGCCATGCTGTCGGTCGCCGCGGCGATAAACGACACGTCCGGGTCGCGCGTCTTGCCCAGCGGCGTCGGGACGCAGATGGCGATGCCGTCCGGCTCCTTGAGCCGCGCGAGGTCCGTGGTGGCGGAAATCTTGCCCGCCTTCACCAGCTTCGCCAACCGCTCGGTCGGGATGTCCTGCACGTGCGAGCGACCCGCGTTGATGCCGTCCACTACGCGCGCGCTGACGTCGAAACCCACCACGCGGTATCCGGCCTCCGCGAGCTCGACGGCCAGAGGGAGACCCACGTACCCGAGGCCCACTATGCCTAGGACCGCGGTGCGCGACTGAGCCTTCGCCAGGAGTTGCGCTTCGTAGTTGGTCGTCATGTCCCGTAGAACCCCCGAATGGTTTCCGCCACGTACTGCTGCTGCGCCTCGGACAGNNGAAGCACGGCTGCAGGTGCAGCGACAGCGGATAGTAGACGGCGCAGCCGATCTCGTGCGCCTTGAGGTGCGCCTGCAGCTCGTCGCGCCGGTCCGCCTCGATCACGTACTGGTGGAAGATGTGCTCGTTGGCCGGATCGGTCACGGGCGTCCGCACGGCGGACAACCCCGCAAGTGCCTGGGTATAGCGCGCCGCGTTGGCGCGCCGCGCCGCGCTCCACGACTCGAGGAAGGGCAGCTTGGCCAGCAGCACCACCGCCTGCAGCGCGTCGAGCCGCGAGTTGATGCCGACCTCGTCATGGTAGTACTGCCGCGCGCCGCCGTGCGTGCGCAGGCTGCGCACCCGGTCCGCCAGCTTCTGGTCGTTCGCGACGACCATGCCGCCGTCGCCCCAGCCGCCGAGGTTCTTCGTGGGAAAGAACGAGAATCCGGTGGCCGTGCCCAGCTCGCCCGCCATGCGCCACCTGCCGGCGATGCGCCGGCGTGCGCCGATGGACTGCGCGGCGTCTTCCACCAGCGCGACGCCACGCCGCTCGGCCAGCGGGAGCAGCCGCTCCATCGCCGCCATCTGGCCGAACAGGTGCACCGGCATGATNNGCCCGGGTGCGCGGGGTGAGCGCGGCCTCGACCGCGGCTGGGTCGATGTTGAACGTGCCCCGCTCGATGTCCACGAAGACCGGCTTCGCGCCGGCGTTGTGGATCGCGCCCGCGGTGGCGAAGAAGGTGAACGGGGTGGTGATCACCTCGTCGCCGGGCTTGAGATCCAGCGCTTTCAGCGGCACCAGCAGCGCGTCGGTCCCGCTGGCCACGCCGATCCCGTGCCGGGCACGCGANNAGCTCCAGCACCTTCGGCACCACGGCGTCGCGAATGGCGCGGTGCTGCGCCTTGAGATCCAGCATCGGGACGTTCATTGCGGCACCAACTCCCCGTCCCGTTCGGCGTACGTGAAGCCGCAGCGGGCGCAGCCCCCCTTCCCCTCCGAGATCCGGAGCCGTTCGCCGCACTGGCACATCCAGCCTACCTGGCGGGCCGGGTTGCCGACCACGAGCGCGTAGTCCTTCACGTCCCTGGTCACGACCGCCCCCGCGCCGACGAAGCTGAACCGGCCGAGCGTCGTGCCGCAGACCACGGTCGCGTTGGCGCCGATGGTCGCGCCCTGCCGGCACAGCGTCCGCTCGTATTCGCCCTTGCGGATGACGTGGCTGCGCGGAAAGGAGACGTTGGTGAAGACCATCGAGGGTCCGCAGAACACGTCGTCCTCGAGCACCACGCCCTCGTAGATCGAAACGTTGTTCTGGATCTTGACGTTGGTGCCGATCCTGGTGCCGGGCATCACCACGACGTTCTGCCCGAGGCTGCACCGCTCCCCGATCACCGCGCCGGGCATCACGTGGCAGAAGTGCCAGACCTTGGTGCCCTGGCCGATGACGGCCCCCTCGTCTATCACCGCCGAGGGGTGGGCGTAAAAATCGCTCACTTCGGTTCTCCGAGCACCTTCACCTCGAGCTCCAGCTCGATGCCGAACTCCTTGAACACCGCCGTGCGCGCGATGTCAATCAGCTTCAGCACATCGTCCGCCGACGCGTTGCCCACGTTGACGATGTAGTTGGCGTGGACCTTGGAGATCTCGGCGCCTCCCACCCGGCGGCCCTTCAGCCCGCACCGGTCGATCAGGCGGCCCGCCGACGTCTCTTCGGGATTCTTGAACACGCTGCCGCAGCACGGCTGGTCGAACGGCGTGCCTTCCCGGCGCTTGCGGAGCAGCATCGTCAGCTCGGACTTCAGCTTCTCGGGTTCTTCCTGTTCCAGGCGGAGCGCGCAGCCGAGTACCACGTACCCCTCCAGGCCGCTGCGGCGATAGGTGAACGCGATCTCCTTCTTCGGCTTGTCCACGATCCGGCCCTTCGGATCCAGGACGGTCGCCGAGATCAAAACCGAGGCGATGTCCTGGCCGTGCGCGCCGGCGTTCATGAAGACGGCGCCGCCCACGGAGCCCGGGACGCCGATGAGCTTGTGCACCCCGCCGAACCCCTCCTCGGCAGTCTTCCGCGCCAGCAGGGGCATCGGCAGGCCGGCGCCGACCTTCCAGGTACCGGCGCGATGCGACACGGCGTCGAGGCCCTTCCCGATCTTGATCACCAGTCCGCGGAACCCGCCGTCCCGGATGAGCACGTTGGAGCCGAGGCCCAGCACGAGGTAGGGCACCTTGTGCTCACGCGCCCACGCCACGGCGCCGGCGGCGGCCTCGTTGCTGGCCGGCACGAAGTGGATGCTCGCCGGCCCGCCGATGCGGTACGTGGTGTGCCGTCCGAGCGGCTCGCTGTACTTCAGGGTGCCGGCGAGATCCTCCGGGAAACTGGCCATGCCCTTGGGCGGCCCCTTGGGCGCGGCCTCGGCCTTCTTGCCCGGCCGGCCGACCTTCTTCTTGGGCGCGGCCATCAGGCCACCTGCTCGGTCGAGGCCAACCGTCGCGCGTACCACTCCTGAAGCGACATCACGTCCCCCTTGGTGCTCCGTAACGCGATGACGGCGTCGCACGCCGCCGCCGCCGCCGACATGGTCGTCGTGTAGGGCACGCGGTGCATCAGCGCCGCCCGCCGCAACTCGTAGTCATCCCGCTGCGAGTACTTCCCCAGCGGCGTGTTGATCAGCAGCTGCACCGCGCCAGAGATGATGAGATCCACTGCGTTCGGCCTCCCCTCCCAGACCTTGTGGACGCGCTCGCACGCTATCCCGCGCTTCTGCAGGTAGCGCGCCGTACCTTCGGTTGCGATCAGGCGGAACCCCATCTCGTGAAACCGCCGCACGATCGGCGTCACGGTCGGCTTGTCGCTGTCGTTCACGGTCACGAAGATCGCGCCTTCCAGCGGCAGCGCGCCGTCGGCGCCGATCTGCGCCTTGGCAAACGCCCACCCGAATGAGTCCGCAATGCCCATCACCTCTCCGGTCGAACGCATTTCCGGGCCGAGGAGCGTATCCACGTTGGGCAGCTTGCTGAACGGGAACACGGCTTCCTTCACGGCGACATACGGCAACTCGACTTCCTCGGTGAACCCGAGCTCCTCGAGCTTGCGCCCGGCCATCACGCCCGCCGCCAGCTTCGCCAGCGAGATCCCGGTCGCCTTGGAGACGAACGGCACGGTGCGGGAGCCGCGCGGGTTGACCTCGAGACAATAGACGACGCCGTCCTTGATGGCGTACTGCACGTTGATGAGCCCGACTACGCCCAGGGCGGCGGCCAGCGCCTTGGTGTGGCGGCGCATCTCCTCGATCTCCCGCTCGCCGATGAGGTAGGGCGGGAGCACGCACGCCGAGTCGCCCGAATGGATGCCGGCGTCCTCGATGTGCTGCATCACCCCGCCGATCACGCAGGTCGTGCCGTCGGCGATGGCGTCCACGTCCGCCTCGAACGCGTCCTCGAGGAACCGGTCGATCAGGACCGGGTGGTCCGGGGCGACGAGCGCGGCCTTGGTGAAGTACTCCTTCAGGGCGCCCGCGTCGTAGGCGATCACCATCGCGCGCCCGCCCAGCACGTACGAGGGCCGCACCAGCACCGGGTAGCCCACCCGGTCCGCGACGGCCAACGCCTCCTCGGTGCTCCGCGCCGTGCCGCTCGGCGGCTGGGCGATCTTCAGCCGGCGGGCGATCGCCTCGAAGCGGCGCCGGTCCTCCGCCGTGTCGATCGCGTCCGCGGAGGTGCCGAGGATCCGCACGCCCGCCGCCTCGAGCCGCTTGGTCAGCTTCAGGGGCGTCTGGCCGCCCAGCTGCACCACCACCCCCAACGGCCGCTCCAGCTCGACGATCTCGAGCACGTCCTCGAAGGTGAGCGGCTCGAAGTAGAGCTTGTCCGAGATGTCGAAGTCGGTCGAGACCGTCTCGGGGTTCGAGTTGATCATGATGGTGCGGTGGCCCAGCTCGCGGAACGCCAGCGCGGCACGGACGCAGCAGTAGTCGAACTCCACGCCCTGCCCGATCCGGTTCGGGCCGGAGCCCAGCACCACGATGCCCCGCGCGCCGAGCGGCTCCGACTCGTTCTCCTCGTCATAGCTGGAGTAGAGGTACGGGGTCGCGGACGGGAACTCCCCCGCGCAGGTGTCCACCGTCTTGTAGGCCGGGCGGATGGCGAGCGCGTGCCGGTCGCCGCGAAGCTCGTCCTCGGTCAGGCCGCCGAGGCCCGCGAGCTGCACATCGGAGAAGCCAAGCCGCTTCATCCCGAGCAGCCGCCGGGCGCGCTCGGCCGGCGCGGCCTCGCGCCACGCCCCGCGCCGGAATCCGGCCCACTCCCGCTCCGCCTCGACCAGCTCGGCGAGCTGCCCGATGAACCAGGGATCGATGCGGGTCAGCTCCGCGATCCGCTGCGCCGGGATGCCGGCCAGGAAGGCGCGCTTGATCTGGAACACGCGCTCGGGCGTCGGCTGGCCGATCGCAGCGCCGATCGTGGTCGCGTCGTCGTTCTCGAGGCGGTCATCGGCCGGCGTCGCGCCGACCACCCAGCCCGCCCGGTCGCTCTCCAGCGCCCGGATCCCTTTCTGGAAAGCCTCCTTGAACGTGCGGCCGATGGCCATGGACTCGCCCACCGATTTCATCTGGGTGGTGAGGCGCCAGTCGGCCAGCGGGAACTTCTCGCACGGGAAGCGCGGGAACTTGACCACCACGTAGTCGAGGACCGGCTCGAAGGAGGCCGGCGTGGTCCTGGTGATGTCGTTGGGCAGCTCGTCGAGGGTGTACCCCACCGCCAGCTTGGTGCCCATCCGGGCGATCGGGAAGCCGGTGGCCTTNNGCCGATCTCGCGGATGATGGCGATCGCGGCGTCGCGCATCACCTGGTACTCGCGGTCGGTCAGCGTCATCGCCGGCGCCACGGTGATGCTGTCGCCCGTGTGCACGCCCATCGGATCCAGGTTCTCGATGGAGCAGACGATCACCACGTTGTCGCGGCGGTCGCGCATCACTTCCAGCTCGAATTCCTTCCATCCCTCGACGCTCTGCTCGATCAGCACCTGGCGCACCGGCGACGCGTCGAGCCCGCGGCGCACCAGCTCGTCGAGCTCCGCCGGGTTGTATGCGATGCCGCCGCCGGTGCCGCCCAGCGTGTAGGACGGACGGATGATGGCCGGGTAGCCGGTCCGCTCGACGATCGCGCCGGACTGCTCCCCCGAGGTGGCGAAGCCTCCGACGGGGACCCGGAGGCCGATGCGCCGCATCGCCGCCGCGAACGCCTCGCGATCCTCCGCCATCTCGATGGCGCGCGCGTTGGCGCCGATCAGCTCGACGCCGTAGCGCTCCAGCACGCCGCCGCGGTGCAGCGCCATCGCGACGTTGAGCGCCGTCTGCCCGCCCATGGTCGGCAGCAGCGCGTCGGGACGCTCGCGCGCGATCACCCGCTCGACCCATTCCGGCGTCACCGGCTCGATGTAGGTGCGGTCCGCAAGTTCCGGATCGGTCATGATGGTGGCGGGATTCGAATTCACCAGCACGACCTCGTAGCCCTCCTCCTTGAGGGCCTTCACCGCCTGGGTGCCGGAGTAGTCGAACTCGGCCGCCTGCCCGATGACGATCGGGCCGGACCCGACGAGCAGAATGCGGTGGAGATCAGTCCGCTTGGGCATGGACTCTCGGCGCCGCGTGCTCGAGAAACCAGTTGTAGGCCTTGGCGATGCCGGCCTGCAGCCCGACTTTCGGACTCCAACCGAGCGCGCGGAGCCGCGACACATCGAGCAGCTTTCGGGGCGTCCCGTCCGGCTTCGACTCGTCGAATCTCACGCCGCCCCGGAACCCGACCACCTGGGCCACCAGCTCCGCCAGCTCCCGGATGGTGAGGTCTTCCCCACACCCGATGTTGAGAAACGGCTCCTCGTCGTAGTGCTCCATGACGAACATGCACGCGTCTGCCAGGTCGTCCACGTAGAGGAACTCACGGCGCGGATTGCCCGTACCCCACACCGTAATGGCGTGATCGTCTCGCACCTTGGCTTCGTGGCACTTGCGGATCAGAGCAGGCAGGACGTGGGACGATTCCAGGTCGAAGTTGTCGCCCGGTCCATACAGATTGGTGGGCATCACTGAGACGAAGTTGCGGCCGTATTGCCGGCGGTAGCTCTCGCAGAGCTTTATGGCGGCTATCTTGGCGATGGCGTACGGCTCGTTGGTGGGCTCCAGCGCGCCCGTGAGCAGGTACTCCTCCTTGAGCGGCTGCGGAGCCAGGCGCGGATAGATACAGGAGCTGCCGAGGTTCAGCAGCTTGGTAACCCCGCTCTCGTGCGCGGCATGGATAACGTTGGCGCTGATCGTCAGATTCTCGTAGATGAAATCCGCCCGATAGGTGTTGTTCGCGATGATGCCACCCACCCGAGCGGCGGCGAGAAAGACGTGGTCGGGCCGCTCCGCCAAGAAGAAGTCGCGTACGGCCCGTTGATCGAGCAGCTCTAGCTGTTCGCGCGTGCGCCACACGAGGTTGGTGAATCCCCGGGCGCGCAGCGCGTGCACCAGAGCGCTGCCGACCATGCCGTCATGGCCCGCGACGTACACCTTCGCGTCAGGTCGCATGGGGTCCGCCACTCCTGCTGTCAGTCCACGACCGCGCGTTTGCCCGACTCCAGCGCGACCCGCTCGGCATCCACCATCGAGTCCACCAGTTCGGCGAACCGGACCCGGGGCTGCCATCCCAGCTTCTCCCGGGCCTTGCTGGCATCTCCCACCAGGCAATCCACCTCAGTAGGACGGAAATATCGGAGATCCACCCGCACGACGGCCTTGCCGGAACGGCCGTCCACGCCGACCTCATCCGCTCCTTTGCCACGCCACTCGAGCGTGACGCCGGCGCGGCCGAACGCGCGATCACACAGCTCGCGC
The DNA here is from genome assembly GCA_003157095.1 of Gemmatimonadota bacterium. Classification (GTDB taxonomy): domain Bacteria; phylum Gemmatimonadota; class Gemmatimonadetes; order Gemmatimonadales; family JACORV01; genus Fen-1245. Next base: position 7,176 of record PMIK01000062.1, on the reverse strand, counting down.
ACCGAGTGCGTCTCGCCGGTGGCGATGACGTAGTCGTCGGGCGCCGGTTGCTGCAGCATCAGCCACATGGCTTCCACGTAGTCGCGAGCGTGGCCCCAGTCGCGCTTCGCGTCCAAGTTTCCCAGATACAGGTCCATCTCGAGTCCGCGCGCGATCCGGACCGCAGCACGTGCGACCTTGCGTGTCACGAACGTCTCGCCGCGGATCGGCGACTCATGGTTGAACAGGATGCCGGAGCAGGCGAAGAACCCGTATGCCTCCCGGTAGTTGATCGTGATCCAGTGGGCGTACAGCTTCGCCACGCCGTATGGGCTGCGAGGGTAGAACGGCGTCCGCTCCGTCTGCGGCGTCTCCTGGACCAGGCCGAACAGTTCGCTGGTGGATGCCTGGTAGAACCGGACCTTCTTGCCGAGCCCGAGGATCCGGAGCGCCTCCAGCAGCCGCAGCGTGCCGAGCGCGTCGGCATTGGCGGTGTACTCCGGCGTCTCGAAGGAGACGGCCACGTGGCTCTGCGCCGCCAGGTTGTACAGCTCGTCCGGCTGGGTCTCCTGGATGATCCGGATCAGATTGGTTGCGTCGGTGAGGTCACCGTAGTGCAAGATGAATTTGCGCCCGTCCACGTGCGGATCTTGATACAGCGGATCCACGCGTTCCGTGTTGATGAGCGAGGCGCGGCGCTTGATGCCGTGGACGACGTAGCCCTTCCTCAGCAGCAGTTTGGCGAGATAGGCGCCGTCCTGCCCCGTGATCCCCGTGATGAGCGCAACTTTCCCACTCATGATTCCCTCGGCTCCGCGTTACCGCGGCTCACTTGCCTGCCACGCGACCACATCAGCAATCGTCTGCTTCAGGTCAATGCGCGGGCTCCATCCCGTCTGCTTCCGCAGCTTGGACGCATCACCCACCAGATAGGGTATGTCCGCCGGCCGCATCAGCTCGGGGTCCACCTCGGCTATGGCATCCACACCGACGACCGACGCGATGGTCTGGAACAACTCTTCCAGGCGAATCCCGTGGCCGGTGGCGATGTTGTACACCTCACCTGGCGTTCCGCTCTCGAGCAGCCCCAGAAGAGCGTCGCAGACATCGCGGACATCCAGGAAGTCCCGCACCGGCTCCAGATTGCCCACCTTAATCACCCGTGCGCCCGCCAGACGCGCCCCGCGAAGGCGCTTGGCGAGAGCCGGCAGCACGAACCGGTCGTCCTGCCCGGGTCCGGCCTGCTGAAACGGGCGGGCCACGATCACCTTGAGGCCGGTTCTACCGCTCGTCTCCATCGCCGCAAGTTCCGCCCCCGCTTTGGATGCCGCGTACGGCGAACAGGGGCGCACGGGATCGGTCTCGCGAAGCGGAGTCGTGGCCTTCGCCCCGTAAACCTCCCCAGTCGACGCCAGCAGGATCAGGGGATCGGACAGTCCCGCATGCTTCTGCTGTGCCGTCACCTCCAGGATGCGCGCCGTGCCCGCGGCGTTTACCGCCCACGCATTGCCCGGATGCTGTCTCGCGTCGGCGCCAGATGACACCGCCGCCAGATGAACCACAGAGTCGTAGGGCCCGCGAAGAACGCGCCGGACGGAATCCGAGTCTAGGAGCTCGAGTCCGATCCACCGCACGGCGGCGCGCTCAGAATCACTGAGCATGCCCGGCTCAAGTGCCGCGCCCTGCTGGAGCGCTCCGGTCACAGCGTACCCACGATCCAACAGGGTTCGCACGAGCCAGCGGCCGACGAAGCCACCAGCTCCCGTGACGAGGACCGAGTTCACTCGGACTCCGCGAGGTACGAGCCGTCCTGCCCGGTGACGCCGGTGATCAGTGCGGTCGGCATTGAGAGAAACCGGGGTTAGGGGTCCGGGACGAGGGGTTGGGGCCACCGGAAGCGGCGCCGCGCCCTGCCCCCACCACTTGAATCAAGTGCCAGAGCCCGCTAAACTTAGCGGCTGCACCCGACTTTTTGAAGCGAGGATCAGATGGCGCGCGTATGCGCGGTTTGCGGCAAGGGCCCGACCTTCGGGCACAACGTGTCCAACGCGAACAACCGGACCACCCGGCGCTGGTATCCCAACCTCCAGGCCGTGCGTGTCCTGGTGGACGGCGCGCCCAAGCGCATCCGGGTGTGCGCCGCATGTCTGCGATCGAACAAGATCCAGAAGGCGCCGAAGAAATTGAAGGCGGCTGTCGGGGCGGCGTAAGGCTGGGGCTAGGGGTTAGGGACTAGACGCCAAAAGCGGGGGACCAAGTAGGTCTCCCGCTTCGCTTTTCCCTAGCCCCTAACCCCTATTCTTTCAGCAACTCAATCCGCGCCGTCTCCCCGCCATCGCCGATGCGGTGCCCCAGGCGCAGGATCCGCGTGTAGCCGCCGGGCCTGGCCTGGAAGCGCGGCCCCAGCTCCTTGAAGAGCTTGGTGGTCACGCCCTTGTCCTTGATCCGTCGCTCCACCAGCCGGCGCGCGTGCAGGTCGCCCCGCCGCGCCAGGGTGATGAGCTTCTCGGCGACCGGCCGCAACTCCTTCGCCTTGGTCACCGTCGTCACGATCGCGCCGTGCCGGAAGAGATCGGTCGCCATGTTGGACAGCATGGCCCGGCGGTGCGACGACGTGCGCGAGAGTTGGCGATCCTTGGCGCGGTGCCGCATCAGACCTCCCGGCCCGCCTCCGCGATCAGCGGGCGGATCACCGGCTTGGTGCCCGGCTCCAGCACGCGGATCGCGCCGTCCTGCTCCTCCCACTGCATGCCGAACGCCAGCCCTTCCTTGAGCAGCAGCTCGGCGATCTCGGCCACGGCCTTCTCGCCCACGTTGCGCACCTTCAGGAGCTGCTCCTCGGTGTTGCGCACCAGGTCGCCCAGCGTGCGGATGTTCGAGTTCTTGAGCGAATTGATGGAGCGCACCGAGAGACCGCAATCGTCGATCGAGCGGTTCAGCAGCCCGTGCACTCGCTCCAGGTCGCCGGCCGGCTCGGCCGGCAGCTCGGCCGGCACCATCGGCACCGTACCGAAGGAGATGAAGTACGCGAAGTGGTGCTGCGCCAGCGCGGCGGCGTACGCGACGGCGTCCTCGGGAGTGATCGAGCCGTTGGTCTCGACCGTCAGCGTCAGGCGATCGAAGTCGGTGCGCTGCCCGACGCGCGTCTCGGTCACGGTGAAGTTGGCCCGCCTGACCGGACTGTAGATCGAGTCAATGCGTACCACGTCCACCGGCATCGCCCGGTCCACCGGGTGCAGGTCGGCGTCCACATACCCGCGCCCCTTGTTCACGTAGAGATCCACCGTCACGTCGCGATCGTCCTGCAGCGTGAACAGCAGGTGATCCGGGTTGACGACGGTGACCGACCCGTGCGCTTCGATGTCCCGCGCGTACACGGCACCCGCCGCGCCGCGGCGGATGTGCAGGGTCGCCTCGTCCACCTCGGGAGCGAGCACCAGCGTGAGCGCCTTCAGGCGCTGGATGATCTGGTGCACGTCCTCCACGACGCCGGACACGGTCTGGTGCTCGTGCTGGACGCCGTCCATGCGGAAGGCCCAGACCGCGGACCCGCGCAGCGACGAGAGCAGCATCCGGCGCAGGCCGTTGCCCAGCGTGTAGCCGAACCCGCGTTCCAGCGGCTGCAGCCGGAACTCAGCGGCGTTCGGATTGTCCTCCCGCTTGGTCATCTCGACCAGCTGCGGGCGGACGAGCCCGGTGAGATCAATCGTCATGTTCACTTGGAGTAGAGCTCGACGATCAACTGTTCCTCGGCCGCGATTGGGATGACATCACGAGTTGGGCGCTCGACGATCTTGCCGCTCATCGCGCCCCGATCCACGGAGACCCACGACACCGGCTGTCCCTTGGACGCCAGCTCGAGCGACGCCGCGATGACATCGAGTTCCCGGCTCGCCTGGGTGATCCGGATCTCGTCACCGGGGCGGAGCTGGTAGGACGGGACGTCGACGGGACGGCCGTTGACCTCGACGTGGCGGTGACGCACCAGCTGCCGGGCCGCCTTGCGGCTCGACGCCAGCCCCATCCGATAAACGACGTTGTCCAGCCGCGATTCCAGCGCGATCAGCAGGTTCTCGCCGGTGCGCCCCGGCTCGCCCACGACGCGCTTGAAGGTGTTGCGGAACTGCTGCTCGGTGAGCCCGTAGATCCGCTTCACCTTCTGCTTCTCGCGCAGCTGCCGGGAGTATTGCGACGCCTTGCGGCGCCGCCCGGACGCTTGGCCGTGCTGGCCGGGCGCGTAGGCGCGCTTCTCGACCGCGCACTTCTCGGTCAGGCAGCGGGAACCCTTGAGGAAGAGCTTGGTGCCCTCGCGGCGGCACAGCTTGCAGTTCGCTTCGACGTATCGGGACACTACACCCTGCGCTTCTTCGGGGGACGACAGCCATTGTGCGGGATCGGTGTGACGTCCCGGATGGACTTGACGATCAGCCCGGCGTTGGCCAGCGCCTGGATCGCGGACTCCCGCCCCGCGCCCGGGCCCTGCACCCGGACGTGCACGCGCCGCACGCCGAGGTTGAACGCCTCACGGCCCGCCTGCTCCGCCGCCACCGTCGCGGCGAAGGGCGTGGACTTCTTCGAGCCCTTGAAGCCCGACTTCCCGGAGGTACCCCATGCGACCACGTTGCCGCTCAAGTCGGCGACGGTCACGATGGTGTTGTTGAAGGTGGCCATGATGTGCACCACGCCCTCGGACTCGACGACCTTCTTGGCGCGCTTGACCGTCTTCTTCGGCGCACCCTCAGCCGCGGCGGCGTCGGGCGCCGCCCCCTCGGGGGCGGACACTGCGGGCGCCGTCTCGGGCACCGGGGTCGGTTTCGACTTTTCCTGATCGGCCATGGATTATTTCTTGAGGATCGCTTTCTTCTTGCCGGCGATGGTCCGGCGCGGCCCTTTCTTGGTCCGCGCGTTGGTCCGCGTCCGCTGCCCCCGCACCGGGAGCCCCCGGCGGTGACGGATCCCGCGATAGCAGCCGATGTCCATCAGCCGCTTGATGTTCATGGCGACTTCGGTCCGCAGCGCGCCCTCGACCTTGTGGTCGCGCTCGATCACCTGCCGGAGCCGTGACACCTCGGTGTCGCTGAGGTCGCGCACCCGCGTGGCCGGGTTGATCCCGGTCCGCTCGAGGATGGTCGCCGCCGTCGCACGCCCCACACCGAAGATGGCCATGAGTCCGACTTCGACACGCTTGTCGCGTGGGAGATCCACGCCCGCAATTCTCGCCACGAGCTAACCCTGCCGCTGCTTGTGTTTGGGAGAGCGCTTGCAGATCACCCGGATCACGCCGCGGCGTTTGATGACCCTGCAGTGCTCACAGACGGGCTTGACGCTGGTGCGAACCTTCAAGACCTGCTCCTTAAGCCTGTTCGAGACAAGACTTACAACGTAATGGGGGGATACCCGAGAAGCAAGCTGTCAGAAGGCTCCGCGAAACGAGGCCTAGGGCAGCGCGCGAATCTCCACCAAACGATAGGATTTGTCCACCCTGCGGAAGCCGAAGTAGAGCGTCTGCGAGCGCCGGACGTCGGTGCCCTTCACCTGAAATGCCCGCTGCGCCTCCACGTACGCCCGATCGGGATCAACGTTGCGGACGACCAGCACGATCAGGTCGAGCTCGTGCGTGCCTTCCGCGAAGGCCCGCAGCAGCTCGGCCGCCTGGGCGGGGCGCAATGGCGACGACGGTTCGGCGCCGGGCAGGTGCACCATCACGGCCTCACCGCCGCCCACCAGGCCGGCGAAGTCGTGGGCCATCCACTGCGCCGCCGCGCGCCGGGCCGCGACCATCAGCGAGTCGGCCTGCCGGGCGCCTTGGGTGCTCAAGGCGAGGGCGGCAACCAGCAGCCAATTCATCGCCGCAGATCCTCCACCAGCGCACGGGCCTCGGCCGCGGGGTCGGCGGCGCGCGTGACCGGCCGCCCGACGACCAGGTAGTCCGCGCCTGCGGCCGCCGCCTCACGCGGCGTCGCCGTGCGGACCTGATCTTGAACCGCATCCGTCGCCCGGCGGATGCCGGGCACCACGATGGCCACGCCGGCACCCGCCAGGCTGCGGACCGCGCGGGCCTCGGCGGCGGCCGTCACGTAGCCGTCGAGCCCCGTCGCCATCCCCAACCGCACCAGCCGCTGCTGCTCCTGCGCCAAATCGGCGACCGGCCGCCCGAGCACCGCTCCGAACTCCGCGGCGTCGAGCGACGTGAGCACGCCCACGCCGGTCAGCGCGATGCGCCCCCGCCGCGCGCCGGCGGCGCTTTCCAGCATTCGCGGGCCACCGGTCAGGTGCACGGTGGCCATCGCGACGCCCGCGTCAGCCGCGGCCTCCCCGGCGCCAGCCACCGTGTTCGGGATGTCGTGCCATTTGAGATCGAGGAACACCGCTTTGCCCCGCTCCGTGAGCCCGCGCACGACCGCGGGGCCATCGGCCACGTGGAGCACGGGGCCGACCTTGTACCAGCGCACCACATCGCCCAACCGGTCCACCAACTCGAGCGCGGCACGCGCGGTCGCGAGGTCCAGTGCGACGATCAGCTCCGCCACGGCCTACGCCGCCGTCCCCACGACGTCGCGCACCGAGGCCGCCCCGCGATGGGCGAGCAGCGCGCCCAGCTCCCGCACGATGCGCTCCGGGGCGCGCGGATCGGCGAGGGCCGCGGTGCCGACCGCAACCAGGCTCGCCCCAGCCATCAGATACTGCAGCGCGTCGGCCCCGGTCCGGACGCCGCCGACGCCGATGACCGGCTTGCCGGTGCGCGAGGCCACGAGGCGCGTCACCTTCAGGCCCACCGGCAGCAGCGGCGGTCCGCTCAGGCCGCCGCTGCCCGCACCGAGCCGCGAGCGCCCTCTCTCATCATACAGCTGAGCCGGAAGCGTGTTCACGGCCGTGAACGCGTCCGCGCCCGCGGCCGCGGCCGCAGCCGCCGTGCGGGCAGGGTCCGGCAGCACCGGCGAGAGCTTGACCACGAGGGGCTTGGCGGTCTCCGCCCGCACGCGCCGCACCAGGGCCGCCAGCATCTCGTCGTCCGCCCCGAATTCCATTCCCCCGTGAGCCGCGTTGGGGCACGAGACGTTGAGTTCGAACGCCGCCACCGCCGGCTCGGTCGCCAGCGCCGAGACCACCGTGGCGAAGTCCTCGACCGTGGCGCCGACCACGTTCACGAGCACCCGCGCCCGCCGCAGCGACGCGGCGAGCCAGGGCAGGTACTCG
>PMIK01000204.1 GCA_003157095.1 Gemmatimonadota bacterium | reverse complement strand
TCGCTCTCGTGCGTCAGCACCTTGCCGATGTCGTGCAGCAAGGCGCCGCGCTTGGCCAGCGCCACGTCCAGCTTCAATTCGGCCGCCATGATCCCCGCCAGCCAGGCGACCTCTTTCGAGTGCTTCAGCATGTTCTGGCCGTAGGAAGTCCTGAACTTCATCCGGCCCACCAGCTTGATGATCTCCGGGTGCAGGCCGTGCACCCCCACCTCGTACGCCGCCTGCTCCCCCGCCTCCTGGATCTGCCGGTCCACATCCGCCTGCGCGTTCTTGACCACGTCCTCGATGCGACCCGGGTGGATTCTGCCGTCGGCAATCAGCCGCTCCAGCGCCAGCCGCGCGACTTCGCGGCGCACCGGGTCGAAGNNGGTCGGCCGCGATGCGCTGGATCGCCAGAGAGATAATCTTCTTCGCTTCCTTGTCCGCCTCCCGCTTCGCCTGGTCCCGGGCGTTGCGCACCAGTGCGGCGGCGTCCGCCTTGGCCTCCTCCTCGATGCTCCGGACCAGCTCCTTCTTGGCGTCCGCCGCGGACAGGCCCGCCACCGACTCGAGGCGGCGCTTCCGTTCCGCTACCAGCGCCTGCGCCTCGGACTCGGTGGCCGCGACCCGCTTTTCCGCCGCAGAAACCCCGACGTGCCGCGCCTCCAGCTCGTGGTCGCGNNAGTCGATCTCCGAGCGCCGGTGACCGACCTCGACCTCCCACGCTTCACGGGCCTTCGCCAGCTCTTCCTTGCCGGAGACCACCAGCGACGTGCGGAACGCCTCGGCATCACGCCGTGCGTCCGTGAGGATGCGGTCGGCGAGGGCTTCGGCGGTCGCTTTGGCTTTCGCCGCGTTCCGCCGCTCCACCCAACGCCCGATGAAGAAGAAAGCGAGCCCAACCGCCGTCCCCGTCGCGCCAACCGCGACGAGGAGCGCGGCAAAGCTGAAGTCCGTTGTCATATAACCACTCCGGCGGTCGCCCGCCCTGAGTGATGCCGAAGTCCGATTCTGGAGGTGCTAAGTTACGACGGAATAGAGGGCTAAGACAAGCTTACCCGCCGACGCTCTGCCGCTTCTGGGGCGGGAGCAGCCGAGCCAGCTCGGCCGAGAGCTGCTTCAAGCGCTGCGCGAGGTCGTCCTGCTGGCGGCGCGACTGGAACAGCTCGTCGGTGATGGCGAGCGCCGCCAGGATGGCGGCCTTGTGGCTCTCCACGATCGAGCCGGAGGCCAGCACGCGCCGAATGGCCGTATCCACGTGCGCGGCCACCTCGCGCGTGTACTCCGGGTCCAGCTCCGAGCGGACGGTGTACTCCTCGTCCACAATCATGACGCGAACCGCGTTCTTCTTCACCAAGCCGCCTCGCCTCTTGCGTCAGGCCTTCAGGACTTCGCCGTCTGGCCTCTGGCTTCTGATACGTGTGCCTGCTCCTCGAGGAAACCGAGCCGGCCGACCAGATCCGAGAGCTTGGCCCGGGCAGTGCCCAGACGCTGCTCCAGCCCGAGGTTCTCCTCTTCCAGCTCCCGCAACCGGAGCATGGACGTGTCACCGACGCCCTGCACGCGTAGCTGTTCGGCCACCCGCGCTTCGGCAGTGAGCGCGCGGCGACGCCACACCCCAAGCTCGTCCGCGAGGTGGTGCAACACCTCCTCGAGCTCGTGGAGCGCGTCGAGATCAGGCCTCTCGCCTGCGGACCCCATGTCGCCTTTCCACCTCCGCCAACGCGCGAGTCACGGCCGGCTCAACATCCGAGTCCCGGAGCGTCCGGTCGGCGGCCCGGAAGACGAGCCGCCACGCGACGCTGCGCGTCCCGGGCTGGAGCGGGGCGCCGCGATACTCGTCGAACGGCCACAGCGATTCGAGCAGCGGACCGGCGCCCGTCCTGAGGGACGCCTCGACCTCGGCGGCGGCCAGCGTCTCGGACAGCACGAGCGCGACGTCCTGCTCGACCGAGGGCCACGCCGGCAGCGGCCTGAACTGCGCGGGGACGGGCGCCGTCACCACGACGTCGAGCTCGAAACCGTACAGCGGCGCGCCCCAAGCCGGCCGGTCGGCGGCAAGCTCCCCCGCCCAGCCAACCTGCCGGTCGCCCGCCTCTTTCGCAACCAGCCGCTCCCCCTCGGCCACCACCACGGCACCGGGGCGTGCCCCGGTCACCGCGGCTTCGAGCAACAGCTTGGCGTCGAACCGGTCCACGTCCGGCGGCGCGGGCTCGCTCCAGTGCGGCGGGCGCCGCGCGCCCGAGAGCACCGCCGCGACGTGCAGCTCCTCGGTCGGCAGCGGGTCGCCGCTCTTGAAGAAGACCGTGCCGATCTCGAACAGCCGGATCTCGCGCTCCTGCATCCGCCAATTGTGCTCCGCTCGCCGCACCAGACCGGGCAGCAGCGCCGCGCGGAGGTAGCCCTCCTCCTGGCTCAAAGGATTGGCCAGCTCCACGCACCGCTCGTCGTGCTTCGGTCCGAGCGAGGAGAGGATCGCCTCATGCATCCCGAGGGACGTGAACACGCGCCGCAACCGGCTGGCGAGCTGCTCCGCCGGCGCGTCCGGAACTACGCCGAGCCGTTGCGGGCGCATCTCGTCGGGAAACCGCTCGTAGCCGACGATCCGCGCGACCTCCTCGATGAGGTCCACCTCGCGGGTCAGGTCGGGGCGGTAGGTCGGCACCTGGACCGCCAGCCTATCCCCCTTGGGGCTCACGACGCAGCCCAGGACCGTGAGGACGCGCTCGATTTCCGCACGCGGCACCTCGACGCCCAGGAGATGCACCACCCGGCGTTCCCGCAGGAAGACGGTCGTCGCCGGGATGGGGGACGGGTACACATCCACCGGGACGCCTGCGACCGTGCCGCCGGCTACCTGCAGCAGGAGGTCCAGCGCGCGCGCCAGATGATCCGGCAGCGCCTCGTGGTCCACGCCCCGCTCGAAGCGGTGGCTCGCCTCGGTGGCGAGACCGAGCCCGCGACGCGTCGCCCGGGTGTGCCGCGGGTCGAAGTACGCGCACTCCAGCAGGATGTCGGTCGTGGTCGCGGAGACTTCGCTCGCCGCGCCGCCCATGACTCCCGCCACCGCCTGCGCGTCCCGCTCATCGGCGATGACTGTCATGGCGGGCGTCAACGTTCTCCGCACTCCGTCGAGCGTGACGATCGCCTCGCCCGGGCGCGCCCTGCGGACGACGATCGCCGGGCCCGCGAGCTTCGCGAGGTCGAACGCGTGCAGCGGCTGGCCGACCTCGAGCAGGATGTAGTTGGTCGCGTCCACGATGTTGTTGATCGAGCGGGAGCCGGCCGCCTCCAGCCGCCGCCGGAGCCAGTCCGGGGAGGCGCCGACCCGGGCGCCGCGCACGACGGCCGCGAGGTATCGCGGGCAACCCTCCGTGTCCTCGATGACCACCCGCACGCCGTCCGTCGCACCGGCCGAGCCCTCCGCCCGGGCCGCGCGCGGAGGCCGCGCCGCCGCCGCATCAACGAACGCCGGCAGCTTGACGCGCTGTCCGAGCGCGGCGCCAAGCTCACGGGCGAGTCCGACGTGACACAGCAGGTCGGGCCGGTTCGGGGTGACGTCCAGCTCGAGCCGCGTGTCGGCGATCGGCACCGCCTCGAGGAACGGGGTGCCTGGGGGCGCCGCCGTGTCCAGCTCGAGGATTCCCTCGTGGTCGTCGCCGAGCCGGAGCTCGCGCGCCGAACAGAGCATTCCCTCGGAATACTCCCCGCGGATCTTCCGCCGCTCCAGCACCAGGCCGCCGGGGAGCGTCGTGCCCACGGCGGCAAACGGATAGCGGCGCCCGGCGGTGACGTTCTTCGCCCCGCAGACAACCCGAACCACGCCGCTGCCGGTGTCCACCTTGCAGAGCGAGAGGCGGTCGGCGTTCGGGTGGGGCGCGACCTCCAGCACCTCGGCGACGATGACTTGCCCGAGATCGTGGTGCAGAGGCTCGACACCGTCCACCGGAACGCCGAGCATCGGGAGCCGCTCCAGCGCTTCGCGCGCATCGAGCGGAGTTCCCAGCAGGTCCGAGATCCAGCGCAGGGACGCCTTCATACGCTATCCACGAACTGCCGGTGGAACCGCATGTCGGCGTCGGACAGCATCCGGATGTCGGGGATGCCGTAGCGCACCATCGCGGCCCGGTCGAGTCCCATCCCGAATGCCCAGCCGGAGTAGCGCTCGGCGTCCACGCCGACCGCTTCGAACACGGCGGGGTCCACCATCCCGCAGCCGAGGATCTCCATCCACCCCGTGCCCTTGCAGGCGGGGCACCCGGAGCCGTGACACAGCTGGCACTCCACGTCCACCTCGGCGGACGGCTCGGTGAACGGGAAGAACGACGGGCGGAAGCG
>PMIK01000075.1 GCA_003157095.1 Gemmatimonadota bacterium | reverse complement strand
CTGCTCGAGATCAACCTTCTTCCATTCCATCCCGAGCGTCGCGCCGACCTGCTGGGCTTCGTCTGCGGTGAACCGGAGTTTGATGGCCACGACACACCTCATCGCCGATCAGGTACAGCGGCCCAGTCTGACTGGACACGCCGCGGGCCGCGTCTGTTGCGNNGGGCGCGAACAAGGAAGCCGTGGCGGTTGCCGTGAAGGTCATTGGGGAGCCGTTGGCGCCACTGACCGAAGCGGTCGCACTCTGGGCCCCGCCGGCAGGCCTGGTGTCCCTCAGACCGGATGACCTCGGAGACGCCGAGCTCGTCGAAGTCGATGCCCGGTCTTCGCCTTCTCGACGCACGAGTTGAGCGCAGCTGTGATGTCCCTCAGCATGCGTGGAGGGTTGATGAGGGGCGCGGGGAAGAGCAGGCCCGTGCGCTCGGACGCGGCCAGCCGGGTGGTCACAGAAGGTGCTAAGTCGTTGTGGCGGGANNTGGCGGGAGCGTGTGGGAATCGAACCCACCAAGGCCTGCTCAGCAGGCCCCAGCTGGTTTTGAAGACCAGTCAGACCACCAGGCCCGATCCGCCCCCGTTAGAAAAGTATCAAGACGCGCAGACGCGTAGTCAAACTGTCGCGCAGACGCGCAGCCAGACGGTCAGATCTGCGCGATGACGTCTATCTCCACCAGCACGTTCTTGGGCAGGGTCTTCACCGCCACCGTCGAGCGCGCCGGGCGGTGATCGCCGAATGCCGCGGCGTAGGTCTCGTTCATGCCCGCGAAGTCGTCCATGCTGGCGAGGAACACCGTCGTCTTCACGACGTGCCGGAGGCGGGTGCCGGCCTCCTCCAGCACCGCCGCGAGGTTCTGCAGCACCCGCTCGGTCTGCACCCGGATGTCCCCCTCGACCACCTGCATGGACTCCGGGTCGAGCGGAATCTGCCCCGACGCAAACAGGAAGCCGCCCGCCACCACGGCCTGGCTGTACGGCCCGATCGCCTGCGGCGCGTGCCGTGTCGCGACGCTCTTCATCTCGCTCATCAGGCCACTCCTCGTTAATCGGCCGTTCCCGGCCGGGGTCCGGGTCCACCGCGCCGGCCGCTCAGTCCAAGCTACCCAGACGGAACAGACGGCGCGCGTTCGCCGCCGTCAACTCCGCCACCAGCTCCGGCGTCGTGCCCCTGAGCTCAGCCAGGCGCGCGGCCGTTGCGGCGACGAAGGCCGGCTCGTTGCGTTTCCCGCGGTGCGGCACCGGCGCCAGATACGGCGCGTCGGTCTCGATCAGCAACCGGTCGCCGGGCACGGCCTCGACCGCCCACTCAGCATCCCAGTTCCGGAAGGTGATCATCCCGCTCCACGACACGCACAGTCCCCGGGCCAAAGCCGCCTCGAGCACCGGCCGCCCGGCGCTGAAGCAGTGCAGCACGCCCGTCAGGCCGGCGGGCGCCTCCATGAGCAGGTGCGCCGTGTCGTCGTCCGCCTCCCGGGCGTGGACGATCACCGGCTTGCCGAGCGCCGCCGCCTGGGCCAGATGCCAGGCGAAGGCCGCGCGCTGCGTCTCGCGAGGAGAGCGATCGTAGTGGTAGTCCAGCCCCGTCTCGCCGACCGCGACGACCCGCGGGTCGGACAGCAGGCGTTCGAGGGCGGATGCCGTGGCGTCGTCGAAGTCGGCTGCATGATGGGGGTGAAGACCGGCGGTAGCTGCCAGCTGGGGAGCGGCGTCCGTGACGGCGCGATGCGATTCGGCCAGCTCCAGGCAGCGCTGCGACGCCTCGACGCCGTCGGCGACGCAGACGACCGTCTCGACGCCCGCCGTCCGCGCGCGCAGCAGCACGTCGGCGCGATCGGAGTCAAAGGCCGGGTCGGCGAGATGGCAGTGCGAGTCAATCATGCGCTAGGAAGAAGATGCGCGGACGCACAGGGGCACGGACGCACAGGGGCACGGGCGTGCCGCAGCCCGGAGAAGCCAGCCCTGAGAGAGGCCTACGGACTGACGACCGGCTCGCGCGGCGGCGGCGGGGGGGCCTTCACCCCTGCGCTGGCGGCCACCCGCGCGCGCACCCCGCGTGCGTCCTTGCCCGGCCAGCGGTGCTCGATGGCCAGCAGCACCGGCGATGCGATGTAGATGGACGAGAAGGTCCCGGTGAAGATACCGAACGTCATCACCCAGGCGAACGGCCGGATCACCTCGCCCGCGAAGATCAGCAGCGCCAGGGTGGTGGCCATGGTCGTGCCGTGCGTGAGCACGCTACGCGGCAACGTCTCGTTGATGCTGCGGTTCAGGATCCCCGCCAGGTCGTCGCGCTTGTACTTGTGCAGGTTCTCCCGCACGCGGTCGAAGATGATGATGGTGTCGTTCAGGGAATAGCCGACCACCGTGAGGATGGCCGCCACCACCACCAGCGAGACCTCGAGGTTCATATACTTGATGAACGCCAGGGTGGTCAGGATGTCGTGCGCCGTCGCCAGCGTCGCGGCCACGCCGAACCGGAACTCGAACCGGAAGGCCAGGTACACCAGCGTGGCCAGGAACGAGAGCAGGATGGCGACGACCGCCTTCTGGCGCAGCTCGCCTCCGACCTTGGGCCCCACCGCCTCGACCCGCTGCACGGTGAAGCTCTTCGCCCCGAACTGCGCGGTGAGCGCCGTATCCACCTTCGCCGAGGTGCGCTCCGCCTGCTTCTGGTCCACCACCTCGTTGGCCGAGAGCCGGGCGCGGATCACGTAATCCTGCGGCGTGCCGAACTGCTGGATCTCGGCGTTGTGGAGGCCGCCCTTGTCCAGCGCGCCCCGGATCTCGCCGGCGGTGGTCGGCTGCGCCGTCTGGATCTGCACCAGCGTGCCACCCGTGAACTCGATGCTGTAGTTCAGCCCGCCAGCCAGGATCCAGATCAGACCCGGGACGATGATCGCCGCGGTGAGGCCGTAGGCGTAGTGCCGCAGCCCGATGAAATCGTAGTTGGCGTGCGCGAAGAATCTGGTCATTTAGATGCTCAGAGTTTGGAGCCCGGGCCGGCGCTCCAGGTAGATCATGTAGAACGTGCGCGTCACGTAGATGGCCGTGACCATCGAGGCGATGATGCCGATGATCAGCGTGGCCGCGAAGCCCCTGACCGGACCGGTTCCGAACTGGAAGAGGAACATGGCGGTGAGGATGGTGGACACGTTCGAGTCCACGATGGCATTCATCGCCATCTTGTACCCGGCGTCAATCGCCAGCCGCACCGACTTGCCGAGCGCCAGCTCCTCCCGTATGCGCTCGAAGATCAGCACGTTGGCGTCCACCGCGATGCCCACCGAGAGCACGAAGCCCGCGACCCCCGGCAGCGTGAGGGTGGCGTCGAGGGCCGAAAGTCCGCCGACGGTGAACAGCACGTAGAGCACCAGCGCACACACGGCGAGGAGACCCGCCAGCCGGTAGTAGCCCACCATGATCACGATCACGAGCAGCACGCCGACGGTCGCCGCGATGGTGGCGTCGTGGATCGAGTCCCTGCCCAGCGTCGGCCCGACGGTACGCTCCTCCACGATCTGGAGCGGGGCGGGCAGCGCGCCGGCCTTGAGCACCAGGGCCAGATCCTGCGCGTCCTGCAGGCTCGAGCTGCCCAGCTCGATCTGGCCGCGGGTGCTGATCGGGCTGCGGATCACCGGCGGCTGGCTCTGCACCAGGTTGTCCAGCACGATCGCCATGTTGTCGTTGACGTGCTTCGTCGTTTCCCGCTCGAAGGTGCGGCCGCCGCGCCGCGACAGCGTGAAGTTCACCACCGCCTGGTTGGTCAGCGGGTCGAGCTGCGCCCGCGCGTCGGTCAGCTCCTCGCCGGTGATGATGGGCCGCTCGATCAGGGCGTATAGCGGCAGGTAACCGCGGGCGCCCCGCGACAGCGGCTGCGCGCCCCAGCGCATCACGATCCCGCGCGGCATCAGGCGCAGCGAGTCCACCTGCCGGAGCATCGCGGAAACGATGGCCACCTTCTCCTGCGCGATCAGGTACTCCCCAGGCATGCCGCCCTGGAACAGCAGCGGCGAAAGCGGACCGGTGAGCGTCGTGTCGGTGGACGCGGTGTCTCGGCCCGTCGCCTTCGCCGCGTCGCGCCTCGCGGCCCGGCTGGTGTCCTTCTTCGCGCCACCCAGGATCTGCTCCACCGACGAAGGCGCGCCGGGCGTGGCTGCGGCGGCGGGCGCGGCTCGGTGGGCGGAGTCCGCCACCGCGAGGCCCACGCTTCGCTCGCTGACGCCCGCTGCGGCCAGCGCCCGGTCCATCCCCGGCAGGGCGCGCCGGAACAGCCCCTCCTTGTCCGTCATCTCGAACTGGAGGAACGCGGAGCGTTGCACGATCGCCTTGGCGCGGGCCGGGTCCTTGAGTCCCGGCAGCTCGACGATGATGCGGCTGCTGCCGAGTTTCTGAACCAGCGGCTCGGCCACGCCAAATTCGTCAATCCGCGTGCGGATCACCTTGAGCGCGCGGTCAATCGCGTCGGCCGCGTTGGGGACCTTCCCCTTGCTCTGGTCCAGCTCGAGACCGAGGTGAATCCCGCCCTGGAGGTCCAAGCCCTCCTTGAGCGCGACCCGCCGCTCGGTCGTGTCGTGCATCAGCCCGTCGCTGCCGCGCGTCCGGATCTTGACGTCGCGCGGCCAGAGGCTGAACACCGAAATCGCGGCCAGGATCCCGATGACGATCAGTCGAGCGCGTATGGAATCAAGCATGTGAGGCCCGTGGCAAGAGGCAAACGTCAGAGGTTAATGGAACCACCCAGCTCAGTCAACGCACGGAGCGCATCCCGGCGATCGCGATCCAGCTGACTGCGGAGCGCCTCCGCCGACGCGAACCGCATCACATCCCGCAGCCGCCGGACGAACTCGACCGTGACCGTCTCGCCCGCCAGCTCCCCCGTAAAATCGAACAGGTGCGCCTCCAGGGTTCTGCCCGCCTCGGCGAACGTGGGCCGCGGCCCCAGGT
>PMIK01000261.1 GCA_003157095.1 Gemmatimonadota bacterium | reverse complement strand
ACCGCTATCGCGGCGATGATGGAGTACGTCAATGCGCTGCGGGACGGCGTCGCCACCAAGGCGCTGCTCGAGCCGCTCGCGATCCTGCTGGCGCCGTACGCCCCGCACTTCGCGGAGGAGTGCTGGGAGCGGCTTGGCGGGGGGGCGTCGGTGATGGACGCCTCGTGGCCGAGCTTCGATCCCTCGCTCGCTGTGGCCGAAGAGGTCGAGTTCGTCGTGCAGGTGAACGGCAAGGTGCGATCGCGTCTGCGGATGGCTCGTGGCACATCGCAGGAGACCGTCGTAAGGGCGGCGCTAGCCGATCCCGGCGCCCTCAAGTTCCTTGGCGGCAACCAACCCAAGAAGGTCGTGTTCGTACCGGATAGGCTAGTTAACATTGTGGTGTGAAATGAGATACGACACTGTGAGAGGTGAGAGGTGACAGGTTGATGTCGCGATGCCGTCCAGGCCTCTCACCCCTCACGTTTCTTCCTATCACTCCTCACTTCTCACCCCACACCTGCGTTCGGCCTGCGACCTTCCGTTCAGCCCACACATCTCCTCAATTGTGGCCGTGATGGCGGACACCCTCCCGCTCGCTGAGGCCAAGAGCCTCGTTGCTCGAGCCCGGGCCGGAGACTTCTCGGCCCTGGAGCAGTTGTACCGCGCGTACGAGCGGCCGGTTTACACGCTCGCCCGCCGGCTGACCCGAAACGCGGAAGATGCCGAGGATGTGCTTCAGGAGACGTTTCTCGAGGTTTGCCGGTCCCTGAAGCAGTGGCGAGGCGAGGGCAACCTGTGGGGATGGATCCGGACCATCGCGGCGAGCAAGGCGCTGATGCGGTATCGCCGCGAGAAGCTCCGGGAATGGGAGCCGCTGAACGACGACGTGCCGCACCAGCCGGAAGACATTCCGCTGCAGATGGATCTGGAAGCGGCGCTGGCGCGGCTGCCCGAGCGGTCGCGGGCGGTGGTGTGGTTGCATGACGTGGAGGGATACACGCACGAGGAGATTGCCGAGCTGATGGGAATGACGACGAGCTTTTCGAAGTCCCAGNNATGCGGCACGGGACGAGCGAGGAGCTGCTCGCCTTGCGGGACGGGGAAGGGAGCGCCTGGGCGCGGGATCATGTGGCGATCTGCGCGGAGTGCGCCGCCCAGTTGCAGCGGCTCGAGCAGGTGCGCGCGCAGCTTCGGGCCCTGCCGTCGTTCGCACCGCCGCGCGACGTCTGGCCGGTGATCCGCGAGGCGGCGCGGGGCGAGCGGCGGCGCCGCCGGTACTCGGCGTGGTCCGGCATGGTGGCCGCGGCGGCGGTCGTGGTGCTCGGTTTCACTGTGCTGCACCGCTCGGCTGCCCCGGCCCCGGAGGATGTCGCGCTGAAGAAGGCGATGGCCGAGTCGGCGGCCATGGAGCAGGTGTTCCAGTCGCTCCATCCCGACCGGCGGGCGCTGAGTGGCCAGGCCGCCGGAGTCGTGGCGGACTTGGAGGATCAGGTGGCGCAGGTGGACGCCGCACTCAACGACACGACGACGTGGCGCAGCGATCCGGAGCGGATCGCGGGTCTGTGGAAGCAGCGGGCAGGGCTTCTTTCGGCGCTGGTGGACGTGCACGAGACGCGCGCCACCGTGGCCGGTCTCTAATCGAAGGGAGTAGAAGGTATGCGACGGCTCTTTTCACTCGTTCTCCTGGCCGCGGTGGTCGTCCCCGCGGCGGCGCAGGTGGCACCACCTCGTGAACGCGACACGACTCGCGTCCGCGAGCGCGGCTTTCAGTACTTCTATGGGCCGGGGGAAGTGCGCGTCGAGGCGTTCCAGAAGGGCCGGCTCGGCATCCTCGTGGACCTGACCGCCGATCCGGCGCGCGATTCGATCGGCGCCCGGGTGGCAGGCCTGACGCCCGGTGGGGCGGCCGAGAAGGCCGGCGTCCAGTCGGGTGACCTCATCGTGCGGCTCAACGGCACGCCGCTGGTGCGGCGCTCGGGTCGCCCTGAGGGTGGCGACGAGGAGGAGGCGCCCTCCCGTCCGGGGACGCGGCTCATCGAACTGGCCTCCCGGCTCGATCCGGGCGATTCGGTTCGGCTGGAGCTGCGGCGTGGCACCCAGCCGGTGAACCTCACCGTTGTGGCCGGGGAGTCGGGGATGGACCAGATCACCCGCACCTTCAGGATGGAGTTGCCGCCGCACGCCGGCATTCTGGAAGACCGGGTGCCGATACCCCGGGCCCAGACCTTCATGTTCAGCGGCGGCCCGTTCGCCGACATCGAGCTGGTCAAGGTCAACCCCGGCCTGGCCGACTACTTCGGCACGTCGGAGGGGTTGCTGGTGGTGAATGTGGGGGACGATTCCACGTTCGGGCTGAGGAACGGCGACGTCATCCTGACTATCGGCGGCCGCAAGCCGCTGAGCCCGGCGCACGCGCTGCGCATCCTCGGCACTTATGAGGCGAACGAGAACGTGAGCTTCGACGTGATGCGGATGAAGCATCGCACCACGGTGTCGGGGAAGATGCCGCCACGCCGCAGTGGGGCCTGGTCCATCACCCCCAACTCCTTCGACTTCGACATGCCCATGCAGTGGATGCAGGGAATCGAGCGGATGCATGAACTTCCGGAGATGATGCTCAGGCTTCCCTTTGCACCGACTCTGCCCAAGGTGCCCATGCGGGTCGTCGGAACCTGATCTACTCCGAAAGCTCGAGTACGTTCGTCGAGGGTGATGCGGCGCCCGCGAAACTCGCGGGCGCCGCTGGCTTTGTGTTCCGTGGCAGTGGGCCATTGCTGCCACAGAGCCTCTTGACATATCGTGCGCTATAACGTACGATATAGCGTACGATGTATCTAATGTCATGGAGGCGTAAGATGGGCAAGGACAACGAGGACTGGTTCGGGCGGATATTCGCCGGAGGTTTCGGACCGAGGTTCTGGGCGTTCTGCGGGCCGGAAGGGAGTCGCGGGCCGCGACGCCGGATGCGGCACCAGATGTTCGAGTCCGGGGAGGTCAAATACGTGATTCTGCGGCTGCTCAAGGAGAAGCCGCGGCACGGTTACGAGGTGATCAAGGCGTTGGAGGAGAAGATGGGCGGCTGGTACACGCCCTCGGCGGGGACCATCTACCCGACGCTCCAACTGCTGGAGGATCAGGGGTATGTGCGCGTGGTGGAGACGGAAGGGAAGAAGGTCTATCACATCACGCCCGAGGGGGAGGCGTTCCTGGAGGAGCACCGCGACGTGCTCGACGACATTCTCGGGCGGGTGCGTGACGCGGTGCGCGGCTTTGCCGGCGGCTCGATGGGGGAGCTGAGCGAGGCCTTCGCACGCCTGGCGCGCCTGGCCTACGGCGAAGCGTGGCGCGCGGA
>PMIK01000197.1 GCA_003157095.1 Gemmatimonadota bacterium | reverse complement strand
TGGGCGACGGCCTCCGTCCCGGCTCCCTGGCCGACGCCTCGGACCGGGCGCAGTTCGCCGAGCTCGAGACGCTGGGGGAGTTGACGGTGCGGGCCTGGGAGCGCGACGTCCAGGTGATGATCGAGGGACCCGGCCACATCCCGATGCACCAGATCGAGATGAACGTCCGGAAGGAGCAGGAGATCTGCCATGAGGCGCCCTTCTATACCCTCGGGCCGCTCGTGACCGACATCNNCACATCACCAGCGCGATCGGCGCCGCGATGATCGGCTGGTTCGGCGCGTCCATGCTGTGCTACGTCACTCCCAAGGAACACCTCGGACTGCCCAACGCCAACGACGTACGCGAGGGCGTCATCGCCTACAAGATCGCCGCCCATGCGGCCGACATCGCCCGCGGGAGGCCGGGCGCGCGCAACCGGGACGACGCCTTGAGCCGCGCGCGGTTCGCGTTCGACTGGAACGAGCAGTTCCGGCTATCGCTTGACCCCGATCGCGCCAAGGCATACCACGACGAGACGCTCCCCTCGGAGTACTTCAAGTCCGCCGAGTTCTGCTCGATGTGCGGGCCGAAGTTCTGCTCGATGCACATCACGCGGACCATCCAGGAGACATTGGGCGACGCGCCGACTAATCCGGCGTCCGATCAAGTGGCGGCGCCGCTGGTGACAGCCAGGTGACGGCACCAGCTTAGCATGGCTCCGCGGTCCGGCGTGTCCTCGCGCCCGTCCGCGAGCGAAGCGAACGAGAGCCCTCCCTGCAGCCTGGGGAGGGTTTTCGCTCCCTAGTCGCCTCCGCTGCCACCTGCCACGTCGGGCGCGGGTTCTCGCTGTTTGAAGTGATCCTCGGCCCGTTCGAGCTCTTCTTCACGGGAATCGAGCGACTCGACGCCATCGTCGTCGCATTGCTTGAGATGTGCAGTGCGCCCTCCACTTGACAGTCTGAATCCAGCCTCCTCAATTTGGGTCAAACTAGTCTGGATTCGCCGACATCCGCTTGGCTGGAGGAGTAGTGCATGCCGTACGTGATTGCTGAGCCCTGCATTGGAGTGAAGGACCGTGCGTGCGTTGATGTATGCCCGGTTGACTGCATCTACGAAGATGACTTGATGCTGTACATCCACCCCGACGAGTGCATCGACTGCGGCGCCTGCGAACCGGAGTGTCCGGTGACCGCGATCTTCCCGGAGGAGGACGTTCCTCCGCAGTGGAAGGACTTCATCGCCAAGAACAAGGACGTTTTCAATAGCCCCACGCCCCCGGGCAAGCCGCAGAAGAAGACTCCCTAGTACGCGGCCGGCCGGCAGAGCAATGAAGCCCCGAGGTGAATCTCTCGGGGCTTTGGTTTTTTCCCCTCGCTCCGCAGGGCTACGGTCTTGGCAACGCCTCGAGGAATTCGGCGATGACGCGGGTCACGGCGGTCGGCGCCTCGAGCGGGGCCAGATGGCCCGCTCCCGGGATCGTCCTCATCGCCGCGGACGGGATGGCCGCCGCCATGGCACGCGACGTGGCCGGCGGCACCAGCTCGTCCTCGGCCCCGACCACCACCAGCGTGGGAACGTCAATCGTAGCCAGGAGCGGGGTCGAGTCGGGCCGGTCACGCATCGCGCCGAGGGCCCCCACGATCCCGGGCACCGGCGTACGGCCGATCATCGCCTTCACCTGCTCGACAACGTTCGGTTGCGTCTGCTGGGTCGAGCGGCCCAGCAACCGGGGCACCATCCGCTCCGCCACGGCTGCGGCACCCTGCGTTCGGGCGACCTCCATCATGCCCTCGCGCCCCTTCCGGGCCTCGGCGCTGTCGGCTTCGGCGCGCGTATCCACCAGGATCAGACCCGTGACGCGGGAACGATGACGGCGCAACATCTCGAAGGCGATGTAGCCGCCCATCGAGTGTCCCGCCACGACCGCATGCTCGATGTGGAGCCGGTCCAGAAGCCGCACCAAGTCATCCGCGTAGGTGGCCACCGAGTAGCCGCCGTCCGGCGCATCCGACACGCCGGCACCGCGAAGATCGGGGGCGATGCGGCGCCAGCGCGCCAACGTCGCCACCTGGTGCGCCCACATGGAGTGGTCGAGGGGAAACCCGTGGACGAACAGCAGCGCCGGTCCGTCGCCACGCGTATCCACAGCCAGCGCCACGCCGCCCACGTCGTGTCGCACCAGCTCGCCCGGCCGCGCGGAAAGCCGGCCGCCGAAGATGGTGGCGATCTCGGGTGGGATAGGGGTCGGTTTCCCCTCCCCGTCTATCATCACGAATACGATCTGCAGCTCGGCCACCAGCGCCCCGTCCTTGATCCGAGTGGCGCGCTGATGCAGTTCGAGCGACGTGCGTCCGATTTTCCCGGTCTCGAGTTCCACCCGCAGCACATCGCCGGGAAAGGCCGGAAGCTGGTAGTCTACCGTTGCATGGCGGGCAGCCGGCCACACACCGTGGCGGCGAAACAGGTCCGGGCCGGGCCCCCGGGCGAGCGCTTCCCATCGCGCACGCTCAAAAAGCTGCAAGTAAGCTGCCTCGTTCATGTGACCGTATGTGTCACACTCATACGGGTAGACCGTGACCTCAACGGAAGGGAGTCGGCTCACTGAACTCTGCCGGTTGAATGTGGCCTGACCGAGCTGGACCTGGGGAACGAGCACGCAAAGGTATCTTCGCCTCAAGAGACCGCAAACAAGCCATCGCTTCACTAATTATATGCTGTCGTGTCTCTGATAATATAGTTACGCGATATTGTTGCATCTCTATCGCGACTGTGGCGTGTTATTAGCTGATCTGAGCTGCTTATCAACATCTTGTTGTTGAATGTTTTAGTCACTTTTCTGTTGAGACGTTGACAAGGCAACATTGTCCCAGTTGCGCCGCCCCGCAGCAGCGGGCAACGTTCACAGTTATGGTGCGGACCCCTGATCTGCCTACGCCTCACTGCTACGTACACAGCAACGAGGAACTGGCGGCGCTCATGCGTCGGATCGCGCGCGAGCCGCTGGTGGCGATGGACACGGAGGCGGCGAGCTTTCACCGCTTCGTGGACCGCATCTACCTCATCCAGCTCTCGAGCGCCCGCGAGACCGCAATCATCGATCCGCTGACCGTGACCGACGTGTCGGGCCTGGGGGTGTTGCTCGCGGACCCCGCCGTCGAGGTCGTCTTTCACGACGCGGATTACGACCTTCGGATTCTGGACCGGGACTACGGCTTCCACGCGAGGCGTCTCTTCGACACGCGGATTGCGGCGCACCTGCTTGGCGAGCCTGCGGTCGGTCTGGCGGCGCTGGTCGAGAAATACGTGGGCGTGACGCTGGACAAGAAATATCAGCGTGCGGACTGGTCACGGCGGCCGCTTCCACCCGAGATGCTCGAGTATGCGGCCACGGACACACGCTACCTGCTCGCGCTGCGCGAGCGGCTGCGAGCTGTGCTCGAGACGCGCGGCCGGCTGTCGTGGGCCGAAGAAGAGTTCGAGCGTCTGGAAGGCGTACGTTGGACGCCGGCGGAGACCAACGGCAGCGTCTACCTGCGGATGAAGGGCGCGCGCGCGTTGAGCCGGCGTGGCCTCGCGGTCCTGCGCGAGCTGCTGCCATGGAGAGACGCCGTCGCGGCGGAGCTCGATCGCGCCTGCTTCCGGGTGATCTCGAACGAGGCGCTGCTGGCACTATCCGCAGAGCCGCCGCGATCGTCAGATGAGTTGGCCAAGATTCGTGGCCTGTCGCCGCGCCTGGTGACCGAGCGCGGCGCCTCCCTTCTGGCCGTCATCGAGCGGGGGCTCTCCGTGGCGGAGAAGGACCTGCCGCGATTCCCGCGCTCCGAGCGCCACTTCGCCGATCCGGCGTTCGATCAGGCGGTTGAGCGCCTGAAGCGGGAGCGCAACGAGATGGCCGAGCGGCTCAGCCTCGATCCCGGCGCGCTCTGTCCCAAGGGCACCCTCGAGGCGGTGGCCCGGGCGCGGCCCAAGACCTCAGCCGCGCTCGGCCAGATTCACGAACTCCGCAAGTGGCAGGTGGAACTGCTGGGAGCAGGCTTCCTCAAGGCGTTGGAGATCTAGCCCCAGAGCAGCGAGCGAACACGCGGGTCCATCTTCTCGGGCGACCAGTACGGTTCCCACACCAGCTCCACGTTGGCCTTCGTCACGCCCTCGAGCTTCTCGATCACACCGTGGGCATCCGATAGCATCTCGGGGCCGACCGGGCAGCCCGGGGATGTCAGTGTCATTTCGACGTGAACCTCGCCCCCGTCACTCACCTCGATCTCGTACACGAGGCCGAGATCAATGACGTTGACGTTGAGTTCAGGGTCCTTGACGGCACGTAACGCGTCGCGGACCTGCTCGACGGTCACCATGATCCAGCTCCTGATGTTGATGCTGCAACGTAGTCTGGCGCCTCTGCCGCATCAATGACCGCGGCGGCACGCTGGTGACGCGCACCCCATACGGTGCCGGTGGCGCGCCACCCAGCGATACGCCGCACTGGCGACCCGCCCGATACCCGGCAGACCCAGCGGCGCGGCGATAACCCAGCCTCCGGGCAGGAGCCTTAGGAGCGGCGCCGCGGCCGCCGCGCCGGCGTACACCCGGCCGGCCGGCGATACGAGATGCATCGCCGTTTCGAGCGCCTCGCGGGAAAGTCCCGGCACTTCTCGCCACGCCGCCGCGTCCTGAAACGGCACGGCGATAACGCGGCCGGCGACGTCCCAGCGCCGAACGAGGCCGACGCAGCACTCGCAGAAGCGGCATTGCCCGTCGTAGACAAGCATCCACCCGGGCCACACGGTTGCATTGGGCTGGGAGGAAGCTGGCTTGGTGGACAGACGGCCGTCCGCCGCGGCGCTACCCGCTATGACCAGACGCCCGGGATTCGGGCTCCACAGGCGGGACACAGTCCGGCCGTCGTCACGCGTTGCCGGCGGATCTGGTATCCGAACCGCTCAATCAGCAGATCCCCGCAGTCCGGGCACCAGGTGTGCTCCCACGCGCCCACTCGTCCCGGCAGGTTGCCCGCGTAGACGAATCTGAGTCCGGCGTCCTTGCCGATCTGGCACGCACGGAGGAGATCGTCAACCGTCGTGTTGCGTGGGTCGGTCATCTTGTAGTCCTGGTGGAACGCGGTCACGTGCCACGGAATCCCGGGCGAGATTGCCGCGAGGGTGTCCGCCATCCGCCTGAGGTCGTCATCCGCATCATTGAACCCCGGCACCACGAGCGTGACCACCTCCATCCAGAACCCCCGCTCGTGGACCATTCGCAACGCGTCAAGCACGTGCTGGAGAACCCCGCCGAGGGAACGGTACGCGCGATCCTGCATGGCCTTGAAGTCAATCTTGTAGCCGTCCGTCCACGGCCGGATGTAATCGAGGACTTCGGGCGTGGCATTGCCGTTCGAAACGAAGGCGGTCTTGAGCCCTGCCGCCCGCGCGAGCCGAAAGACCTCCATCCCCCATTCTGCGGTGATGAGCGGCTCGTTGTACGACGATGCCACGACCCTCGCGCCGTGCTGCCGTCCGAGATCCACCAGCGTTTCCGCCGACACCCCGCTGGTGATGCTCACCGCGCCGGGATCCCGCAGTGCCTGCGAGGTCAACCAGTTCTGGCAGTAGCCGCAGTGGAAATCGCAGCCCAGCATCCCGAAGGTGAGACAGTCGGACCCGGGCAGGAGGTGGAAGAAGGGCTTCTTCTCGATAGGGTCCACCTGCACGCCAGCCGCATAGCCCGACGGAACGAAGAGCGTGCCTCCCCGGTTGAAGCGGACTCGGCAGATTCCCCGGCGCCCCTCCCGGATCAGGCAGCGATGCCCGCACGCCACGCACCGGACCGATCCATCGTCGCCTTCAGCGGACCAGAGTTCTCCGGGTTTGGCGCGCTGGTCCAGTTGCTCCTGGAGGCTCGTGTTCTGGAGGGCGCGGCCCTGAAGAACCGGTATGGCTCGACGTGGTGTTTCAGCGGCCATGTGGCGAATAGTGGCCCGGTGCTTGCTGCGGCGCCAGGGGGCGAGGTAGGATGCAGGCATGAAATGGAAACTCGTTGTGACACTTGCGGTTGCCGCGACGGCGCCCGTGACTGCGCAGCCGACGCACGCCCCATCAACCAGGCCCCCACGGCCCGTCATCGACTCGATGGCTCTGCGGGCGCACACCTATTTCCTCGCGCACGACCTGCTCGAAGGGAGGGGGACAGGGCGGCGCGGGAATGACATCGCGGCGCTCTACCTGGCGGCGGCGGCCGAGGCGCTGGGCCTCGAGGGTGCGGGAGAGAACGGAGGCTACTTCCAGGTCGTGCCGCTCACCGAAGCGGTGATCGACACGGGGGCGACCAAGCTCTCCGTGACGGTGGATTCCGCGGGCGCGGCTACGACGCGCGAGTTCTCGACGCCTCAGGACTTCGTGCCGAACGTGGGGACGGGGGCAACCCTGGTTCCATTCTCGGGTGGCCTTGCCTACGTCGGCACCGCGCATGACGTCCTTGCGAACCCCGGCGGCCTGCCGGAGTTGGCGGGGCGCGTGGCGCTGGTTCGGGGCCCCTTCGCCTCCGACATGGCGGCCGCGGACACGTTGCGCGCGCGGGGCGTCGCGGGGGTCGTGCAGCTCACCGGCGATACCGGCACCTACATGCTGTATGTCCGCAGCCGTGGACCCTCGCGCATCTTCATCTCCGATTCGGCGCATGCGGTCTCGTCGTTCATTCCCCGTATCCCGGACGCGATCGCCAGTCCGGCGCTGGTGCGCGCACTCGCCCCCGATCTGCCGGTCGCAGGCTCCGCCGAGGATCGGCCTCGCCTGCTGCCGGGCCGAGGCGCGGCAGTGCGCATCGGCCTGCGCTCCCGCCCGCTCGTGTCCCGCAATGTCGCGGCGCTGCTTCCGGGCTCGGATCCCGCCCTGCGGGGTGAATTCGTCATGTACACGGCGCACCTCGACCACCTGGGCATTTCGACACCAGACGAGCGCGGCGATTCCATCTACAACGGGTTCTCCGACAACGCCGCCGGCTGCGCGATGCTACTGGCCATCGCCAGGGCAATGAGTGAAGGGCCGCGGCCGGCGCGCTCCGTGCTCTTCGTCTGGCCCACTGGGGAAGAGCGCGGTCTGCTGGGATCGGACTACTTCGCCGCGCACCCCCTGGAGCCGCCGGAGCGGATCGTCGCCGAAATCAATCTCGACGCCGGCGCGCCGCCGGCGCCGCCGGTGATTTGGCAGGTGGCCGGAGGCGACCGCTCGCCGCTGGGGCCGTTGGCCGTCGCCGTGGCCCACCGTGCCGGCTGGGAGGCGAAGGTCGCGCCGGCGAGCCCGAACTCGGACTACTTTCCGCTGTTGCGGATCGGCGTGCCCGCGGTGTTCCTCGTTCCGGCCGCGCCCTACGAGGGACTCAGCGCCGAAGCGTCGCAGGCGCTCGGCAGGCGCTGGGACCACTATCACCAAGCCGCGGACGAATGGAAGCCCGACTTCCCGTTCTCGGGCCTGGTGCGGTATGCAGACTACGCCTATCGGGTCGGGATGGCCGCGGCGGCCGCACCGCGCGCGTCGCTGTTGCCGGCACGGTGAGCGCGCGCGTCCGGGCCGCCGGACGGCGGCGCGGGCTGCTACTTGAGCGAGCCTGGGGGGAGGGAGTAGAGCAGCGCTGCCGTGCCGCGGTCGCGCGACGTCAACTCGGTGGCCGACGTTTCGGGGAATAGTGCATCGCTCCTCACGGGCGAGTGGCCGAGCCCGATGGCGTGTCCCAGTTCGTGCAGTGCGAGCGCCACCATCTGTGTGGGCTGGACCGGACGACCATCGGGCAGGTGTGTGGCCAGGGTGACGCGCACCTTGATGATCGGACCCCGCCTTTGCCAGGTCAGGTCGGATCGGCCTGTGCGGTTGCTGTCCAGGCGCTCCACCCACGTGACCACGATCTCCGCCCCGGTCGAGTCCGGACTCTGTTCGAGCCACACGGGCAGGCCGACGCCGTTCCAGCGCCCAATCGCCCATGCCACGTTCGCGATGAAGGTCTCCCGGAAGCCCCGCACCGTGTCGTCGCGCAGGATCGCCACGCGCAGCGGCCGCCTCGCACGGTCGTCGGCCCAGCGGTGCAGCACCGAGTCGTTTTCCGCCAGCATCGCCGGCAGGTACGTTGAGCCGCCTTCGAGGTTGATGCGGTGGAGCGCCTTGGTGCGGGCGGCAGAATCGAGCCGGTCCGTGGAGATCCCAGACAAGTCCGTACCCGACGGCGCGTCGGCCCCGGCGCGGGTCGCCACCGTCCCACCCCTGCTTGGGGCTGTGGCGGGAGCAGGTGACGCGGGCCGCACGCTGTGGACAGCCCTTCGCACTACGTCCGTAACGACGGCCGCGACCAGCAGTACGGCGAGCGCTGGAATCAGGGCGCTTCGCGAACCAGAGGCTCCCATGGGGAGGCAATCTGCGACCCGGGGCGCCCCGGGGGCAATTGCGGCATTTGCGATTCGCCCCGCAAGAGCGCAATATGCGCGCCTCCGCTCGCGGCGAATCGGCTGCGCGCGCCATGCTGCGTTGACCGGGATCTCTGTGTGATACGACTGCCCGCCAAGATCATCGTGCGGTGGCGCTGGCCCATCGTGGCGGCCTGGGTCGCCCTCACGGCGGTGATGGCGCCGCTGGGCAGCAAATTGCATGAGCGATTGCACGTCGGCGGGGAGAACCTGTCGCACTCCGAATCCACCGCCGCCGAGGACATGATCCGGCACGGCTTCGATTCGCCCTACGCGGCGTTCGCGGCCGTGGCGATCCGGCATCCGTCCCTGACGCTTGTCAACCGGCGTTACGCTGCCTACGTGGATTCCATCACCGCCGCGCTGCGGCGCCTCCCCTTCGTCCTCACGACGCTGAACTGGCGGAANNACCGGCGATCCCGCGTTCGACTACGATATCCGGACCATCGCGGCCGACGACTCCCGCCGCATGGAACAACGGCTGTTCCCGCTCACCATCCTGCTGCTTCTCGTGGCGTTCAGCGCCCTCGTGGCCGCGCTCGCCCCCATCGCCGTCGGGTTCATCGCGATCACCGTCAGTCTCGGGCTGGTGGCGCTGGCCGCCACCATCGTCCCGATGTCCATCTTCGTGCTCAATCTGACGACGATGATCGGGCTCGGCGTCGGCATTGACTACTCCCTGCTGGTCGTCACCCGCTTCCGGGAGGAACTCGAGTACGCCGAAAGCCGGCTCGAAGCCGCGAGGGCGACGATCCGCACGGCGTCGCGCACCGTGATCACCTCGGGCGGCACCGTGATGATCGGCTTCGTTGCGCTGATGATCGTGCCGCTCCAGGAGACGCGCTCCATCGGCCTGGCCGGCCTGTTCGTGGTGGCGACGTCCATCGCGCTCTCGGTCACCTTCCTTCCGGCCGTTCTCGCAATCCTCGGCCATCACGTGGACCAACCGCTGTGGCTCACCCGGCGGCTGCGGCGGCTGCGGTTCGGCCGCGGATGGAACCGGTACGCGCGCGCCGTCGCCCGGCATCCCTGGCGCGCCGTCGCCATCTCCGGCGCCCTCATCCTCGCGCTGGCCCTCCCGGCGCTGTGGTTGCGGATCGGCCTCCCGGTCGTGAACTGGTTTCCCACCGACACCGACTCGGGACGCGGCCTGGCGGTGCTCCAGGACATGGGCCACGGCGGCGCCTTGCGGCCGCTCAAGATCGTGGTGGGCATGACCGACGGCAGCCAGGTGCTCGACGTGGACCGGCTCCGCG
The DNA here is from genome assembly GCA_003157095.1 of Gemmatimonadota bacterium. Lineage (GTDB taxonomy): Bacteria > Gemmatimonadota > Gemmatimonadetes > Gemmatimonadales > JACORV01 > Fen-1245. Next base: position 41,499 of record PMIK01000197.1, on the reverse strand, counting down.
GCCTGCGCGCCCTCTCCGACTCGATCCGCGCCAACCCCAGGGTCGCCCAGGTGCGCGGGATGGTCGATCTGCGGCCCGGGATTCCACTGTGGCAGTACGTCGAGTTGTACGGCGACACGGCCAAGGCGCGGCAGCGGATGCCCGACGTGTTCCGGACCTTCCTGAGCCACGACGGGACGGCGACGATGCTCGACGTCGTGCTCCGCGATTCGGTCTCGCTCGATGGGTCGCTGGAGGCGGTGCGCGAGGTACGGCACATCGCCGTGCGCCGGCTGCCGATGCTGGGACACGCACGGATGCTGATCGGCGGCTTCTCCGCCTCCAACCTCGACTTCAAGAACAAGGTGCTGGGGCTCTTCCCGCTCCTGGTCGTGCTGGTGCTCGGGGCGACCGGTGCCGTGCTGGCGCTGGTCTTCCACTCGGTGCTGGTGCCGATCAAGGCGGTGGTGATGAACACGCTTTCCGTCTCGGCGGCGTTCGGCATGACCGTGGTGGTCTTCCAGTGGGGCATCGGCGGGTCGCTGTTCGGGCTGGCCGGGCCGACCCAGGCGATCTTCGTCATCAGCCCGGTGCTGGTGTTCGCCATCGTGTTCGGCCTGTCGATGGATTACGAGGTGTTTCTGTTGTCGCGCATCAAGGAGGAGTTCGACGAGCAGCACGACAACGACGAAGCCACCGTCAACGGCCTCACCGCGACGGGGGCGACCATCACCAACGCCGCGATGATCATGATCCTGGTGTTCGGCGCCTTCGCATTCGCCCGGGTGATGGCGGTGCAGATGATCAGCTTCGGGCTGGCCGTCGCGGTCCTGCTCGACGCGTCCCTGATCCGGGTGGCGATGGTGCCCGGGGTCATGCACCTCGCCGGGCATCTCAATTGGTGGCCGGGCTACCGCCGCCCCCGTGGCAGCGACCGTCGCCGCGGCAGCGGCGAATCACGCCTGCTGCGGGCCCCGGCTCCCGACCGGGCGGCTAACCCCGGCCCTTGACGTAGCGGTCGAGAAACTCGACCGCCCGGCGCATGCCGTCGAGTCGGTCCTCCAGTTTGTGAAACCCGTGGCCCTCGCCCGGATAGACGATCAGATCAGCGATGCCGCCACGACGTCGTACGGCGTCGGCGATTTGCCGGCTCTCCGCCAGCGGAACGCGAGGATCGTTGTCACCCTGCAGGATGAGAAGCGGCGCGCGGATCGCCTGAGCTCGGAACAGCGGTGACCGCTCCCGCATGAGCGCCTGGTTGGTCGCGAGGCTGCCCATTTCCCGGATGAGATACGGCAACAGCCGCGGCTCCGTGGTCTGCGCCAACGTCACGATGGAGCTGATGCCATACAGGTCCACCCCGGCCGCCCAGCGCTCGGGCGTGAACGCCAAGGCCGCCAGCGTCAGGTAACCCCCGTAGCTTCCGCCCAGCACCGCGATCTTGCTCCGCGCCACGTAGCCCGTCGCCACCAGGTAGTCGGCGGCCGCCACGAGGTCCTTCAAGTCCCCACCGCCCCAGTCGAGGTTGTTGAGATCCTCGAACGCCTTCCCGTAGCCCGTGGACCCACGGACGTTGGGGCGAATCACCACGTACCCGTGGTTGGCATAGTAGGCGACATCGCGCGAGAAGGCGTCGGTCCACTGTCCCGACGGCCCTCCGTGCACCAGAACGATCGCGGGGTTCGATCCATCCTTCTGCAGGTTGAATGGCACGTTCACGAATGCGGATATCTTCCGGCCATCGAACGTGGGGTAGTGCACCAATGCGGCCGGCGCCAGGTTCGAGGGGTCCACGCCTCCGGCCAGTGCGTACGTCAACTGCCACGACGAGTCGCGCCCCACGTCCTGGACCCACAAGTCGCTTGGCCGGGTCGCGTCGGAGTGCGAGAACAGCACCAGCTGCCCGTCACTGGAGAATTCCTCGAACGCCGTAGCTCCCTGCCGTGGGCCAATGCGCCGGCGACTGGAACCATCCCGCCGCATCAGGTACGTGGTGATCCGGCCATCGGCGTTCTCGGAATACGCGATGCTTCCGCGCACCGACCAGCCGGCGGCTTCGACGGGCCAGCTTCCCGTGCCGAGCCAGCGCAGGGAGTCGGCCCCCAGAGTGACGATCGCAAGCCGGCCGATGCCGTCTCGCGCGTCGGAGATCAGCAGCAGTTCTCGGTCGTCAGGGGAGAAGGCGACCGGAGTGTAGGACTTCGACCCGGTGTGCGGCGTGAGAAGCCGCGTACGGCCGGTGGACACGTCGAACAGGACTGCGTCGACGTTGGCCAGATCGTTCGTCCGTGCGAGCGCGAGAAACCGGCTGTCGTGGGACCAGACGCCCCCCACCGTGCTGACCGAGTCGGATGTGACGCGGCTGGCCCGGCCAGCAGCGAGGTCGCGAATCCACAACTCGAAGTGGCCTGCCTGTCCTGAGTCGGAGGTGTAGGCCAGGAAGCGCTGGTCGTCCGAGAACCCGACGAGTTGTTCACGAACCTCGGGCGCTGCGGTGAGTCTCGCCGGCGCGCCGCCGGCACTCGGCATGGAGAAGAGATGGTACCGCTCATCGCCGCCGGAGTCTCGCTCGAACGCCATCGTGGCCCCATCCCTGGCCCATGCGGCGCCGCTGACGGGCGCGTCTGCGAAGGTCAACTGCACCGGCCAGCCGCCACTCGTCGGAACCTCCCAGATCTGGCTGCGGCCGGTGACGTCCGACCGATACGCCACCCAACTCCGGCTGGGCGAGAAGCCGATCGCGGAGTGCGCCCGGATGTGGACGAACTGGTCGACGGGGTACGCCGCGACACCCGGCCGCGCGGCACTGACCACCGCCTCGTCCACAGCGGTGCCTTCCACATCCGACCGTTGCCGGCCCGTGCAGGCCACCAGCGTGACGACCGCCAACGCATAGCGAGGGAATCTCATCTGCACACTCCTGATCGGGCCCCGTGACGAATCGCCAAGGCTCGGCGAGGGAGAAGGCGCCGCCGCTTCAGCGCGGTGGGAGGAGTTCCCCCCAGAGATCCCAGTGCCACGCCGCCACCCGAACACCGGTCCGCGGGTCGCGCAGCGGCTTGTATTGCAGCCACCGGGCGTCGAGGCCAACGGAATGTCCCCAGGAAATCAGTTGCTCCCGGTCGCTGCTGACCAGGTGCGCCATCGGTCGATCGTCGAGGGTGAAGCGGTGCAGCCAGAGGCCGCCGTCCAGCGCGTACAGCAGGCCGTCACGTCGGCGGGGGAACTCCTGCCAACTCACCTAGTTGCAGGCCACCTGCCCCTCTTGCGTCGACACCCCGACGGGGGCCGCGTTGCCGACGAAGAGGAAACACTGCCGGGTGGTACTGGAGCTCGTCGCGGAACCCGACCATCCGCCAATGCTCGCCTCATTGATGGTCACGCTCACTCCAGTGGTCGCGTTGAAGGCGGGCAGCTGGCTCACCGCTGGGGAGTACGCCGCATAGTCGTAGTAGTAGGACTCCTGCGCCGTGGCGAGGTTGCGCAGGTCGGATTTCATCGCCGCAACGAACGCCTTCTCTCTCGAATTGGCGAATCGTGGGATCAGGACCGAGACCAGAATCCCGATGATCACTATCACCATCAACAGTTCGATCAGCGTGAATCCGCGAAACCTCTTCACACCTGCAACCTCCCGGTCGCCGAAATCTAGCCGGCGGCAGCCTCGCTATAGTACTGCGCAGGCCCGCGCGCGGCAAGAACTTAGCCGGCCTTGGCGTCCAGCCAGTTGTCGCCGATTCCGACGGTGGCAACCAGCGGCACTCGCAACGCCGCCGCGCCTTCCATGCTCTCCTTGACCAGGGTGGCCACCGGCTCCGTTTCGGCCTCCGGGGCTTCCACGACCAACTCGTCGTGCACCTGCAGCAACAGCTTGGCACGATAGGCTGCGCGCAGGGCTTCACTGACCCTGATCATGGCCACCTTGATGAGATCGGCGGCCGAGCCCTGCAGCGGGGAATTGGTCGCGGTGCGCTCCCCGAAGGCACGGATGCTGTGGTTCTTGTCCCGCAGTTCCGGGATGTACCGCCTGCGCCCGAAGATGGTCTCGACGTATCCGCGCTCCTTGGCCTCCGCTACCGTGCGGTCGAGGAAGCTCCGCACCCCGGCGAATCGGACGAAGTAGTCCTCGATGAAGCGCCGTGCGTCGTCGTACCCGATTCCGAGTTGGCGCGCCAGAGCGTGCGGGCCCTGGCCATAGATGGTGGCGAAGTTGATCGTCTTGGCCCGCGCGCGCATCTCCGGCGTCACGGCGTCCGGCGCCACCCCGAAAATCACGGCCGCCGTCTGCCGGTGGATGTCCCCGCCAGCGAGGAAGGCGTCCACGAAGGCCTGGTCGCGCGACAGGTGAGCCAGGAGCCGCAACTCGATCTGCGAGTAGTCGGCGACGATGAAGCGGTTCCCCGGACGTGGCACGAAGCCGCGCCGGATCGCTTCGCCGCGGGGTGAGCGCACCGGGATGTTCTGCAGATTGGGGTTGGTCGAGCTCAGCCGGCCGGTGGCCGCCCCGATCTGGTTGAACGAGGTGTGTATCCGGCCAGTGGCCGGGTTCACCTCGTTCGGCAGCACCTCCAGGTAGGTCGTCAGGAGCTTCGAGATCTCGCGGTACTCCAGCAGCAACCGCGGAACGGTGTGCCCCATCCCGGTCAGCTCCTCGAGCACCTCGGCGTCGGTCGAGGCTCCGGTCTTTCCCTTCTTGAGCACCGGCAGCTGGAGCTTCTCGAACAGCACGTGGCGAAGCTGCGGCGTGGAATTGAGGTTGAACACCACTCCCGCCTGCTCGTGGATCGTGTGCTCGAGTTGCGCCAGCTCGCTGCGCATCTGGGCCGAGAGTCGCGAGAAATGCTCCCGGTCGATCGCGATCCCCTCCCACTCCATGTCCACCAGCACGCCGATCAGCGGGATTTCCACGTCGTGGAACAGCCGCTCGAGGCTGTGGTCGGCGAGGGTCGGCGCGAACCGGTGCCGCAACCGCAGCGTGTAGTCGCTGTCGGCGCAGCAGTAGTCGGCCGCCTCCCGCACGGCCACCTCGGCGAAGCTCTTCTCGGCGCGCCCCTTTCCGACGAGCTCCTCGAAGCGGCGGAGCCGGGCGTTGAACTGCTCCAGCGCGAGGGCGTCCAGTCCGTGCGAACGCTTGCCCGGATCGATCATGAAGCTCGCGATCATGGTGTCGAAGGTGACACCCCGCAGCGTCACGCCGGCCCGGCGCAGCACCAGCCAGTCGTACTTGATGTTGTGGCCGACCTTGGCCACTGCCCCATCGCCCAGGAGCGCGACGAGGGGCGCCAGCTCCGGATCTGTGAGCCGGGGCAGGTTGACCACCTCGCGGTGCTCCAGCATGTCCGTGGACGGCTGGTGCGCGAACGGCAGATACCACGCTTCGGCCGGCGCCACGGCGATCGACAGGCCCACCAGGTCGGCGCGCATCGGATCGAGGGAAGTCGTCTCGACGTCGAGCGCAAACTCACCCGCGGCGCGCGCCCGCCCGATGACCGCCTCGACGGCCTCCACGGTATCGGCGATGCGATACTCGCCGCTGGCCGCCTCCTCCCGCCCGCCACCCTCGTCCAGGGAGCGTGCCAGCGAATGGAACTCCAACTCCGACATGAGGGAGAGCAGCGCCGCGCGGTCGGGGGGGCGGACGGCGAGCGCCGCCAGATCCAGCGGCACCGGCACATCCCGGTGGAGCGTCACCAGCTCACGCGACAGGCGCGCGCGATCGGCGTCCTGCTCCAGCGCCTCGCGCACCCGCTTCATGGTCACCTCGCCGGCGTGGGCGAGAATGGCTTCCAGTGTGCCGTATTCCTGAAGCAGCTTCACCGCCGTTTTCTCGCCCACCCCACGGACCCCGGGCACGTTGTCCGCGGTGTCGCCCACCAGAGCAAGGAAGTCCACTGTCCGCTCCGGCGGGACGCCCAGTCGCTCGGTGGCATTGGCCGTCGTCACAAAGTGCTCCTCCACCGCCGCCGGCCCGCCGCGGCCGGGGTTGAGGAGGCTGACCTTTGGACCGATGAGCTGGTAGAAGTCCTTGTCCCCCGACACGATCACCACGTCGAGACCGGCGGCGGCCGCGCGCTCAGCCAGAGTAGCGATGACGTCGTCGGCTTCGTACCCCTCCACCGCGATGAGGGGAACCCGGAACGCGCGGAGCAGCGCCTCGACGCGCTGGACCGACTGATCGAAGTCCTGCTGCAGCTCTTCGTCGAGCTTCTCGCGGGTCGCCTTGTACTCCGGATAACGCTCGTTCCGGAAGCTCGATCCGGCGTCGTGGACCCACGCGACGAACTCCGGCCGGTGTTTCTCGGTGAGCCTCAGCAGGAAATTCGCGATCCCCCACGCCACCGACGTGTTCTCGCCCCGACTCGTGGTCAAAGGCCGGGCGAGCATCGCGAAGAAGGCGCGATAGATGAGTGCGTAGCCGTCAATCAGGTAGACGCGCGCCGCGCGGCTCACGCCATCCACCACAGCACGGCCCCGACGCCCACCGGGATGCTGATGTTGTCGGCGCCGCGCCACGGCACCAACTCGACGGCCGCCGCCACGACCGCGGCGCCCGCGCAGGTCGCGCCGGGAAGGCCGGTGAACAGCAGCAGGAGCGCGGCCGTTCCGGCGCACGCGGCCGCCCCGGCCCACGACTTCCGGCGGCCGCCGCCGAACCGGGAGCCGACCATCGCGGCCATCGGGTCCGCCAGTGCCGCGACGAGAATGGCGCGCTCGGCGACCGTCACGGGGAAGAGCCACCAGGCCAGGGCGTAGCCGAGCGCGAGGGTCGCCGCACCGCTCACCGTCGAGCCCTCGTTCGGCCGGAACAACCCGCCGGCGAGCCGGTCAAGCTTCGCCCGTGCCCACGGCCACCGGAACCGGGCCGCTTCGGCGGTGCACGCCAGCACCACCAGTGCCGCAAAGGCGGGCGTCGCGACGCGCGAGCCGACGGCGGTGGCGAGCGGTCCGATTGCGCCGGAGGCCACGTGGAGCGCGCGGCGCCATCCCTCGTCCCGTGCGCTTCGGTTCTTGGGGCCGTGGTGCGCAACCGCGGGGGCCGCAGTCCCCGAGGGTGGCTTCACCGCGAGCGCAGGCGGTTGACGATCCGGTCGAATTCAGACCGGGAACCAGGGTCGAGGCGCAAACGCCCAAACCCGGCATCGTCCACGAAATAGAGGATGAGATTCAGCTGGTCGTAGACCCACTGGACGGTGCGGCCGCGGCCCCGGAAGTCCGGATGTGGATCGATCATTTCGTCCGGTGGGCCGAGGACGATGAGCACTTCGCCGCGATCGGTGAGCCAGCCGGGAATTCCTTCCTCACGAAACTGCTCGTTGGCGGCCCCCAGACGGAGGAAATAGCGATCCAGCGCCTCGTTCTCCGGCGTCGCCGGATCGGGGTCGGTGTCGTGCCAGAACTTGCGCCACGCGGCCGCGCGCTCTTCCGGCGGCGTCTGCGCCAGCTTCTTGAGCGTGTCAGCCGCGGTAAAGTACCGGAGCAGTGAGATCATCTCGTCGAAATTGGCGACGATCCACTGGCCCGAGAACGCCACGAGGAACGGCGCCCGCGCCACCACGCCCCCGCCAGCGATCCCCACCTGCAATTCGTGACGGCCGAGCGAGAGTCGCGACGGCGCCACGGCGAACAGGAAGGGCCGGAGGGCACGCGAGGAATCGAGCCGCGTGGTGTCGGCCCAGCTCACGTGTTCGCTGCTGTCGAGCGCGGCCGTTACCAGTTCGCTGCCGGCCGGGAGCCCGTATGTCTCGACGTAGAATCGCAACGAGTCCGTCCCGTAGTCCACGGTTCCGCGCGGATTCGTCACGATGTCGGGCACGGCGGCCAAGTCGGTGCGCGGCGTAGCCCGGTACACCGGGATGGGCGTGGCGATGGCCGGCACTTCCAGCCGGGGGACCTCGAACGGACCTTCGAACCGGCCGACGCCCGGGCCGTTCTGGTCGCGAATGACGATCGAGAGCCGGTAGGTTCCCGCCGGCACCGGGACGAACTCCTGGTAGATGATGCTCTCTTCCGCCCGCTGCGTTTCGGCAAACGTGCCCACCACGACCCGCTCGTCGCGCACCACCTGTTGAACCAGCGACAGGCCCTGGCGAAAGGCGAGCTCCACCCGGTACGTCGCCGCAAAGCCGTTCGCGTCGCGGCGGAACGCCAGATGGCGGTCCTGCATCGAAAGGGCCACGACGGCGAGAGCCGTGTCGGCAGTGCGGCCGGCCAGCATCCGCACGTTACCGACGAAGCGAATCTGGCCGGCTCCGGTGACGTACCCCAGCGCGCGATACACCGCCGTGGGGTCGAAGAGCTCGGTCACCCTCTGGGATGACGATTCCCTGGGCGGTGGAGCACCCACGCGCTGCCACGGTCCGCACGAAAAGAGCGCGAGGAAACTGGACGCGGCGAGGAAACGGCGGACGACGACGGACGTGGGTTCCTCGAGGCGACGAGAAGGCGGCCTTGTGGCCAAGCTACGGATGCCGGGCTGGTACAGTCAAGGCGGCGCCACGCCTTGACTTGCCGCCTCCGCGGGAGCGCGGTACATTCGCGCAATCCAATGCACTCCGAGGATCTGACCGGCACGGTCGTCGCCGGCTACCATCTACTCGAACGGGTGGGTGAAGGGGGCACGGCGACGGTATACCGTGCCCAGCACTCCGCACGCGGCGTGTGCGCGATGAAGATCCTGCGCGCCAAGCTGCGGGGCGACCGGACCGCCGTCCAGCGTTTCCTGCGGGAAGCCGAATACGGCTCCCGCGTGGCCCATCCCGCCGTGGTGCAGACGTACGAGTTCGGAGAGGCGCCCGGCGGCCTTCATTATCTCGCGCTCGAGTGGGCCGACGGCGAGATTCTCGCGAAGTTCGTGCGCCGGTCCGGGCCGGTCGCGCTTGCTCTGTCCGCCACGATCGTGCGCCACGTAGCCGACGGGCTGGCCGCCGCGCACGCGGCCGGCATCATTCACCGGGACCTCAAGCCCGAGAACATCATCTACGACCCGCGCACGCAGCGGGCGCGGCTGCTCGACTTCGGGATCGCCCGGGATGCGGAGCTCGCGCCAGCCGAACGGCTGACCCGGACCGGCTTCTTCGTCGGCACGCTGCAGTACGTGGCGCCCGAAGCGCTCTCGGGTGAGTTGGTCGGGGAATCCGCCGACATCTACTCCCTCGCCACCATCACGTATTTCCTGGTCACCGCGCAGTTGCCGTACATCGCGAAGTCTCCGCGCGAGTTGTTCCAGCAACTGCTCACTCAGCCCCCGGTCCCGCTCGGGCAGGCGCGACGCGACCTCGTCTTCCCCCGCGCGGTCGAGGAGGCGGTGATGCGAGGCCTCAGCCGCGAGCCGCGTCGCAGGCAGCCGACGGTGGCGGCCTTCGCCGACGAGTTCGCCGCGGCGGCTACGCAGCCTTTGGATATGCCCCGCGCCGGGCTCTTCGGCTCGCTCAAGGGGTTGTTCGGGTCGCGCGGATGAGTTGGTGACGCCGGACGGGGCGGACGCGCGCGCGCGCCTGGTCGCGCTGCTCAGAGCCCGCTCCATCCTCCACGGCGATTTCCTGCTCGCGTCCGGGCGCCGCTCGCCGTACTACGTGGACTGCCGCCGCACGACCATGCACGCCGAGGGACTCGCACTGATCGGAGATCTCGGCCTGGCCGCGATCCGCGCTGCCGGTTGGAACGCGCTCGTGGTCGGAGGCCTCACCCTCGGCGCCGACCCGGTCGCCTACGCGATCGCCCGCGCCACCGCGACTGCGCCGACGCCCATCCATGCCTTCACTGTGCGGAAGGCGGCCAAGACCCACGGGGCGCGCCATCGCATCGAGGGCTGTTTCGAACCGGGAGCCACGGCGGTCGTGGTCGAGGACGTGGTCACCACCGGAGCCTCTGCCCTCGAGGCAGCTGCGGTCGTTCGTGAGTCCGGGGGGACGGTGTGCGGCGTGCTCGCGGTGGTGGACCGTGAGGAGGGGGGGCGCGAGGCCATCGAGCGCGCGGGGTTCGCGGTTCGCTCACTCTGCCTGCTGCGGGAACTCCTGGACGCACCGGTCTGATCCCGCGCTCGCCGGTCAGCCCGGCGCACGTGCGGTGGCGTCACCCGGCGGGACCGGCAGCTCACACCGTGGTCTGTCCGTGATCCCCGGGCCGCGTTCCCAGTGGATGGAACGCGAGCAACCGGTCCCGGTACGGGGTGACGAAACGTCCTCGAAACCGGTCGAGCGCCACCTCGAAGGGGAGGCGCCGCCGGAACTCGCCCGCCGTCACGCCGAGCAGCGCCCGCAGGTGTCGCCCGAAGCTCTGCGGCGACGAGTAGTCGAGCCGGTTCGCGATGTCGGCGATCGAGAGCCCGCCGTTGCGGAACAGGTACGCGGCGTGCAGCAGGCGTGCGTGGGCCAGATAGGTCTTGGGCGACGGCAGGTTGGTACGATAGAAGCGTGACATCAGGGAGCTCGGCACCACGCGCAGCGCGCTGGCCAGCCGCTTGACCGTGCGCAACTCCGGCGCGCGACGCACCACCACCTCGAAGAAGAGCCAGCAGTCGGGCGGGACGCCCGCGATGTCGCGGTCCAGCGCACCCATCACCCGAGCGGCCACTGGCGAGGTCGGCTCGCGCAGCAACTCGCGGAGCCGGCTCCAGCCGGCCGGCACGGAGACGTCCACCACGGCGCGAACCCCGGAAGCCCCGAGACTCAGGACCCGGTGGGGCGCCTCGTGATCGGGCCGCGAAATGAGCGCGACAGCTGGAACCTGAGGGAACTCACGGACGAATTGCGCGACCCGCGGGAACGCCGCGTCATCGCACCGGTGGACGGACAGAAAAACGGCATCCACGCGCTGGCGCCGCACCTGCCGGATCGCGTCGTCGAGTGACTCGCCGTGCAGGGTGACGAAGCAGTCCTGTCCCGCCGCCTCGACGCGGGCGCGTTCGTCGGGCAACAGCACGGTGGCGACGGTGGCGGCGACGGCGGGCATGGCTCTCCTCGCTCGAGTTCGCGTGCCATGTTACGGGCAAACGTCACCGTCGCGTCACCCAACCGCACACGCGGGTCGGCGCGCGTTTGTCTCCCTTCGTGGGACGGGGTATCTTGCAGTGCGGAGCGAGGCGGTCGCAGGTCCATTACGGGCCTGAGGAAAGTCCGAGCTCCTAGGGCAGGCTGCCAGGTAACGCCTGGGCGCCGCGAGGCGACGGACAGGGCCACAGAAAAGACACCGCCATGCCTTCGGGCGTGGTAAGGGTGAAATGGTGGGGTAAGAGCCCACCGCGCGCCTGGTAACAGGCGTGGCACGGCAACCCCCAGCCGGAGCAAGGCCAAATAGGCGGCGAGGTCCGGCCCGGACCGACAACGCCGGCAACGGCGAGCCGCGGGTAGGCCGCGCGAGGTGGCGGGCGACCGCCATCCCAGAGAGATGACCGTCCGACCTTCGGGTCGAACAGAACTCGGCTTACGGCTCCGCCGGCGGCGCCGCGAGCGCCCTTCGGGGAGGCTTGCGGCGCCGCCGTATGTTCTCCCCAGCCCAACCTGCGCGCCCCGAATGCGAGGCGCCGAACTCGACAAGGAGAGGTTCATGAACCGTCGTCCATGTCTTGTCGCCGTGGCCTTCGCGGTCGCGGCCTGCGCTGGCCGCGCCACGCCGACTGCGGGGCCGGCTCCAACGCGCGCTCCCACCGCTCCCGCCGCGGCGCCCGCTGCGCCGGCCGAACCGACCACGCTCCGCTACGCCGCCGGAACCGGCCACTACCGGTTCGAATCGCTGTCGCACGTGGAGCAGGAGGCCATGGGACAGACCTCCAAACTCGACCTCTCCACCGCGGTGCTCGTCACGGTGGCCGTCGCCGACGCCTCAGGGAACATCGGCGTTGCTGTCACCATCGACTCGCTCTCCATTTCGGCACCGATGGGGGGCCCCGGCCCCGCCGAGTTGGCTGCCGCCAAGGGGCAGACCGTGCATATCGTCGCCTCGCCGCAGGGACAGATCATTTCGCTGACGCCTCCGGACAGCGCCAGCGCCGCAGTACGGCAAGTCTCCCAGGGGTTCCGCGAGTTCCTGCCGCAGCTGCCGGCGGGTTCGACCGCAGCGGGGACGACCTGGTCGGACACGACCTCGATAACCACGCCGAGCCAGGGCCTCGCGGTCACCGTGCACATGGCGCGGCAGCATCGCGTTGTGGGCTGGGAGGATCATGCCGGGACCCGGGCGCTGCACCTGGCGATGGCCGTCACCTACACCGTGTCGGGTTCGGGCGAGGCCCAGGGCCAGACGATCGAGCTCGCCGGGAGCGGCCAGAGATCCGCGGACGCCTTCGTCTCCGCGGCCGGCGTCTACCTCGGGGGCACGATGAGTGACAGCTCGATGGTCAACGCGAACGTCATCAGTGCCGGCATCGTCGTGCCGGTGCGCAGTACGACCCACAGCACGTTCACGCGGCTGCCGTGAAGGCGCGGCGGGCGCTGGCGCTCGCCACCGTCTATCTCGCGGCCTGGGCGTGGGCCTTGCCCCGTCTGGGCGCGGCCCAGGCTGTGCTGGTTCCCATCGAACCGGCCCAGCCTGCGCGCTACCTGCTCACGACCGACGTCGCCGACGCGCGAGCCCTGTGGGTCAATCCCGCAGGGCTCGTCCGGCAAGTGGAGGCCAGCCTCGGCGCCGATGTGACAGCCGATCGCTTCGTTCCCGGCGGCGCGACCCAACTCAGCCAGTATGGCGCAACGATCGCCAACCGGGGTATTGCGGCGGGTTGGGCCCACGACCGCTATCCGAAAGGCCCGTCGCTCAACACATACATCGTGGGGGTCGGCCTCGGCGACGAACGGTTTTCGGCCGGCCTCGCGCGCCGTTGGTTTGCCGGGGCGCTCAAGGGCTCTAGCTGGGACGTGGCGGTGCGCGTCGCGTCCCGCAGTGGCACACAGCTCTCGCTCGTCGCCAGGAATATCGGATCGCCGAGGCTCAACGACTCGACGTTGCTGGGAGCCAGCCTCGTCCCCGGCGCCCTCATCAGCATGCTGGCCGGGCATCTACAGGCGGGGGGAGAGTGGGAAGTGGCCACCCGCCGCTGGCGTTCGCAAGAGATCCGGTTCGGCGGGACCGTCACCGTCACGGACGGGGTGGCGCTGTCGTTGCGTGCGGATCTCTCGCCCGACTTCCAGCGGCGCGGGTTCGCCGTCGCCGTGACCCTGGACGGGCCCAAGGGTCGCGCCGGCGCCTTTGCGCTCCTCCCGGGGGGCGCCAACGAAGTGGACGCGCTCGGCCTGTCCGGTGCGCTGGTCACCCGCGCAGCGCCGGCGCGCCGCTGACTCGATGACGCACCCGCTCCGCCGTATCGCCGCCGTCGTGATGGTGGCGGCGGGCGGCTTCGTTCTCTGGCTCGGCTTCGTCTGGCCGCCGCCCTCCTGGTGGCAAACGCACTGGCCGGCCCAGACGGCGTTCATGGCGATGCGCTCGCAGCATCAGGGCGCCGGCCGCGAGACGACGCCACGCCGGTACGCGCCCGTGCCCGCCGACTCCATGAGCCCGTGGCTATCCAAGGCTGCCACCGCAGGAGAAGACGACGCGTTCTACCTGCATCACGGGATTGACTACCGGGCGCTGCGCGAGGCGATCGGGTACCGGCGTGCTGCCTTTTCGTGGAGCAACCCCAGGGACCGCGCCGAGCTCTGGCGGGCGCTCGGCCGTGCATGGCCGCGCCGCGACAGGCTGCGCGGCGCCAGCACCATCACGCAGCAACTCGCGAGAAACCTCTACCTGTCACCCTCGCGCAACCCGCTGCGCAAGCTCAAGGAAGCGGTGATCGCCTACCGGCTCGAGTGGGCGCTCGACAAGAGCCGGATCCTCGCGCTGTATCTCAACGTCGCGGAGTTCGGCCCCAACCTCTGGGGCGTGGAGGCCGCGAGCGAGCGGTACTTCGGCAAGCCGGCGAACCGCCTCTCCCTCGATCAGGCCGCGCTGCTCATCGCGACCTTGCCTCATCCGCTCACCTCAAACCCGTCGTTCCGGCCCGGTCGGACTCGCTGGCGCCAGCAACTCATCCTCCTCAAGCTCGGTGGCGCGCCGGTCGTGGTGCCGCCCGAGGAGTCCGAGGAGCCGGCACCTGTGTTGCCTGGCCCGCCGCCCGACACGGGCAGCGGCGCCGTCACCGCGCCACGGGACTGAGTCCCGCCAGAAAGGCACGCGGCCGCCGCGCCCGCGATCGCATCGGGCACGGCGGCCGCACCGCCGATCAAGGTCCCCGCGGGCTCGTCCTAGTCGATCAACCTCAGGGGCATGACCAGGCACGTGTAGGACGCGGGGTCGTCCCAGCCCACCGGCTCGGCCGTCGCGGCGCGCTCCGGCGCCTTCAGCGTGAAACGCACCTCGTCGGTCGGCATGTACTTGAGCAGTTCAAGCAGATACGCCGCGTTGAAACCGATTTCCAGCGCGTCGCCCTCGTAGGTCACCGCCATCTCGTCCTGGGCTTCGCCGAGGTCCGGCGTCTGCACGCTGAACTTCAGCATGCCGCCGCCAAACGAGAGCCGGATGCGGTGTGTCTGGTCGCTGGCGACGATGCTCATCCGCCGCAACGCGGCCGCCATCGCCACCTTGTCCACCGTCGCGAACTTATCATTCTCGCGAGGGATCACCTGCTCGTAGTTCGGGTACGGGCCCTCGATCAGCCGCGTGAAGACCTGCGTGCCGCCGCTGTGGAAACCCAGGTGGTTTTCGCTCTTGCCGATCTCCACTTCGACGTCCTCCGCGAACAGCCGGCGGATCTGTTCGAGCGCTTTGGGCGGGACAATGAGGTCGGCCTGCGATGTCCCGGTGCCCGAAAGTGGCACCTCCATGCGGGCAAGACGGTGCCCGTTGGTCGCCACCATCCGCATCCGGTCCTTGCGCAGCTCCCACAGGACGCCGTTGAGGATCGGCCGGCTCTCTTCAGTCGATACCGCGAACGAGACGTGCCCGATCAACTTGTGCAGGTCCTTCGCCGGAGCCTTCCACGAACCGTCGAACCGCACCACGGGAAAAGAGGGAAACTCGTCACGCGGAAGCCCCAGCAGGCGGAACTTGCTCTTTCCGCACTCCAGCTGCGCCCGCTGTTCACCCGCCGAGGTGACCCGCACTGGTGAGCCGGGCAGTTCGCGCGCGATCTCGGAGAGCTTCTTGGCCGGCAGTGTCAACGCACCTTCTTCGTCGACCTCGGCCGGCACCGTCGTGGAAACCGCAATATCGAGGTCGGTACCGGAAAGGCGGATGCCCTCCTTGGTGGCCTCGATCAGGATGTTGGAGAGGACCGGTAGCGTCGTCTTCGTCGGAATGCTCGAGACGACCGCTAGGAGGCCTTCCTGAAGCTTCTCCCGCGTGATCGTGAACTTCATCCAATCCTCATTGGATGCGAGTCGTACAGCCTACTACCAAACCATATAAGAAAAGACTAGTAGTAACCGTAGAGCATGTGGAACTGTTTGCTCCGGCGCTAGAGCACGTGGTACCAGTGGCTTGGCGCGGTGCCGTCGCGCCCCGTTATGTGGAAGCCTTACTGGTCCGTTGAAATGCGTCCACGCCATCCACATCAGCCAACACCGACCCAACATTTCCGGCGACTTACCAACGTCTAAACTGCGGACAACTCGGTCCGCGCCTGAGTCACTCGATCGCGGAAGCTGTGATCGCGGGCCAGTTGTCTGGACACCTTGTCGAGACTGTGAATCACTGTCGAGTGGTCCCGTCCGCCGAAGGCCTGTCCGATCTCCACCAATTGCATGCCGAGCATGTCGCGGGCCAGGTACATGGCGACCTGGCGCGGCACGGTCAGGCGCTTGGTGCGCGCCTTCGAGCGCAGGCCCTCGGGCGTAACACCCCACCGCCGGGCGACGACTTCCTGTACGCGATCGATGGAAGGGCCGCCGCGCCGGCCCACCGCGTCGGCGCCGGCTTCCTCCGCCGGCCTGATCTTGTCCGACAGAGCGTCACGGGCCAGCTCGATGGTGATCTCCCTATGCTTCAGGGAGGCGAAGAGCAGCAGCTTGATAATGCAGCCCTCGAGCTCGCGCACCGAGCTGCGGACGTGCTCGGCGATGAATTGGAGCACGTCATCCGGGATCGTCAGCTCGAGGTGGTCCTGCTCTGCCTTCTTGCGCAGGATGGCCGTGCGGTGCTCGAGGTCGGGCTGGCCGATGTCCGCGACCATGCCCCAGTCGAACCGGGACACGAGCCGGACCTCGAGGCCCGGCAACTCCTTGGGCGAGCGGTCGCTCGTCAGGACGATCTGCTTGCCGGCCTCGTACAGCGCGTTGAAGGTGTGGAAGAACTCCTCCTGGGTGGATTCCTTCCGTTCCAGGAAGTGCACGTCGTCCAGCAGGAGCAGATCCAGGTCGTTCCGGTAGCGGCGCCGGAACTCCGGCATCTTCTGCCCGTGGATGTGCTCGATCACCTCGTTGGTGAACTGCTCGCCACTCATATACACGGCCCTGGTCTGCGGCGAGCGCTCGAGCACGGCGTGGGCGATGGCCTGCATCAGATGCGTCTTGCCCAGGCCCGTGGCGCCGTAGATGAAGAGGGGGTTGTACGCCTTGCCGGGAGCCTCCGCGACGGCGTGCGCCGCGGCGGCCGCGAGCTCGTTGGACTTGCCGATCACGAACGTCCCGAAGGCGTACCGCTCGTTCAGCGGCATCGACCAGGCGGGCGCCTTTACGGGCGTGGCACCGGCCGCGGAGGCCGGCGACGCGACGAAGAAGTCCATCTGTGGGCGCCGCGAGCGCTCTTCCATCACCCGGAACGACATCTCCAGGCGCCGGCCGACGACCTGCGTCGAGAGGTCGGACAGCAACGCGGCGTAGTTGGACTTGTTCCAGTCCGCGGCAAACTCGTCGGGCGCCGCGAGAACCAAGGTGCCGTTC
Organism: Gemmatimonadota bacterium; assembly: GCA_003157095.1. Classification (GTDB taxonomy): domain Bacteria; phylum Gemmatimonadota; class Gemmatimonadetes; order Gemmatimonadales; family JACORV01; genus Fen-1245. The sequence continues at coordinate 24,673 of PMIK01000197.1, read as the reverse complement.
TCGAGGCCGATCGGCTCAACCGGCTCCAGCCAGGATCGAATCGTGGGTTCCGGCAAGCGGCCACGAGCCTGGTCGAGGAGGCGGTTCCAGGTTTCCTTTACGGACAGCTCCATCAACGCAAGGTCGGGGTCAGGCGGGTAGGTGCTTCAAGGGCGACCGAACGTATGCCTCGAATGTTGAAAAGTCAACCTTGACCGGCGGCGCCGGGCGCGTGTACGTTTCGCGGCTTTCCGGAGGCTAGACCAGTGGGACCAACGTATCATCCGCACAACCGTAAACGCCTGAACAAGCACGGCTTCCGCCACCGCATGAAGACGCGCTGGGGCCGGGCCGTGCTGTCGAGCCGGCGCAAGAAGGGGCGTAAGCTCCTGACTGTCAGGATACCGTCCAAGCACCGGGGCGGTTGACGGCAGAGCGACTGCCGAAGTCGTTCCGGATTGGGCGCGCGGCGGAACTCCGCGCGCTGATGACCGAGGGGAAGCGCCGCCGAACGGATCATCTCGATCTGTTCATTCGGCCTTCCCCTCTTGAGCATTCACGCCTGGCGGTGATCGTGGCGCGACACGGGCATACCGCACCTGAGCGCAACCGGCTGCGCCGGCGGCTCCGGGAGATTTGCCGCCGGTCGGTACTGCCGGTATTGCCTGAGCCTGCCGACGTGGCGGTTCGATCTCGGGCGGTCGCGTACGACGCGAAGTTCGACCGTTTGCGCGGAGAAATCGTAGGGGCCTTGTGTCCATCTTCGCCCGCGTCGCCGTCCTGATGATCCGCGGCTACCAAGTGACGCTCTCGCCGCTGCTGCCGTCGGCGTGTCGCTACCAGCCGACCTGCTCGGCGTATACCCTCGAGGCTGTCGAGCGCTACGGCGCGATGCACGGCGGATGGATGGGCATGAAGCGCATTCTGCGCTGCCACCCCTTCGCCCGCGGCGGCTACGACCCGGTGCCCTGACCCATGGAACGGCGACTCGTAGTGGCCATTCTCCTGATGATCGCGGTGGCGATGGTGCCGTCGCTCTTCTTCAAGCCGGCGCGCCGTCCTGTGGCGTCTCTGGCCGACACCACGCGCGCGGCCCGTGTCCCGGCCGACACGGCGGCGCGAGCGACCGCGACCCCGGCGCCGGGGCGCGCACCGGACGGCGTCCGCCGCGCGAGCGCCGCCGCTGGGACCACGATTCCCGCCGAGACCCTGACAGTCACCACCCCAGGAGCCCGGTACACGCTGACCACGCTGGGGGCCGCGCTCCAGGGCGCAGAGTTCACGGGGTACCGGTCGTACGCCAGCTCTTCCAAGGGCAAGCTGGCGGAGCTGCTACGCCCCGGGGACCGGATGCTTGCCGAGCGGCTGGTGGTGGGGCGTGACACGATCGCGCTCGACAGCGTGCCGTTCGCGTTGGAGCGCTCGTCCCAGGGGGCCACCTTCCGCGGCCACGCGGGCGAGTTGGACGTGCAGCTGTCGGTCATGCCGCGGGCCGGAGCGGAGTACCTGCTCGACGTTTCAGGCGAGGTGGGCGGCCTCGGCGGCCGGGGGGCGCTGCTCCTGGTGGGGCTGGGGTCGGGGCTCGCCAACGTCGAGGCGGACAGCGCCGGCAACTACCGCGCCTACGCGGTGGTCGGCCGCCGCACCGTGCCGGTGAGCCTCGCCTTCTCCAAGCTCAAGCCTGGAGAGACGCAGACGCTCGACGGGCCGTTCGACTGGGTCGCCGTAAAATCCAAGTACTTCATCGGTGCGCTGCTGTCGCCCGACAGCACGCAGCCCGCCTTCGGTGGCGCCGTAGCCACGGGCGGTCCGCGCACCGGCCGCTACGAGGTCACGGCGGAAATGTGGGTGACGCTGCCGGTCGGGCCGGATGGGCGGTTCCGCTACAGCCTCTATCTCGGACCGCAGGAATACCGCCAGCTCAGGCGTCTGGGCCGCGGGCTCGACAAGGCCTCCCCGTACGGCTGGATCTTCAAACCCATCGTGATGCCGGTCGCGGTGTGGATCACGCAGTTGCTGCTGTGGATGCACCAGCGGCTGTCGCTCGCCTATGGGTGGGTGTTGATCCTGTTCGGCATCGCGATACGGCTGGCGCTGTGGCCGCTGAACCAGAAGGCGATGATGAGTTCGGTGGCGATGCAGGCTATCCAGCCGCACATGAAGGACATTCAGACGCGGCACAAGGATGACCCGCAGCGGTTGCAACAGGAGATGATGAAGCTGTACCGCGAGCACAAGGTGAACCCGTTCGGCAGCTGTCTGCCGATGTTGGTGCCGTTCCCGATCCTACTGGCGCTGTTCTTCGTCTTCGCCAACACGATCGCGTTCCGCGGCGTGTCGTTCCTGTGGCTGCCCGACCTGTCGCTGCGGGATCCGACTTACGTGATCCCGCTGGTAATGGGCGGGTCCATGTGGGCGCTGTCGAAGCTCGGGCAGATGGGGATGCCACCCAACCCGCAGGCCAAGATGATGACGACCGTGATGCCGATCATGATGACGGTGCTGTTCCTGAACTTCGCTTCGGGGCTGAATCTCTACTACGCGGTGTCGAACCTGGTGAGCCTCCCGCAGCAGTACATGATCAACAAGGCCCGCTTGCGGGAAACGGCGCGCCGGAAGGGTCCGGTCTCCTAGCCGCGCGACTCCGACGCATCGGTCGCGGCGCGCCACACTTCATCGGCCAGCCACTCGAGCCGCTCCTCGGCGTACTCCATGTCCTGCTTGCTCAGGGTCTGCACGTTACGCGCGACGTAGCGCACGTGCTCGACCAACTCGTCAAGCACTTCCCGCAGCTCTCGGTTGACGCGCCGCTCACTCGGCGGGAGGCTCACGCGCCCACCGCCCGGCCGGCGGACTGGCGGGTGGCCGCGGCCTCGAAGTCCGCGGCCGGCGCGCGCGCGGCCGACGCGAGCCCGCGCTCTGCCACCAGCGGCTCGGCCATGCGTGCGCCGATGTAGTAGCCGGAGCGCTCCGGCAGCACCCGGCCCCGGACCAGGCGCGCCGCCGGGCTCATGCCCCCGCTCAGGAAGCGCAGCCGCAGGCCGAGGCCGGTGTGATCGAGGTCGGGCTCCACCGCTCTGAACAAGAACGACTCGAGCTCCCGCATCCGGCGATACTGGCGGCGGGTGAAACCGAAGTACTCTTCGTCCGCGAAGCCGGGGGCCGCGGCCCGCGCCACGTGGACGGCAACCCCTTCGTTGAGCAGCAGCTCGCGCAGCGTCGCGCGGCTTCCCGTGTTCCAGTAGTCATACGCGCCCCCCGCCTCCACCACGAGCCGTTTCAGCTCGGAGCGGCTGGTCGCGGACGTGTAGCGCACGGTGTGCGCGACTTCGTGTGCGATCCACAGCGGGATCAACTGTGGCGACAGGCCGAGGCCGTAGGTGTCAGGGTTGGGCTGGCCGGTGAAGTGCTCGACGCACACGATGACCACCCCGCGTCCCCCGACGACCAGTTCCGCGGCGTTCGCCGCGCCTACTCCCACCGTGAGGTAGACGTCCACCTCCTGATCCAGTTCGAGCACCGTCGCGGCGCGATCGAGACCGTCGGCGGCCATCCGCTCGAGATCCACCGACGCCATCAAGCGCCGCAGGTCGTCGCGGTCGGCAGCGAGCGCGCGGGCGACGACCTCCCCGGTATGCGGTGAGTCCAGGTCGAGCACGTAGTTGTGCCAATACGCCTCGAGCACCGGCCAGTGGCGCGCGAGGTAGGCGCGATAGGCGGCCTCGCGCGCGGAGGACGCGTGAACGGCGAGGAACTCGGGGATGAGGTTGATGATCATTGTGGCGACCGCCCCAATTTGAAGCGAGCGGGCGCGCCGGACAAGAGCGCTAACGAAGGTCGAACTCGAGCGTCGCGCTTGCGGCACTGGTGCCGCGCACCGCGTCGCGCACCTCGAGGGTGAGGACATAGTGACCGCGCGGCAGGCGACCGGGATCTATGACCAGGGTTTCGACCGCGGGATCGGTCGCGGCCTGCACGCGGCGGAACGCGACGCTGGTCACGCGGGCACGCGAGAGAAAGCCGAGCAACCCGCCCCGGGCTCGCGCAAACCGGTACACCGCGTCGTAGCGCGTTGTCCCGGAATCCATGCCGAGCCCATACACCTCCGCGTAGAGCCGAAGTGCCCGCTCGGCCGGGAGCTGCAGCGCGGGTGGGGCGGCGGCTTCGAGCAGCGGGCGCGACGGCGGCACCTCGCCGGGCGAGATCAGGAGACTTGAGACGGCGAGCGAGTCGGCGGCAAAGCGCGTCACCGGGATGGAGCCCCGGAAGCGACCGAGTTTCCGGTCGCGCTCGGCGTCGAGCGCGAGCACGTACCGGCCCGGAGGCGCCGCCAGGTGGAGCGCGCGACCGGTGGCGGAGTCGCGCGCGGCTTCACGCCCGGCCGCGTCGTACAGCGCCGCCGTCGCGCTGACGCGATCCGCAAACAACACGACTTCGGTGGCGGGTCCCGCGTCGCGCCGGAACTCGGCGGGCCAGAAGGCGAACTGAAGGTTCGCGTCGAGGCCGGGACGATCGGTTTGCAGCAGGTGCCGGGCCGCCTCGGCTTCACCGGCCACCACCGGCGTGACGACCTGGTCACCACCGCCATCGGCGCCCGTGCGCCGGGCGAACGTGACCTCGAGTTGTCCCTCGGGGAGATCGTAGCGCCAGGTCTCCGCGTCGGTGCCCCAGACGAACCGCTCGCTTGGGCTTCCGTAGCGCACCAGGATCCGGCCACGGTCGTCGAGGCCGTCTTCGAGGTTGAGCGACTCGTCGCCCACGTCGTCGAGACGCGACACCAGCCCCGCCGCGACCTGCTCGTCAGCGACCCGAGCCTGGCGCGTTTCCGCGACGCCGGCCCTGACCCCATCCAGGTCCACCTCCAGCAGCGCCGCAGGGCCGCTGCGAACCGTGCGCCATGCGCGCGAGTGGAAGTAGCGGGACTGGGGATGCAGCAGGGCGAAGACGCGCCGCGCCTCCGCCAGCCTCGTGAAGTGTTCGCTGATGCGCGGGTTGACGTGCTGCCGGAGGTCGGGGTTGCGCTTCGCCCAGAAGAGCCGCAGGAATGCTTCCCTCTCTGCCGGCCCCGCCCGCAGGTACGCTGCCCGCTCCTCGGGCGACGCGATGCTACGCACCTGATGCCACAATACCTCGCCGGTGTCGGCCTCCGCGTGCGTCAGGGCCTCCTCATACATCGCGGCGGCCTCTCCGCTGCGGCCCCGTTCGAACAGGGAGCGGGCGAGCCAGGCCCGGGGCGCCGGGTCGTTGGGGAATGCGCGCGCCAGCGCGGCGAAGAGCGATTCGGCTTCGGCGTGCCGGCCCAGCTCCACCAGGAGTCCGGCGCGCCACAGGTCCGCGGTCGGATTGCCGGCATGGCGTGCGAGGGCGTCCACGGCCGCCGTACGCTCGGCACCGCCGCGATACAGCGTCGTCCACAGAGACCACGCGTCCCGGTACTTCGGGTCCAGCGCGAGCACGCGCTCGAGTCCGCGACGTGCGACCATCTCGCCGTCGTCGCCGCGCAGCTTGAGGCCGACCTGCCCGAGGTAGTAGAAGGGCTCCGGGTTCTCAGGGTCGAGAGCACCGGCGCGTGTGAGAAGCGAGTCGGCCCTCCAGCGACCGAACACGGGCCACTCGAGCCAAATCCTGCCCAGCAGGGTCAGTATCGCGGGATCGTCGGGGCGTTGCTGTGCCAGTGCCTCGGTGAGGGTGCGCGCGGAGCGCAGCTGTCCAGCCGCCAGCAGCGATTCGGCCCGCATCAGCCCCGGCGGGCCGGGCGCCTGTTGCAGCGCCAGGAGGGCGGCGGCTAGGGCGAGCGTGCCAGCACCTCGTTGATGACGGCCGCGTCTTCGGTGGTGTAGCCATAGAGCACCACCTCCATGGCGTCCCGGCCCGGTTCCGTCTCGCGCGCGGCCGCGACCATGATTTCCACGGCACGGCGGAAGGAAAAGCCGCCGACCCCGCTGCCGAGGATCGGAAACGCCACGTCCGTGATCCCGTGAGCCGCGGCCAGGCGCAGGCTGGCGCGTGTCGCGTCGCGGATGCTGTGCTCGCTGACGGGCTCGTCGCCCATCGCGGCGGCGTGGATGACGTAGCGGCAGGGAAGATCGCCGGCGCCGGTCAGCGCCGCTTCACCGACCCGGATCGGGCCGTGACGGTCACACTCGGCCTGGATCGCCGCGCCGCCGCGCCGAGCGATGGCACCGGCGACGCCGGCGCCGAGGACGAGATGGTTATTGGCCGCGTTGACGATGGCGCCGCCGGCATACGTGGTGATATCGCCTCGAGCCGCGCGGATCACTTCACGGCTCTTGCTTGAACCGCTTGCTCATCTCGTCGAGGAAGCGCCGCTCTTCGGTCGTGAGGCTGGAGAGGCCGTCGGCGGAGATCTTGTCGAGGACCCGATCCACCTCCTCGAGTGCCTTGGCGTCGGCGTCCGGACGGCTCGCCCCGAACGGCCCAGCCTGGCCACTGGTCTGGACGGCCGATGGATGCACGAGCACGGCCGCGTCGGGGGCGGGCGGGGTCCTGCGCCGCACGCCGCGCAGCAGGGCGCCCCCGCGCAGGTACAGGAACGCCGCCCCGAAGCCGCCCAGGTGCGCCAGATGCGCGACCCCATCCTGCACCTGGAGCGCGAGCGGCAAGACGTTCACCGCGGCGAAGAACAGAATCAGCCACTTGGCCTTCACGGGGAAGGGCAGCGGAAAGACGAAGATCGGCGCGTCCGGCCACTCGAGAACGAAACCGAGCATGACGCCGAAGACCGCCGCCGAGGCGCCGATGATCACCCCGTCACCCGCCAGGGGCACGAGCGCCAGGCTCGAGGCCGCGCCGCCCAGGGCCGAGGCCCCATACAGCCGCGCGAAACGCGCGCTCCCCAGCCGATCCTCGACCATCGGCCCGAACATGAAGAGCGCCAGCATATTGAAGAAGATGTGCAGGAAGTCATGGTGCAGGAACGCGTAGCTCAACAGGCTCCAGGGGTGCGCCAGGACCGCGGAGGGCCTGAACCCGAAGACCTCCGCGAGCCAGGGACTCGTGAAGATCGTCAACTGGAGCAGGTACACGATGCCGTTGGCGACCAGCAGTCGCCGTACCCAGCGGGTCAGGAACAACGGGGAACCGTCGTAGCGCATACGCTCAACCGACAGGTATCCCTCGGCCTACCACTTTGTTCCGCGGCGTGCGAGGGCCAACCGGCAAACCGTTTCGGTGAAGGCGGGAAAACCGAGACCCGCCACACGCGCCGCCTTGGGGATCAGGCTATTGGCGGTCATGCCTGGCAGCGTGTTGGCCTCGAGAAAGAAGAGGCCGCCGCCCTCGTCCACGCGGAAGTCGATCCGGCTGTAGCCCGCCAACTTGAGCGCGCGATGCGCACGCCTGGCCGCATCCTGCGTCCTGGCCGCCAGCGCCGGGGCGATCGGCGCCGGGCAGATTTCCTCGGCCATCCCCGGCTGGTACTTGCACTCGTAGTCGAACATTTCGTGCTTCGACCGGATCTCGATGACCGGCAGCGCCTCATCGCCGAGGATGCCCACCGTGAGCTCCGGGCCCGGGATGAACTGCTCGATCATCACCTCGTCGTCGAACTGCTCGGCAAGCTTGACCGCCGCCGCCAGGTCCGGCCCGCGCTTGACGAGCGTGAGACCGACCGACGAGCCCTGCTTCGACGGCTTGACGACGCACGGGTATCCGACGGTTCGGTGGACATCGTCCGCGGCGGCGGGCCCCATCACCCACGCCGGCACCGCGAGGCCGTTGTCCCGGACGATCCGCTTCGAAAGGTCCTTGTCCATCGCGAGGGCCGAAGCCAGGCACCCGCTGCCGGTATAGGGCACCCCGATGACGTCGAGCACCGCCTGGACCGTTCCGTCCTCGCCCTGTCCGCCGTGGAGGGCGATGAAGACCACGTCGGCCTCGCGGATGGCGGGCACCTCTCCAAGTCCGGCCGAGAGCATGCCGCGCTCCAGCGCCTTGAGCCGCTCCATCGGCGGCGGCTCACGGCCCACGCCGCCCGGCAGGAGCGCCGCCTCGTGTTCGGGGGGCACGTAGCCGGTCGCGAGATCCACCATGTGGACGGTGTGCTCGAGCGAGCGCAGCGCCGCCGCGATCTGGAGCCCGGAGGCCAGCGCGACGTCGCGCTCCATCGAAGTTCCGCCGGTGAGGACCGCGACCTTCATCGGATCCCCGCGACCTGTCGCAGCACGTCGTAGCGTGTAACGAGGCCGATCAGCCGGCCTTCCTTGCGGACCAGCGCGGCTTGGGTCTCATGCGACAGCAGCGTGTTCAGGCGCTCGAACGGCAGCGCCGCGTCCACGACCGGGAATGGCGCTTGCATGACCTCCCCGACCGACCGCTCGAGGAGCTTGGCGTCGCCGAGCGCGCGCGCGATCACCGGCCCCTCCGTGACCGAGCCGACGCAGTCGTCTCCCGCGATGACGGGGACCTGGGAGATGCCGTAGGTGCTCATCAGGTTCAGCGCCTGCCGCACGCTGGCCGCGGGTGCGACCGACACCAGCGGCGGGATTTGGGCTGGCCGCTGGGCCATCAAGGACTCGACGGTGATCAACTCCGTGTCCAGCATCTGGTTCTCGCGCATCCACGCGTCGTCGTACAGCTTCGACATGTAGCGCTCTCCGGTGTCGCACAGCACGGTCACGACCAGTGCTTCCGGGTCGTCGAGCCGCCGGGCCAACTCGAGCGCGACGTGGACATTCAGGCCGGTGGACCCGCCGACGAACAGCCCTTCCTCGCGTGTCAGGCGGCGCGCCATCCGGAACGCGTCGCGGTCGCTGACGGTGACGAACTCGTCCACCACGTCGAAGTGGAGGGACGTCGGGATCTTGTCACCTCCCACGCCTTCCACCTTGTAGGGGAACCCCTCGCCCTTGTGGTGAGATGCGGCATACTCGGCGTAGATCGAGCCGACCGGGTCGGGGGCGATCACCCGGATAAGCGGGTTGTGCTCCTTCAGGTAGCGCCCCACCCCCGATACGGTGCCGCCCGTCCCCGGCGAGCACACGAAATGGGTCACGCGTCCGGCGGTCTGCTCCCAGATCTCCGGGCCGGTCGTGCGATAATGCGCTTCCGGGTTGACGGGGTTGAAGTGCTGGTCCGCCAGGACGGCGCCGGGTGTGGCGGCCACGATCGCCTTGGCCTTCTGGATGTAGTACTCCGGGTGGTCGGGTGGCACGGCCGTGGGTACCACGACCACCTCCGCCCCGAACGCGCGGAGCAATCGGATCTTCTCGATGGACATCTTGTCGGGGATCGTGAAGATGCAGCGATACCCCTTGATCGCCGCCGCGATCGCGAGGGCCACGCCGGTATTGCCGCTGGTGCCCTCCACGATCACGCCGCCGGGCTTGAGGGCCCCGCTTCGTTCGGCCGCCTCGATAATGGCGAGGCCGATACGGTCCTTGACGGAACCGCCCGGATTCAGCTGCTCGGCCTTGGCGAGCACGGGCGTGCGCAGGCCGCGCGCGACGCGGCCCAGGCGGATGATCGGGGTCCAGCCGATGGCGTCCAGCACGCTGTCGAGGGGGGCGTCGCGCGAGGTCATCGGGGCGTCTGGACCGGGGGCTCAGCGCTGCGACGGAAGATCACCGGCTGATAGAAGGCCGTCCCAACCGGCTGTCCGTTCTTGTGGGCGGGGGCGAACTGCAACTGCGCGGCGCCGCGCACGGCGGCGGAGTCCAGGGCGGGCGTCCCCGACGACAACGCCACGCGGGTGGAGTCGGGTCGGACGCGGCCGGCAGAGTCCACGTACAAGCGCAACCGCACCTGGCCCTCGACGCTCTGGTCGTAGAGGTCCGGCGGGTACTGGAACGGGGAACCGCTGTTGATGGCGACCGGAACGTCGTTCTCCATCGTGGCCGCGGCCTGCGCAGGCTCCCGGCCGCGGCAGGTGGCGAGAACCGTCAACGCGAAGGCACCGGCGCACCGGCGGGCCAGCACACGGATGCTTGGGCGGGAGCGAAGGTTCGCGAGTCCGTGCCTTGGCATATCCATCACCGCTCCTTCCGGGCCCGTCGCTGCAATTCCGCCAATCGGGTCAGCGCGTCGCGGGGTGTCAGGCCATCGACGTCCACCGCGCGGAGATCGGCGAGCACGGGGTCCTCGGCCGGCGTGAACAGCGCCAGTTGATCGGCGGGGAGCGGCGCCGCGGACACCCGGTGGCCGGCCTCCAGCGACCGCAAGACGGCGCCAGCCCGGAGAAGCACCTCGTCCGGAAGCCCCGCCAAGCGGCCCACGTGGATCCCGTAGGAGCGGTCGGCGCCACCCGGGCGGAGCCGGTGCAGGAAGATCACGTCATCCCCGGACTCGTGGACGGCGACGTTGAAGTTCACGATGCGGGCGAACCGGTCCGCGAGCTGGGTGAGTTCGTGGTAGTGCGTCGCGAAGATGGCCTTGCAGCCGACGCGCTCGTGCAGATACTCGGCGACCGCCCACGCGATGGCCACACCGTCGTAGGTCGAGGTCCCGCGGCCGATCTCGTCGAGGAGAACGAGACTGCGGCGGGTGGCGTTGTGGAGAATAGACGCCGTCTCGCTCATCTCCACGAGGAAGGTGCTCTGGCCTCGCGCCAGATCGTCGCTCGCGCCGACCCGGGTGAAGAGGCGATCGACCACGCCGATGCGGGCCGCGCGCGCGGGCACGAAGGAGCCGGCCTGCGCCAGCAGCACCAGCAGCGCGACCTGCCGCAGCACCGTGCTCTTGCCCGCCATGTTGGGCCCGGTGACGATCATGATCTGGTGGTCGGCGTCGAGCCGGATGTCATTGGGGATGAAGGCCTCGCGCGGCATGACGCGCTCGACGACCGGATGGCGGCCCGCTTCGATCTCGAGCGCGAAGCCGTCGAGGATTTCGGGGCGCGTGTAGCCGTTGCGCGCCGCGACCTCGGCCAGCGACGCCAGCGTGTCCGCCGCCGCCACCCGCGCGGCCGTGTCCTGGACGCGGCGAATCGCCGCGCCGACGGTATCGCGCAGCTCCGCGAACTGGCGTTCTTCGAGCCGCGCGATCTCCTCCTCCGCGCCGAGCACCTTGGCCTCGTAGACCTTGAGTTCGGGCGTCACGTATCGCTCGGCGCCAGTCAGTGTCTGGCGGCGCTCGTAGTCGGAGGGCACCGCGTCCTTGTTGGCCCGGGTGATCTCGATGTAGTAGCCGAAGACCTTGTTGTAGCCGACCTTCAGCGACCCGATGCCGGTGCGGGCGCGCTCCCTGGACTGGAGCGAGGCGATGTACGAGCGCCCCCCGTCTCGCAGGGCGCGGAGTTCGTCCAGCGCGGGCGAGTGACCCGGCCGGAAGACATCACCGTCGCCCAGGGCGGCCGGCGGCCGATCCACCAGTGCGGCGGCCAGGGCGGACGCGAGGTCCACCAGCAGATCGAGGCCGGCGTCGAGACCGTACAGGGAGCCGATCGCGGCAGCCAGCCGCGGGAGCCGCAGCACCGAATCGCGCATCCCGCCGAGATCGCGCGGCGTAGCGCGGCGCGCCGCGGCCTTGGCGCCCAGGCGCTCGAGATCTCGCACTCCGTCCAGGGCCTCGCGCAGCGCGGTGCGGCGCGGCTCGTCGGAGACCAAGGCCCCCACGGCCTCGTGGCGCGCCGCGATTGCCGCGGGATCGGTGAGCGGAGCCAGCAGCCAGTCCCGGAGCAGCCGCGCGCCCATCGGCGTCATCGTCCGGTCCACCACCGCCAGCAGGGTGGCGTCCTCTCCCCCCGGCCGCAGGGGCTCCACCAACTCGAGATTGCGTCGCGTCATGGCGTCGAGGTAGAGCCGCCCTTCGGCTCGACGCGCCACGGGGCGGCGCAGCTGGGGCAGTCCGCCCGGCTGCAGGTCGCCGAGGTAACGCAGTAGCGCGCCAGCGGCTCCCACCGCCAGGGCATCCTCGGCCCCGAGCCCCAGGCCGTCCAGCGACGCCAGATCGTAGCGGCGGGCGAGGTCTTCAGCGGCGAGCACCGGGTCGAACTCCCACCGCTCGCGGCGGGTGACCAGCACTCCGGGGGGCGCGAGCGCGGCCGCGCCCTCGGGGACGATCACCTCCGACGGGTTGTAGCGCTGCAGCGCCGCATCGAGCGCCGAGGGCACCACGCTCTCCAGCACGAACTCGCCGGTCGAGAGATCCGCCGCCGCGAAGCCCGCATGCGCGCCATCCGTCACCAGCGCGACCAGGAAGGTGTTGCGCCGCTCTTCGAGGAGGTCGTCGGACATGACCGCGCCCGGCGTCACGACCTCGATTACCTCTCGGCGCACGACACCCTTGGCGAGCTTCGGATCCTCCACCTGTTCGCAGATGGCGACGCGAAAGCCGCGCTCTACGAGGCGCTTGATGTACACCGAAGCCGCCTTGACGGGCACGCCGGCGAGCGGAATCTCGGCCGCGGCGCCGTTATTGCGCGAGGTGAGGGTGAGGCCCAGCGTGCGCGCCGCCACCTCCGCATCGTCCTCGAACATCTCGTAGAATTCGCCCATCCGGAACATGAGAATGGCGTCGCGGTGCCGCGCCTTGATCTCGCGGTACTGCTGCATGAGCGGCGTCGCAACGTCGAGGCCGGGGAGCATCACGGAGCGGGCACGACGAAGGGGTGTCCGCCGAGCACCATCTTGATCCGCGCCGCGGCGGCGGTGGCCTGCTGCCCGGTCGCATACGGCCCGGCCCGGACGCGCAGGTATCCGTCCGCGCTCTTGACGATGCGGGCGTGCTCCCCGCTGCGCGTCACCCGATCGAGCGCCGCCCGCGCCGTCCGATTCATGCGGGTCGCGGTAACCTGCACCTCGAACTGCGCAGCCCGGTGCTGGGCCGCCACGGCCGTGGACTTCGCTATCGCCGGCCTGGTGACGGCGGAGGCGGCAGCCACCGGCGGCGTGGCCGGTTGCCCGGGTGCGGACAGGCGCACAGTGTCACCGGGTCCCTTGGAGGCGGGTGGCGGCGCCGCGTGTGTGGTGTCGGGCTGCGGCTCCCCGGCCACGGCGCCGCAACGGCCCCGGAAAAACGCGATCTGATTGAGAAGCTCGACGTCGCTGGAGGATTCCGCGCGCGCGGAGTCGAGCAGGGCGCACGCGGTTGCGGGGTCGCCGATATCGAACGCGGCGCGCCCCGCCCACAGGGCCGCGCGGCCCCGCAGCGGGCTTGTGGGGTAGTCGCTGCGCAGTCGCCCCGCGAGCTGCAGCGCACCCGTGCTGTTGCCCGCGGCCATGGCAAGCTGCGCCAGCTGGAGCAACGCCTGGTCGGCCCAGCGGGAAGTGGAGTACTCGATCGCCACGCGCCTGAGGTCACGCTCCGCGCTGTCGCCGGAGGCGGCGAGTCGTCCGCGCCAGTACAGGGCCTCCACGTAGGCGGGGTCTCCGGGCTTGGCCTTCCCCAGCGCGAGAGCGACGATGCGCCGCGCCGAGTCCCCGTGTCCCTCCGCGGCCAATTGGACGGCGCTCCGAAGCGCGGGATTGTCCTGGGCGACGGCGGCTACGGGTGCACCGATGCACAGGGCCACGGCCAGCAGCGCCGCGGCCGCGGCGAGTGCCCGTGCTCCCGTCCCCTCGTGCCTCCGTGCGCCGATCCTCATGCCACCGTGGTCTCCTTCACGCCAAGCGACAGCACGGCCTCCGCGACGATCTCCTCTTCTCCGGACACGGTCGTGCTCTTGAGCCTGGCGTCAGCCCTGAGCAGCGTTGCGAGTCCCCGGTCCAACTCCTCGCTTGTCCAGCGCGCCGCATCCTCGACCCATCGCGCAACCTCGTCGTCCCAGTTCCCCAGGCCGGGCGGCCTGACCGTCTTGAGCGTCTGGAGCACGCGGCTCCTCGCAGTCGCCCGCGAGTCCCCGGCATCGAGGTGCGCTCTGGCGAGGGCCAGCCCGATCATCACCGTGCCGAGCGTGGACAGGAGCCGGACCCCGGACGTGCCCGGGGTCGCCAGCAACCCCGGAACCATTGCCGCAGCATCCGCGAACCGCCGTCCCGTCACCGCGGACATGAAGTCGCCGGCGGTCTCACCTTCTCGCACTCCCACCAGGTCGCCGACGTCGGCGGCCGTGACGGCCCGGCCCTGGATGGCCGAGGCCAGCTTCGTCAACTCGGCCGCCAGCTGCGGAAGATCGTCGCCCACCGCCTTTTGAAGAAGGCGCGCCGCGTCGTCCTCGAGCGTGAGGCCGCGCTCCTTCTCCTTGGCGCGATGATGGATCCACTTGAGGACCCTCGCCGGCTCCAGGACTTCGCAGTCCACCAAGGTGGCGCCGCGCTCCAGCCCGGGGTCCGGTTTCGCTCCCGCCGACTGCACCAGCACCAGCACTGTCTCCGGGGATGGGCGCCCGAGATAGCCCAACACGGCGGCGCGCAACGCCTGCTGCTTGGGCCGCTTCAGCTGCAGACACTCCACCTCGGTGAGCACCACGCAGCGCCGCGCCGCGAGCATCGGGGGTGTCTCGACCAGCGACCGGAATTGGTCGGCCGAAAGTTCGGGAGCGCGGCGGCGATCCAGATTGAAGTCGCGCGTCGAATCCTCGACGGCGAGCTCCATGATCCGGTGCACCGCCTCGTCCTTCAGCAGCTCTTCGTCGCCAAAGAAGTAGTAGACCGGCTGGACCTCGCCTTTGGCGAGGGAGCGCTGCAACGCATCGAACGACCGGCCCGGCATCGGGCGCAACTTAGCCCGAAAGCGGGTGCCGCAAAAGCCTNNGGCTTCTTCGGTCACGAGGATGGAATTCAGCGGATGGAATGCATCGAATCGCGGGTCGGCGGAGTAGCGAGGCGGGCTCGCATAGCCAGGTTCGGCGCCCAACGCTGCCAGTGGAGCAGGGGAAGGGCTCCAAGCGGGGGCGGGCCACGCCGCCCTCCCGCGGTGGGCCGCCCGGGATTCGAGCAGGTCCCACCCGAGGAAGCCCATCGTCGCCACCAGCAGAAGCGTGGCGGACGCCCCCGACCACCGTGCCATGAGCGGTACGCGCACCGCGAACTCGCCACGCAGGCGCTGCCGCAAGCGGGGACCGAACCCGCGCGAGACTCCGACGCTTGGCAGCGCACGCAGTGCATCCAGCCCGGCACGAAGCGCGGCGTCGAAGCGGCGGCACGCGGCGCAGGTGCCCAGATGCGCGCCTGCCTCGGACCGTTGCCGGGAGGGCAGCAGGCCATCCGCAAAATCGGAGTATTTTTCTCGGAACTCGCAGCAGTTCATGCAGGCCCTAGCGAGGACCCCATTACTACCGCAGCGGGCGCCTACTGTTCCGCCGACCCGCCCGGCGGCCCGTCAGTCGAGGTGGGGCGCGATGATCGTGGCGAAGCTGTTCCGGGCGCGATTCAGCCGGCTCTTGACGGTCCCCAGGTTGCAGCCCGTGATCTCGGCGATCTCCTCGTAAGTCTTCCCTTCGAGTTCGCGCAGGACGAAGACCACCCGGTGGTGCTCGGGGAGTTGGGACACCGACTGCTCCACCAGCTCCTTCAGGTGGCGCTTGCGGAACAGGTCATCGGGCCGCGATCTCGAGTCCTCGAACTGCAGCGGGCGGTGATCGGCGTCCCAATGGCGCTTGATGGTCTGGAACAGCACCAGCGGGTTCCGGCTGCGGTTTCTGAGCTCGTTCTTCGCGAGGTTGGACGCGATGGTGTACGCCCAGGTCGAAAACTTCTTGGTCTGGTCGAAGCGGTGGAGGTGGCGGTAGATCCGGATGAAGACCTCCTGCACCAGGTCCTCAGCACGTTCCCGGTCCCCCACGGTCCGATAGATGAAGTTCACCAAGCGGACCTGGTAGCGGGAAACCAACTCGTCGAACGCCCTGTCGAGCCCTTCGAGGAACGCCTGAACAACTTGCGCGTCTTCGAGGTCTGCGAATGGGGTCCTCGGAGCATGCCGGAGACCACGAAGGCCATCCCTTACCGCCAGCGTCACATCGCACCTGCTCGAAATGGGGAGTCTGTTGCTCCCTACGAGCAGGAACCGTACCGGGTTTGTCAGCTCAATCGGCACAGTGTCCAAGTTGTTGCTGGGAAAAATGTTACGCAGTTAACCAGCCGCGAAAACATGCCTGAGTTGTCGCAGCTGACCGTCCTCTAATTGCTACAATTTGAGATGGAAACCTGCGAAAAAGAGCACAGCGACTGCGGTTTTTCCATCCACGAGTTCGCCGTCCCGGATCATTTCCAGCACCCGGCTCATCGGCAGCGCCTTAACCTCCATGAACTCGTCAGGCTCGTGCGCCTGGTTCTCCGGCTTCACCACGAGGTCGAAGGCGGCGAAGAGGTGAATCCGCTCGTCGGTGAATCCGGGCGTGGTGTAGATGGTCGTGAGCCGCTTCCAGCGGCCGGCCGTCGCCCCGGCCTCCTCGAGCAACTCGCGGCGGGCACAGGTCTCCGGAGACTCCCCGTCCTCGAGCTTGCCGGCGGGGATCTCCCAAATCGGCCCGCCGGCGGCATAGCGATACTGCCGAATCAGCAGCAACTGGGGGTCCGTCACGGAGTCCCCGGAGAGCACCGGCAGGACCGCCGAGGCTCCGGGGTGGCGGATCATCTCCATCTCCCCGTCTTGGCCGTTCGGAAAGCGCACCGTGTCCACGTCGAGGTTCAGGAAGCGGCCGGTGTAGATGCGCCGCGTCCCCAGCTGATCCCGCACGATGTCAGTCACGGGGCGATCTGGCCCCACATGTCGCGGTACGCGATCGGTCCCTCGTGCAACGCCTGGAGGCCCGCCTCGATCTTGCTCCGGTCGCCGACCACGACGATGGCGAAATGATCCGGGTCGAGATACTGCCGCGCCACCCGTTGCACGTCGGCCGCCGTCACCGCGTTGATGCGCGGGATGTATGTGCCGTAGTAGTCGAGCGGCAGATCGTAGAGCAGGAGGTTGGAGAACTGCCGGGCGGCGCCCTGGGTGGTCTCGAACTCCGCAGGCAGTCCAAGGGAGATGTATGCCTTGGCCTTGGCGAGCTCGGCCTGGGGGACCGCTTCGTCTCTGATGCGGCGCAACTCCCGCATGAACTCGATCAGCGCGCTGTCGGTCTTCGCCGTCACGATGGACGCCGACGCGACAAACGGGCCGGCCAGGCGCCGCATGGCGAACTGTGAGTTGGCGCCGTAGGTGTAACCGTGCGTCTCGCGCAGGTTCTGATTGAGGCGCGAGGTGAAGGACCCGCCGAGGATGGTGTTGAGGACCTCGAGCGCGAAGAAGTCGGGGGTCGCGCGACTGACGCCGATCTGGCCGATGCGGACGACCGACTGTGCCGCGCCCGGCTTGTCCACCAGGTAGATGCTGCGCGCGGCCGCTGCCGGAGCCGAGGCGGTGGGCGGAGGCGGCGCTTCGCCGCGGGCCCAGCCGCCGAACCGTGCGGCCACCAGCCGCTTGGCTTCGTTCAGGGTCACGTCGCCCACGACCAGCATGCGCGTCGTGTTGGGCCGGTAGTAGGCCTGGTAGAACTGGAGGACCCGGTCCCGGTTCAGGGCGGCCGTGGACGTTTCGGTGCCGCTGGCCGGGCGCCCGTAGGGGTGCGTGGCGCCGAAAACGATCGCGGCGAAGGCGACGTTCGCCATCGCCACCGGTTGGTCGCGCTGCTGGAGAATCTGGGCCCGCCTGAGGTCGCGCTGGCGCGCGATCTCGGTGTCGGGGAAGGTTGGGCGCAGCACGACGTCGGCCAGGAGGTCCAGCGCCGGACCGAGGCGGCGCTTCGGGACGTGCAGCGACGCGGTGGCCGCATCGAAGCCGGCGCCGGTGTTGAGCGACGCGCCGAGATACGCGGCCTCGTCGGCGATGTCCAATGCGCCGCGCGATCCCGCTCCCTGCTGGAGCATGTTGGCCGTGAAGGTCGCGAGACCGGGCAGGTCGTCGGGGTCACTCACCGTGCCCGCGCCGACGAGGAGGGTGACATCCACCACCGGGACCTTGTGCATCTCGATCACGGCCAGTTCGAGCCCGTTGGGGAGCGTCGCGGTCTCGACGGCCGGCACCCGCAGCGTGGGCGGCGGCGGGAGGGTGGGCGGATGCGAGCGGTCCACCTCCTGCGCCGGCAGCGCAGCGGACGGCAGAGCGGCCAGCAGGGCCGCGGTCACGAGCAGGCGTGAACGGGGCGCGATCATCGGGACGCTCCTTCGGTCGCGGCGAGTTCGGTGTGTCCGGCTGGCACGACGCTCAGGACCACGCGGTGGGCGCGCAGCAGATAGTCGCGCGCCAGGCGCTGCACGTCGGCAGGCCTCACGCGGCGGAAACGGTCGAGGTCGCGCTGGAAGTAGTCCGGCGTGCCCACCAGGTAGTCGTAGTAGTTGAGCTGGTCGGCCTTGCCGCCGAAGGAGCCCACGCGCTCCATGCGGCCGAGGAAGCCGGCTTCGATGCTGTTCTGGACCCGCTCGACCTCGCGCGGCGTGGGCCCCGACTCGGCGAGGGAGCGAACCTCCTCGTCAATCACGCGTGCCAGCTCGTTGAGGTCGTGTCCAGGCCGCGCCGTGGCGAAGATCTCGAACTTGCCGTCAATGCGGCCGGCGTCCTGGAACGCCGCGACCTGCGTGGCGATCTGCAGCTCATAGACCAGCCGCTTGTAGAGCCGGGACGCCTTGCCCTCGGCCAGGATGTCACCCAGCACCTCGAGCCCCGCGTCGTCGGGAGCGAATCCCTTCACCGTGTGCCAGGTGTCGTAGACCCTCGGCAACTGCACGCGGTCCTCGAGGGTGGCGTACACATCGGCCGGCAGGCTGACGGCCGGGGGCGGCGTGCGCGTTACGGCGGGGCCGCGGGCCAGCCCGCCGAAGTACCGCTCGACCAGCGGCCGCACCTGGCGGAGGGTCACGTCGCCGGCGACGACCATGGTCGCGTTGCTGGGCGTGTAGTAGGTCCTGGAGAACTGCTGCACGTCCTCGATGCTGGCGGCGTTGAGGTCCACCATCGAGCCGATCACCGGCCAGTGGTACGTGTGGTCGGCGGGATAGAGCCGCTGAAGGATGTTCTCCTGGGCGAGGCCGTACGGCTGATTCTCGTAGCTCTGGCGCCGCTCGTTCTGCACCACCCCGCGCTGGAGGTCCACCTTGGGAGGCGTGATCTCCGGCAGCAGGAACCCCATCCGGTCCGAGTCGAGATAGAGCATCAGCTCGAGCGAGCTGGAGGGCCCGTTCTCCCAGTAGTTGGTGCGGTCCTCCGTGGTGGAGCCGTTGTTGTCGCCGCCGGCCGCTTCGAGCAGCTGGTCGAACTGTCCCGTCGGCACATGCTCGGAGCCCATGAACATCAGGTGCTCGAACAGGTGGGCGAACCCGGTGCGGCCGGGCCGCTCGTCCGACGACCCGACGTGGTACCAGGTGTTGACGGTCACGATCGGCACCGAGTGGTCCTCGTGCACGATCACCTTCAGCCCGTTGGGGAGCGTGAAGGTCTGGTAGGGGACGCGCAGCGCCTGGGCGGCCAGGCGGGTGGGCGGCACGGCGGCCAGCAAGAGAACCGCCAGCGCGATGCCGGCCGCCGTTGCGCCGGAGCGCCACACCGTCACAGCTGCCTTCATGTTCACCTCGTCACGAGATACGCGATGGGAGCCTTGAACGATTCGGCGAGCACGTAGCCGATCTCGAGTCGCCGGTTGGAAGCAATCGGGCTGAGCTTCGCGGGCGAGCCCAGCGGCACCAGCCGCAGGCGCCGCGCCATCAGGCACAGCCGCAGCATGTGGAAGCCGTCGCTCACCAGGATCACCTGCCGGCCGCCGTGCCGGTGAATCCAGTCCGCGGCGGCGCGGAGCGAGGGCTCGGTCGAGCGGCCGGTCGCGATCGTGACGATCGCGGCCGAGTCGGTCCCTCCACCGGTCAGGTAGCGCCGGCCGACCACCGCCTCGCTCACCGTGTCCCCGGCGCCGACGCCGCCGGTCACGAGGAGGTGGCTCGCCAGGCCGCGCCGGAACAGCTCCGCGGCGTGATCGAGCCGCGCGCGGAAGACCGGTGACGGGTGGCCGTTGTACTGCGCCGCCCCGAGCACCACAATCGCGTCCGCCGGCGCGGCGGCGTCATGCCCCGCCATCAGCACGACTCCGGCCACCACGACGAGCCAGGCCGCCACGACCAGCGCCGCGGCCACTGCGATTACACGGCGCATGACAGGAACCTAGCGGTGCGCCGGAAGCTCAGCCACCCGATGGGACAAGCGGCGGAGGCGGAAGGTTGGTCGCGTCAGAGGTCGAACGGCTGGCCGAGCGCGGGGGTATCCACCTGCCTGACCCCGAGCCCGCGCAGCAACTCCGCCATCGCGTGAAGCTGCTCCGTCTCGCCGTGCACCGTGAAGGCGCGCTTCGGCGTCTGATCGAGCCCCTGGACCCACCGCCGCAACTCGTTCTTGTCGGCATGCCCGGAATACCCGCCGATGGTTGCGACCTCGGCGCGGCACGGCATCATCTCCCCGAAGATCCGCACCTCCTTCGCCCCTTCCTGGAGGCGGTGGCCGAGGGTGTAGCTGGCCTGGTAGCCGACGATCAGGACGAGGTTGCGGTGGTCGCCGATCCCGTTCCTGAGGTGGTGCAGGATTCGCCCGGACTCCGCCATGCCTGAGGCGGCGATGATGATGGCCGGTCCGTGGAGAGCGTTCAGCGCCTTGGACTCGTCCACCGATCGCACGTACTTGACCAGCGGGAAGCGAAACAGGTCGTCGGTCTCGCGCACCAGGCGCTCGGAGACGTCGAACGCCTCCGGATGCAGGCGGAACACGTCGGTGGCGTTCACGGCGAGCGGCGAATCCACGTAGATCGGGATCTGGGGGATGGCATTGTCGCGCACCAGGCTGTGTAGCTCGTAGATCAGCTCCTGCGCGCGCTCGATCGCGAAGGAGGGGATGAAGATCTTGCCACCCCGCCTGGCCACCTGGTTGACGTAGCCCGCGAGCATGCTCTGCGCCTCGACCGGCGACTCGTGGACCCTGTTGGCGTAGGTGCTCTCGACGATGAGCACGTCGGCCAGGCCCTTGGGCGGCTTGGGGTCACGGATGATCGGCAGGCCCCAGCGCCCGACGTCGCCCGAGAAGACCACGCGGCGCTTCACGCCGGCCTCGTCAATGTCGAGCACCACGGACGCGGAGCCCAGCATGTGGCCGGCGTCGGTGTAGGTCAGGCGAATGCCGGGCGCGATATCGAGCGGCCGCTCGTAGGGCAGGCTCATCATCGAGTCCACGACGCGCGTGGCGTCGGCGGCGGTATAGAGCGGCTCGGCCATGCCGGTGTGCCCGCGCTTCTTCAGGAACTCGAAGTCCTTCTCCTGGATGAAGCCGGAGTCCGGCAGCATCACGCTGGCGAGATCGCGCGTGGCCGGCGTGCAGAAGATCGGTCCCGCGTATCCCTTCTTGATCAGCAGCGGGAGCCTGCCGGTGTGGTCTATGTGGGCGTGGCTCACCACGACGGCGTCAATGTCGCCGGGGGTGAGCGGGAAGTTCTCGTTCTTCTTCCGGGCCTCCTCGCGGCGTCCCTGGAACATTCCGCAGTCCAGCAGGATGCGTTTGGAGCCGATCTCGAGCAGGTGCATCGAGCCGGTCACCTCACCGGCCGCTCCCCAGCAGGTCAGGCGCATCGGGTAGCCGTTACCGCGTGCCGAAGAGGCGGTCACCCGCGTCGCCGAGGCCGGGCAGGATGTAGCCGTTGTCGTTGAGCTGGCGGTCGAGCGCGGCGACGAAGATGGGGACGTCCGGGTGCGCGTCGAGCATCTTCTGCACCCCCTCCGGTGCGGCGACGATGCACAGCAGCCGGATGGAGCGGGCTCCCGCCTTCTTGAGGGTGGTGCAAGCCGCCACGGCCGAGCCGCCGGTGGCGAGCATCGGGTCGAGGAGGAAGAAGTCGCGCTGCTCCCGCCCGCTCGGCACCTTGAAGTAGTAGTCCACCGGCTGGAGGGTCTCGTGGTCGCGGTACAGGCCGATGTGCCCGACCCGGGCCGCGGGCACCAGGCGCAGGATGCCGTCCACCATGCCGAGCCCGGCGCGCAGGACGGGCACCAAAGCCAGCTTCTTGCCGGCGACCTTCTCGCCCGTCATGTGCTCCAGCGGCGTGTCGAACTCCACGGGCTCGGTGGGGAGGCCCTTGGTGACCTCGTAGGCCATCAGCATGGCGATCTCGGCCACCAGGTCGCGGAAGTCCTTGACCGGGGTCCGCCGATCGCGCAGGACGTGGAGTTTGTGCTTGATGAGGGGATGATCGAGGACGGTCAGATTCGGGAAAGTGGGCATGAGGCGATAATACTGCGCACCAGCGGGGTTTTCGGGAAGGCGGGCTACGGTGTTATTTTCCTCGCGCCCGGCCAGGTAGCTCAGATGGTAGAGCAGCGGACTGAAAATCCGCGTGTCGGCAGTTCGATTCTGCCCCTGGCCACTCAGCTTCCCAATCGCTCCTGCTCGGCGACGATACGGTCCAGGAGCACGTCGAGCGCGGGATCGAATCCTCCCGCCGACGGTGGGTACCGCTCGGCGACCATCCGCATCCCGCGCGAGGGGTCTATCGGGCAGTCGAAGTCGCCCACGACTGCCTTCACCTTGTGGTTGTCGAAGGTCACCGACGGGCTCTTGTCGCCGAGGAGCGGACCCGCCCACTCGGGGTCGTAGCGGACCAGCGTCTCGCTCGCCACGTGCACCAGGGAGTACGTGGCGACGCCGAGCGCGGCGGCGATGGCCTCGAAGATCTCGTTCCATGACCAGGCGCGATCGCCCGTGATGTGAAATGCCTCGCCCAGAGCACGCCGCTCGCCCAGCAGCCGGGCGAAGGGCCGGGCGAAATCCTCGGCGTGGGTTACGGTCCACAACGATTCGCCGTCGCCGTGCAGCACGACGGGCTTGCCGCGCAGCAGCCGGGAGACCTCGACGTTGCCGCCCATCGGGGTCGGCATCTGGGCGCGGTACGTGTGGCTCGGGCGCACGATCGTGAAGGGGAGCCGGTCCTGCGAGCGGAGCCGCGCCTCGATCTCCGCCTTGGCGCGGGAGTACGCCCAGTAGGGGTTGTCGAGCGGCGTCGCCTCCGTGATCGGCAGATGCCGGACCGGCTTGCGGTACGCCGAGGCCGAGCTGATGAACACGTACTGGCCGCAGCGGTCGGCAAACAGCGCCAGGTCCCGCGCCAGGGCCGCGGGATCGAAGAGGCGGAACTGGCAGACGGCGTCGTAGCTCCCGGCGGCGAGGCGGCCGTAGGTAGCGTCGTCCTCCACGTCGCCGGCGACGAACCGGCACGCCGCCGGTAGTCCGGCGTTGTGCCGGCCGCGGTTGAAGACCGTGACCTCGTGGCCGAGCCGCACCGACTCGTGGATGCAGTCGAAGCTGATCTCCCCGGTCCCGCCGATGTAGAGCACGCGCATCTGGCCCTCACCTCTGTCCCGATGGTCGGTCCCCGCGTGGCTTGTGACATGACGGTGACCCAGCGGGCGAGCTGGGCGACGCCTCGACCAGGAGCTGGTGCGCGCGGGTATTGTCAGTCCTGGTGATGCGCTCCAGCCGTTGATCGGCGGCCGTGATTTCACCGTTCAACGGCTCGAACAGGGCCAGCGGAGGGGCTAGCGGAGGGCCGCAAGAATGACTCGCTCGATCTCACCCGAACTCCCGCACGTCCACTCCATCACGCGCCCCCCTGGCCCGATCACTCCGGTGCGAGCGAACCGCACCTCGGCCGAGATCCCCACGCGTGCGCCGCCGGCGGCATCCCGCGCCACCACCGAGACGGTGACCTTGCTACTAAACCCTACCGGCGCGCCCCCCTGTCCCTGGCCCTGCTCGCACCGCAGGTAATCACCGTTCCCATCGCCCTCGGCCTCCCGCATCGCCGCAAGCGCACCGGCGGCGGTGTCGCTCTTGGTGACGACGAACCCGGCACTGGTGGCGGCGGCGGCAGCCAGCGTGACGACTTCGGCCTTGGGGTGGGCGACCCAAAGATCGATCGGAGCCTGTGCGGGCGCAGAGGCGCGGCAGCTGGTCAGCGCGAGGGCCAACAGCGTAAGGTGCGGTCGCATCGGTTCCTCCACAGGAGCCCGCATACTGGCGCGCAGGCGTTAGGGTGCCGTTGGGGCGCCCGGCGCGCAACCCGGCGGGCGACCCGCCCGCCCGCCAAACCTACGATGCACACCGTAACCCCGTAGCGTTAGAGAGGTGTTACGGCCCCCCGCGCGCGGCAGCTCATCTGCGAATCCGTCAGGCGGCGCCTCGTGAAGCGCGAAAGCCCCAAACTGCGAACGACGTGGCCACCAGACACGCGACCACCGAAGCCCAAACCGGTACCGAGACGGCGGCGACCTGGCCCGACCAGCCCAAGACCGCGCGGGTCAATTGGACGAAAGCGAGAAGAGAGAAGAACGCTCCGGATACCAGGCCATAGCGGCGCATGTCATTCTCCTGCGTGGACGTCCGCCTTGTGTATCGGCTGTCCCTCCAACCTGCCCTCACATTCCGTCGGGCGATAGGCTGACTGTGCCCGGATTGTGACCGAACGTCGTCCCGCTCGAGGACCGGCCGAGGCCACGCACGCCGGCCGAGGGCCGGGAAGACCTTGCGACCCGACGCAGTCTGCTGGAATTATTCCGCTATACCGGCATCAATGTCATAGACTTCACTACTCTCGCTTGCGCGCGCAGCACGGAAACCGTTACGATTGCCGCTCGCCCCAACCCGCCAACAGTTCTTCCACGAGGGCTTCATGCGCCGCTTCGCCATTTTCTGCTCCTGTGCAGCCGCGGTCGTTGGCTGCGCCAAACCCGAGACCAAAGCCCCCGCCGCGGCCTCCGTGGCTCCTCCGCCCCCGCCCGCGATCGCGCTCGCTGACGTC
>PMIK01000240.1 GCA_003157095.1 Gemmatimonadota bacterium | reverse complement strand
TTCGCCTCGACCATCACCGCGTTCTTCGTCGAGGGACAACTCGAGCACGTCTTCTGGAGGAAGCGCATGCGGCAGGCGATCGCGGAGCTCAAGGGCCACCTGATCGTGTGCGGCGCCGGGGTGGTCGCGGGCCACTTCATCGACGAGATGATGAGCGTGCGGCGGCCGGTGGTGGCGATCGTTCCGCAGGCCACGGCGCTCCCGCCGCGGAGCACCACGCAGGAGTTGCTGTACGTCGCGGGCGACGCCTCGGACGAGGAGGTGCTCGCAGAAGCCGGGATCGGCCGGGCGGCCGGCCTGGTCGCGGCGCTCGAGGCCGACCGGGACAACGTGCTGGTCATCCTGACCGCGCGCCAGGCCAACCCGGCGCTGCGCATCGTGGCCATGCTCGTGGACGACCGCAACGAGCCGAAGCTGCGCCGGGCCGGCGCCGACGCCGTGGTGTCCCCGTTCCGGATCGGGGGGATGCGGATGGCGTCGGAGATGATCCGGCCGATGGTGGTGACCTTCCTGGACAAGATGCTGCGCGACCGCGACCGCAACCTGAGGGTCGAGGAGCTGCGGGTCGGCCCGGGCTCGCCGGCCATCGGGAAGACCATCGGGGAACTCGACGTCAACGCCATGCCCGGCCTGCTGCTCCTGGCTCTTCGCGAGCCAGAGACCGCAACCTGGTCGTTCAAGCCGGACCAGTGGACCCGTGTCGCCGAAGGGGCGACACTCATCGTCATGGGCGATCCCAGCGGGGTGGGGGAGCTGCGGGCCCGCTATGGGGGGGCAGCATACGCGGCGGCCGTGCCGGACGGCGGCAGCCCCGCGCCGGGCGCCTCCTGAAGCAGTAGGAAAGGGCGAAACAGGCCGGGGCGCGAGGCCGCGCCCGCCTTCAGGCGAGCAGCCCCTCCGCCCGGCACCAGGCGGTCGTCTCGGCGACTCCGCGTTTGAGGTCGTGTGGTGGGCGCCAGCCCAGCTCGCGCTCGGCCTTCTCGACCGACGTGCCCCACGCCGGAGCCAGGAACTCGGCCAGCTTGTCTTCGGAGACGACGGTGCGGCGCCCCGCGGCCGCGGCGGCGCGCCCGATGGCGCGCACGATGGGCGCCGCGACGGAGGCCGGCACCGGCAGGATCAGCGGGGCGCGCCCGCCGCGCACCGCCCGGCCGATCTCGCTGACCAGGTCGCGGGAGCTGACCACCTCGGGATGCGCGAGGTGATAGGTCTGGCCGAGCGCCGTCGCCTCCAGGCCCGCCCGCACGATGCCCTCGACCAGGTCGGTGACGTAAACCAGCGAGAGCTCCTGGCGGCCCATCCCGAAGACGGGAGCGACTCCCCACCGGGCGATCCGGAACAGCCGCAGCATCTCGCGGTCGCGCGGGCCGTACACCACGGGGGGGCGCACCACCGTCCACGGCAGCCCGGGTGCGCGGCGCACCACCATCTCCCCGGCGAGCTTGCTCCGGCCGTAGGCAGTCAGCGGCCTGCACGGCGTCTCCTCGGTGAGCCGTCCGCCGAAGCCGGTCGGGCCAACCGCCGCGATGCTGGAGACGTGCACGAATCGCCGCAGGGTGGGGAGGGTGGCCCGGATCGCGTCTATCAGCCGCTGCGTGCCGCCCTCGTTGACCTCATGGAATTCCCGCTCGGAGCCGGCCGCCGTCAGGCCGGCGAGGTGGTAGACCAGATCCACCCCGGGCAGTGCGGCCTCGAGGCTCGCGGTGTCCTCCAGCGACCCGGGCGCGACCAGCGCACCGAGCGAGGTGAGGAAGGCGGCCTGCTCCGGCCGGCGGGCGAGGCAGTAGACCTCGTCACCCCGCGCGACGAGTGCGGCGGCCAGGTGGCTGCCCACGAAGCCCGTGGCGCCGGTAACCAGTATTCTCATAGGGACCGGTCGTACACCCGATAGGTCTTGTAGACGACGAAGCCCATCCGCTCGAGCGCGTTGCGCATCGCGGTGTTGGTCTCCAGGATCCAGCTCGACTCGGCCCACGGATAGCCTCGCGCGTGGGCGTGGCGCCACAGCCACTCGTACATCAGCGCGTCCACACCGGTGCGCCGGAACTCCGGCAGCACGCCGAGCGTGACGACGCGGGTCCGGGTGATCTTCCGCTGGTTCCAGAGGAGCTTGATCAGCCCGAAGGGGAACAGGCGTCCCGACCGGTTGGAGCGCAGCGCCACGTTGAAGTCCGGCAGGTCAATGGCGAAGCCGACCAGTCGCTCGCCAATGGATGCGAACACGACCAGGTCCGGGACGACCACCGGCTTGAGCTGGCGGGCCAGATGGTCCATCTCCGCGTCGGTCATCGGGATGAAGCCCCAGTTCGCCTCCCACGCCTGGTTGTAGAGCACCTTGAGCTGAGCCACCTCGCTCCAGTAATGCCGCATGTCCAGTGCGCGGA
The DNA here is from genome assembly GCA_003157095.1 of Gemmatimonadota bacterium. Classification (GTDB taxonomy): domain Bacteria; phylum Gemmatimonadota; class Gemmatimonadetes; order Gemmatimonadales; family JACORV01; genus Fen-1245. Next base: position 1,325 of record PMIK01000240.1, on the reverse strand, counting down.
GCGTGATCTTGCTCCGCGCCGCGAGCTTGGCGGCTGCGTCCCTGAGGCGCGCGGGGATGCCGTCGCACCCGCCCTCGTACGCCAGCAGATCCATGGCCTTGGTGAAACCCGCGCGCTCGAGCAGTTGCCGGTAATAGGGCGGATTGTGCGGCATCATGATCACCGGCGGCGTTCCGAAACCCTCCACCAGCACTCCGCAATCGTCGTTGGTCGAGAGATTCATGGGCCCACGCATCACCGTCAGGCCGCGCTCGCGGAGCCACGCCGCCGCGGCGCCGAACAGGGCGTCCGCCACCGACTGGTCGTCCACCGACTCGAACAGGCCGAAAAAGCCGACCGTCGCCTCGCCGGGATGGGCGCGCCCGTGCGCGTCGTTCTGGATGGCCGCAATCCGGCCGACGACGGTGCCGTCCCCGCGCTCGGCCAGGAAGCAGGCCATTTCGGCGTGTTCGAAGAACGGATTCTCGGTGCGCGAGAGGAGGGTCGCTACGTCGCGTCGCAGCGGGGGAGCCCAGAGCGGGTCGCTGCGGTAGTGCCGGTACGGAAAGCCGATGAACGTCCTGAGGCCGGCCGGGGAGCCGGCCGGCCTCACGGTCACTGCTTCAGCGGTCAGTGGATGACCCCGAGCTGTCTGCCGACTGCCGCAAAGGCGTCCAGTGCGAAGTGGATTTGGTCCGCCGTGTGCGTCGCCATCAGGCTGGCCCGGAGCCGGCACTGAGAGGGGGGGACCGCCGGCGGCACGACCGGGTTGGTGAAGACCCCGGCGTCGAACAGCTTCCGCCAGAAGAGGAAGGTCCGCTCCATCTCACCCACCAGAACCGGGATGATCGGGGTCTGGCTGTGCCCGAGGTCGTAGCCCAGAGAGCGCAGCCCGTCGGACAGCAGCTTGGTGTTCGCCCACAGCGCAACCCGGCGCTCCGGCTCGCTCTGCAGGACCTCCAGCGCCGCGAGCACGCCCGCGGTGTTGGACGGTGGCAGGGCGGCCGAAAAGATGAGCGGCCGCGCGTGGTGCTTGAGGTAATGGATCACGTACTCCTGGCCCGCGACGAAGCCGCCGATGGACGCCAAGGACTTGGAGAACGTCCCGACGATCAGGTCCACCTCGTCCACGATGCCGAAGTGCTCCGCGGTGCCCGCGCCCGTGGCGCCCAGCACGCCCAACGAGTGAGCGTCGTCCACGGCCAAGGCCGCCCCGTAGCGATGCGCCAGCTGCGCCAGCCGCGGCAGGTCCGCGATGTCGCCTTCCATCGAGTAGATGCCGTCCACGATGATCATCGCGCCCTTCGGCCGGTTGTCCCGCCCCAGCATCCGCTCGAGGGCCGCCA
>PMIK01000036.1 GCA_003157095.1 Gemmatimonadota bacterium | reverse complement strand
AGCGGACGGGCGCTCCGGGCTCAAGGGTCGGGTGGCTGGCGAGGGAAGCTGAGGTAGTGCAGGCGTTGTGTGGCTGGGGGGCGGTCGCCCGCCGCTGAGGCGCGATTCGTTAGGCGGCGCTAAGAGGCGCGCGGCGGCATCTCATCGTCAAGCCGAGGAGGGGTCGGTGAGGCTGGTCTCTCGGACGAGCTGGTGCTTGCTCCTTGGCTTGAGATTCGGCCTCGCCACCGGCATCGCCTATGGTGGTGCGCTCCTGACGAGAGCGCTGCACCTAGAAGGCATAATGCGGATTCTTGCCATGACTGTAGTCGGGGGCCTTCTGCTTGCGGGGCCATTCAGAGGACCGTTTTGGTCCTATTCACAGTACCGGAAGAGAGGGCAGCGCGGAGAAGGAGCGTCCCCTTGAACCGTAGGCTAGGTTCCCGATCTATCGCCTGTGCTCCGTTTTCTGTAGGCCATCGGACGCGCCGCCTAACCAGCGCCCGCCGCTGAGTCACGATTGGTTCGGCAGCCCAACTTGCTTCCCGGAGGAACAAGGCACGAACGCGGCTCGATTCCCAGCTTGCTTACCGCGCCACCTCCGTCGGCTCGCTCTGTCCGCGTGGGTCCTTGGCACATCGGCGTGCGCTACCTGGCAGGGCCGGCCGCACGTCCTCGAGCGTTCGCTCGGGCAACGGGACCAAGTGCGGCTGTGGGTACGAGGCGAGGGACATCAGGTCCACGGGGTTCAGCTGCGCGGTGACTCGGTGATAGCCGTTTCCTTCATCCGCTCGCCGACCTGCGACAGCTGTGCGCTACGCTTCGCCCGCACCGACGTTGATTCCGTGCAGGTGCGCGCGTTCGAGTGGAGGCGGAGCATCGTGGCGGCGATCGTGCTGGCGCCTGTCCTCTACTTATTCTATCTGATGAGCCAGATTTCGCGCGAATGATCGGCGGATTGGCGCGGCCTCACCAGCGGCTCCGCCGTCCGGGCGTTCGCGGCTCAATGGTCGAGTGGCCGGGGAGTTGACCTGAGTGAGTGCAGGGGTTGTCAGGCGGGCGGGAGAGTCGTCCGCCGTTGACGCGCGATTCGTCAGGCCGGGTGACATGGTGTTCTGGGTGCTTCGCCAGTTCTTCGCAATCGCGGTGCTGCCGTGCACCGCGGCGGTGCTCATCCCGGTGTGGCTGGCGCGCCGCAACGGGATCGTGCTGGGAGTCGGCTCCGGTCTGCCGCAAGTGCTGCCCCAAGCGGGAGGGCTGGTCCTCCTCACGGTGGGGGGCCTGCTGTTCGTAGCGAGCCTGCATCGCTTCGTCAGTCAGGGCCGTGGCACGCTGGCTCCCTGAGACCCTCCTCGACACCTGGTGGTCCAGGGACCGTATCGCTACGTGCGCAATCCCATGATCTCAGGCGTCATCTTCGTGCTCTGTGGCGAGGCGCTGTTGCTCCGGTCCTGGCCTCACGCGACCTGGGCCCTCATTTTCCTGGGAATCAACACCATCTATATCCCGCTGATCGAAGAGCCAGGCCTGGCGAAGCGGTTTGGGGAAGGCTATCGGGAGTACTGCCGACATGTGCCGCGGCTCGTGCCGCGCTTGCGGCCGTGGGAGCGGCGAGGCCGGGACCCTGGCCAGGCTGCCTGACCATCGCCCGCAGCATGCGGGCGCCCGGGGCTCGAGCGCCGAGTCGGTGGACAGTTGACCTGAGGCGGTACCGGTGCGGTGTGGCTGGCGGCGCGCCGCCTGCCGCTGAGAGCGGTGCGTCAGGCGGCAGTGAGAGCGAAGGGGCGGAAGATGCCGGCGTTTGCGGGCGCTGTCATTCCATGGCGCGAAGCGTGGCTGCATCCGCGGCGCGCTGTGCGCGATGCTCTCGACCGCAAGTCCACGCTCTCCATACTCCTCCTGCCCGTCGCGTCCGGAGTGGTTCAGAGTCTCGTGCAGGCCGCGAGCAGCAGTCTGGGAGCACGCGGTGCTTCCGCCGAGTGGATCCTGGTCATGGGCTTCGGGGTCGGCGCTCTCTGGGGGCTCCTTCAGGTGCACCTCGCGACGGCGCTCCTGTACCCCTTCGCGACGGCGGGTGGAGTGCGCGTTTCATTCCTCCATGTCCGTACGGCGGTGGCGGTATCGAGCGCGCCGCTCGCAACGGCTCTCGTGTTCTGGGTCACCGCGACTTTGTCGCTCGGCCCCGATCTCTACGTCAACCCTGCGGCAGTCGTCAGCACGCTGCCCCCGGGCGAGTTGATGGAGGTCGGCCTGTTGTATCTGGCCACGGGCACCTGTATGGTGTGGTCGTCCGTCATCCTGCTGTTCACCCTCGCCGAGGTTCAGCGCAGTTCGCTGTGGCGCGCGCTCGGAACGGTGGGAGCTTCGGTGCTTGCGCTGGCTCTGGTGGTCGGTGTCGTGGCAGGTTTGGCCATCCTGGCCTTTTGACGCCCCATAAGGGTTTTCGCCCTGTGCACCGGAAGCAGGCGGCTGCCGCCCGGCGAGTGCGCGCAAACGGCTGCCGGCGCATTTCTTTGCCGCGAAGCCAGCCGGAGCATGTCTGGCTGATTGCGCGCCCTCGGAAACATGCTGGGCCGCCGGAACCGCGGTGTGATTCATCAGGCTGCTCGCCCAATCCCCGCAACCGGATGGAGCCATGTCCGCGACTCTCTCTTCCGCCGTCGCCACCTTCCTGGCCGACCTGCCAGTCGAGCGCCGCCACGAGGTCGTGCAGGTCCGTGAGGTCATTCTTCACCACCTCCCGGCGGGCTACGNNAAGCGCACTCTCGTGTATCAAGTCCCCCTGGTGCGCTACCCGGACACGTACAACGGGCACGCCCTGTGGTACGTTGCCCTCGCCTCCCAGAAAAGCTACCTGTCGCTCTATCTCATGAACGTGTACGGGGATCCAGGATTGGCCCAGCGCCTTCGGGAGGGATTCAAGGCAGCCGGGAAGAAGCTCGACATGGGCAAGTCCTGTGTCCATTTCAAGCGGGCGGCCGACCTTCCTCTCGACCTCATCGGCGCCCTGGTCGCAGCCGTTCCGCTGGAGCGGTGGGTGGCCATCGCTAAGGCGGTGCGCCGCAGGTGACTCGGACTGCCGCCCAACCCTAGCCGGTGACTCAGGGGCCAAGCCATGAACGCGGGGTTCCTCAACGTCTACCAGGATAAGGCACGCGCAGACGCCTACGCCGAGCTTGAGTTTCCCGGGACCTATTACCTGGCGTACCGGGACCTGCCCGCGATCCTCGGCGAACACATCCGCGGGACGAAGGCCGTTGACTTCGGATGCGGGACCGGGCGTTCGACGCGGTTCTTGCATGCATTGGGCTTCGCCGCCTTGGGCGTCGACATAGCGGAGCACATGCTTGCACGGGCCCGGGACCGTGATCCCCACGGCGAGTATCTCCTCGTGCCGGACGGCGACCTCGGCGGGCTTGCGGCAGAGACCTGTGATCTCGTCTTCTCCGCATTCACGTTCGACAATATCCCCACAATGGAGGGGAAGGTCGCTCGCTTTCGCTCACTGAAACGGCTGCTGAAGGCTCAGGGGCGCATCGTGAATCTGGTATCGGCCCCGGACATCTACGTCAATGAATGGGCCTCGTTTTCGACGAAGGACTTCCCCGAGAACCGGAACGCGCGCAGCGGCGACAAGGTGCTCATCGTGATGCTCGACGTGGAGGACAGGCGTCCCGTCGAGGACATCCTCTGCACGGATGCAGACTACCGTGACGTGTACGAGCGTGCGGGCTTGATACCGCTCGAGACGTACCGACCGCTGGCGCACCAGGCGGACCCATATTCGTGGGTGAGTGAAACGACGATTGCCCCTTGGGCGATCTACGTTCTGGGGCCTGCAGCCTAGGCGGGACCCCCGACCGTTTCCGAATCGCCGCTGGCGAGCGAGGCAGTGCGGCGGCCGGCGCCACCGGGCACTTGAGCCGTTCGCGGTCCCGACCCGGCGGCGCCGCAGACCAGTGCCTGTGGGTTGGGCAGGGCTCAATCGCGTGGTGTCGTGTCGCGGGCGGGCCGCCTTCACCTGCCGCACCATGTCGTCAGTCGTGCAGCGCCTTGCCGCGAGGAGAGCCATGCGTACATACCACCATCTCGGGATTCCTACGACTCGCGTCCGGCCCGGCGAGCGCTACCTCACCGAACTCAAGGTGCACGTGTCCGGTTACGAGACGAGTCCCTACGGCATCGAGTGGATGCGCTTCGAGCCCGATTGTCCGGTGCCGGAGCTGGTTCGCACCGTTCCGCATCTGGCCTTCAAGGTGGACGACCTGGAGACCGAGCTAGCCGGCAAGGATGTGTTGATTGCGCCGAACAGCCCGTCGCCGGGCGTGCGAGTCGCGTTCATTGTGGACAACGGCGCGCCGGTGGAGTTCTTGCAGCTCGACGCCCGCGCGACGGACGGGTCAAGCGAGGGGTGAGGATCGGTGCGCATGGTGGGTACCACTCGGCCGGCGGAGGCGCATGCCGGAGGCGTACGGTTGGGCTTCGGTATGGGTTTCCATGACGCCACCTGTGCTGCGCCGCGTCCTGAGGTGCTTCGCCCGACGCGGAAGTTGGTTCAGTGCGATTGCGACGCCGTGGTGCGCGGCAGCGCCACGGGCACGGTAACGGAGAACTCCGCCTGCAATCGGTTGATTTCCGCCTCGAGTCTCCGGTTCACCTTGCGATTTCGCTCGAGACTGTCACTGACGATCAGGATGCGCGTCGCGTGCGCACCGAGAATGAGCCTCCCTGCCCACGTGCGGGATCCCTTCTGGGCGGCCACATGCTCCTGGTCGAGGAGGGCGGTGACGGCGCGCAGCCGACTCCTCGTCTGGGGCGGCTCGATCTGACAGGCGTACGCCCAGATGGTCTGCGGTGACCGTCGCCGCGCCCGAGTCACAGGGCGCTCTACGTTGAGGGCTGTCGTCCGCTCCGAGCGCGCGCCCGTGCGGCGAAGATGAGCGGTCACGCTGCGAGCCTGAGGAGGGTGGCCATTGTACCCGCTCGGTGCTGAGGGACGAGGCCCGCGTGCCAAGCCGCGGCCGGTCTGAATCGGCGACGAACGGCGAGAAATTAGGCGCGAGTCGTCGCGGCGGGTATCGCGCGAAGGAATGAAAAAGGGATGAGAGAATCGTAGTGCTTACGACGTACTGCCTTGGAGGTACTGCCAGTTGAAGCGGTCTCCCGACCCGCTGGGGGTGCAGCAACACCCGTCCTTCCGAGCTAGCCCGCAATCGCTCGTCCGACCGATATCGCCGACCGGGAGCGCCCGGTAGCTTGCAGGCGCACTCCGGGATCGTGTGCGGAGCCCCCGGCCCTCACCAGGCCGACAACGTCGACGCCGCGGTGTTCGCCGTCGGGGCCAAGTTCGGTGCTCTCGGCACTCGGAGATCCCATGAAGGTGGCCGCAAGAGACAAGACCGTCGTCCGCTTCGAGATCGTCCCACGCTCGATCGCATGGATTCTGGCGACGATCGTGGGCGTGTGGTTGTTTTTCCAGCTGCGGGTGATCGTTCTGCTGCTGGTGGTGGCCCTCGTCCTTGCGGGCACCTTCAAGCCGCTGGTCGAGTGGATGGAGCGG
>PMIK01000310.1 GCA_003157095.1 Gemmatimonadota bacterium | reverse complement strand
GAACTTCACCGCGTTGGAGAGCAGGTCGTAGTCCGCCTGCGTCTGCGGATCGAGCCGGTCGCGCGGCATGGCGGCGAGCCGCGTCTCGACGTCGCGGAAATAGGCCCGCTGGTGATCGAGCGCGGCCGGCGAGAAGTCGTCGAGCATCGCGTCGAGGTGCAGGGTGTCCTTGGTCTTCGCGTCCACGTAGGTGTGGAGCCCCACCTGCGTGGCGCCCGAAGGCGAGAAGCTCAGGCTGGTGTATACGAAGTCGTCGGCGAGCGCGGGGAACCTGGGGGCCTCGCGGCTGCACGCGACGGTGCCGGCCGCGAGGGCGGCGACGGCGGCGAGCGCGATCTTGCGGAGCATGGGTTACCTCGTGGTAGGGACCGGAAACGATGGCGCAGAATGTGTGCCGCCGTCCGGTCCCACGCCACGGTCGAATTCCGACTGATTCCCTACCGCATCAGAACACCCGCGTCTCGCCGGGTGTCATGACCTTGAGCCGCCGGTCGCCGCGGAACGCCGCGCGCACGTCGGCCGCGGACGCCAGAATCGGGAAGGTCCCGTAGTGCATCGGGATGATGACGTTGGGCCGGAAGTACTTCCGCACCGCCAGCGCGGCGGTCTGCGGATTCTCGGTGAACGGGCCGCCACCGACGTTGAGGAGGATGATCGCCGGCCGGTACAGCTCCTGGATGAGCGCCATGTCGCCGAAGATCCAGGTGTCGCCGGTGTCGTAGAGGTTCCGGCCGTCCGCGAACTCGAGCACGAAACCCATCGGCCGCCCGTCGGGCACGCTGCCGTGCACGGCCGGCACGGCGTGAATCGTCACGTCGCCGACCTTGACCGTGCCACCGACGTTGAGGCCCATCACCTGGGCGGCGGGCAGCCCGAGGGTCTGCACCCAGTCGTACGAGCCGACGACCGGCGCCCCGCTTGCCAGCGCGATGGCCTTGGCGTCGCCCGAGTGATCGAAGTGCGAGTGCGTCACCAGGATCGCTGCCGGGTGATAGCGGCTCGAGTCCTTGAGCGAGTCGGGCGTGGACGGGTTCTGCCTGAGCCACGGATCCAGCAGGAGCTGCGTTCCACCGGGTGAGACCACGAGGAACGAGGCGTGGCCGAGCCAGGTGATCGTGATCTTCCCCGCCGGGCGCGGCGGATGGCCGAGCGGGTTCGTGGCGGACGACCGGGCGGCGAGGGCGACTGCGCCGAGCATCGCCAGCCACAGGGCCGGCGCCGCGGGACGCAACAGGCGGCGTAGCATCTCTTGACTCTCCGTTTTCTCGGGTTGGAGAATTGTAAACCACTTGTGGCGTGCATCCCACTCCGGGGGCCGGCCGCAGGAGACACTCCCGCACCAGGAGCCCCATGTCCGCTCCCACCACCCGCGCGATCCTGATCGAGCGCCTCGGGCCGCCCGAGGTTCTGGTCGAGCGCGAAGTGCCGCTCGAGGAACTCGGCCCCGAATGCCTGCAGCTCGAAGTCCACGCGGCCGGTGTCAACTTTGCCGATCTGCTGCAGCGCGCCGGGCTCTACGGCACGGTGCCGCCCCGGCCCTACAGTCCCGGGTTCGAGGTCGCGGGCGAGGTAGTGCGCGTCGGCTCGGCCGTGAAGGACTGGAACGTGGGCGATCGCGCCATCGCCCTGCTCCGCCACGGCGGCTATGCGCGCGACGTTGTAGTGACGGCGCGCCACGCGTTCCGGTATCCGGATGCGCTGACGCCGGTTCAGGCGGCCGCGGTGCCGGTCGTCTTCCTCACCGGGTGGGTCTGCCTGTTCGAGGCGGCCCGGGCGCGCGCCGGTGAGACCGTGCTGATCTTGGGCGCGGGCGGCGGAGTCGGCACGGCGGCCGTGNNGGCCGGGAGCCCACGCAAGCGCGAGTTCGTGATGGCCGAGCTTCGTGCCGAAGCGTGCCTCGATTCGCGCGGCGACTGGGAGCCGCAGGTGCGCAGGCTCCGTCCCGACGGCGTGAACGTCGCGTTGGATCCGGAAGGCGGACGCGCCACGGCGTCGTGCCGGCGACTCATGGCCCCGCTCGGGCGGCTGGTGGTCTACGGACTCAGCGAGGCGCTGCCGGGTGCACGCCGCAACTGGCTGCGTGCCGGGCTCGCTTATCTGCGGACGCCGCGATTCCACCCGCTCGCCCTGGTCGAGCGGAACATGGGGATCTTCGGCGTGCAGCTGCTCCATCTGTGGGACCAGGACGCGGTGCTGCGTCCGGCCCTCGCCGAGATCTTTCGCGGCGTCGCGGCGGGTGAGCTGCGGCCGGTCATTGACCGCACCTTCCCGCTCGACCGCGACGGCGCGGTGGAGGCGCACCGCTACCTGCACGAGCGCCGGAATCTCGGCAAGGTGGTGCTGTCGGTGTAGGAGCCAGGCTGGCGCTGCGTATCCCGGCTTGCCGAACGGATAGCCGCGTCGTATCATGATTTCATGATGCGTGCTAATGAACGCAGGAAACCCGTCGGTGTGGCCGAGCCGGTGCAGGTCTACCTGGATCAGCCGGATCGCGAGCGGCTGCAGCGCCTCGCGACGGAACTCGACGCCACGAAGTCCGATGTGCTGCGCCGCGCACTCGCGGCCCTCGAGTCGCTGCTCCGCCGGCCAGCCTCGCGCCCGAGGGAGCCCGTGTCCCTTCCGACCTTCAAGGGCAAGGGCCTCCAGCCCGGCGTGGACCTGGATGACACGGCGAATCTGCTCGACCTGATGCAGGCGCCCGATGCGGCTCGTTGACGTCAACGTGCTGGTGCACGCGTTCCGCGCCGACGCGCCCGGTCACGCCGCCCACCGCGCCTGGGTCGAGGCGCTGGTCGGGTCCGACGAAGCCTACGCGGTGTCGGACCACGTGCTGGCGGGATTCCTGCGCGTGGTGACTCATCCGAGGGTCTTCCATCCACCCACGCCGATCGCACCGGCGCTGGCGTTCGCGCATGCGTTCCGGGAACGGGGCAATGCGGTTCTGGTCGCGCCCGGCGCGCGCCATTGGAGCGTCTTCACCAAGCTGTGCCGGGAGGCCGCTGCGCGCGGCAACCTGGTGCCGGACGCCTGGCTGGCCGCGCTCGCCATCGAGTCCGGCTGCGAATTCGTGACGACGGACCGCGACTACGCCCGCTTCCCGGGCCTGCGCTGGCGGCATCCGCTCGACCGGGGCCGGTCGTGAGCGCGATCCGCGGAGACCGAGTCACATCGTGACCGACACGAGGCGACGACTCCGCCTCGACCATACCCCCTGCAATACGGCACCAGCGCCGCCATCTTGCGACTCACAATGGCGCTGGTTCCGCGCGTCCTCACCCTGCCGAGGGGCTGACCCGCTGACGCGGCTTCCAGGAAGGCGTGAATGCGCCTAGCTGTCGGCCGGGCTCGAATCGGTGGAGGCCGGCGCCCCGCTCGAATCGGCGGAGCCGGGCGGCGAGGGATCCTGGCGATAGAACTTCCGCAGTTCGTCGTACAGATCGGGTAGGCGCTGCTTCAGCTCCGCGGGCTGCTGGAAAAAGGCCTCGGTCGCCACGGCGAAGAACTCGGCGCGGTTCGTGGCGCCATAGGGATGCAGCGGCGTCTCGCCCCCCTGCAGCGCGGCCTCGACCTGCCGCTCGTACAGCGAACGGAATACGTATCCCCAGGTGCGGTACGCCGAGGGATGGTCGAGGAGCGGGAGCCCGTCCATCGCGCCGTTTTCGCCGTCGAGCACATGGGCGAACTCGTGCAGTACGACGTTGTGCCCCTCCTCCGGGTTCAGCGACCCGACCAGGCTGCTGTCCCACGACAGCACGACGACGCCGCTGGTCCACGCCTCGCCCAGCGTGGCCCGCGGTTCCTGGTGGATCTCGCCGAAGCGCGGCATGTCCACGCGCCGCGGGTGGAATGTGCCCGGGTAGATCAGCACGCGGCGCAGCTTGGGATAGCAGGGATAGTCGAGATTGAGCAGCAGCAGGCACGCCTGCGCCGCGACGGTGACGCGGATCTCGTCGGTCAGCTCGAGGCCGACGCCCTCCATCGGCTTGTCGTGCAGGAAGACCTGCGCCAGCCTGAGCAGTCGCTCCTGGTCGGGCGCGGAAAGCCGCGCTGCGAGGGGGACGTTGCGGGCAACGATCTCCCGCCAGTGCGGCGGGATGGGCTCGCGGCGGAACCGCACCCGCGGGTGGCCCGGCAGGAAGCGCAGGAGCGGCGCCAGTCGCGGCACCAGACGATAGGCGGTGGCCGCGATCGCCGCGCCCACCGCCCACGGAAAAACGATCCAGAAGAAATCCAGGAGCTTGGCGAGCGACACACCACAATCCTAGCTCGTGCGCGGCTCCGGCGCGCCGCTCCGACTACGGCTTCGGAACGGCCCTGCGACCACTGGAGCTCGAACCCGAGCTGCCGGACGACGAGCTGCCGGACGAGGAACTGCCGGACGACGAGCTGCTGGGCGAGGAACTGCCGGACGAGGCGCTGCCGCTCGGAGAACGACCGCTGCTCGACGACTGCCCCGACGACGATCCGCGCGCCCGCGTCGGCCTCGCGCCCTGCCCAGCCGCACCCGCGGTGTATCCGCGCCCGATCATCATCTGCCCATGCCGCGCCACCTGGCCGCCGCCGCCCGCAACCACGACGACGCCTCCGGACGGATAGAAGCCGTAGCCGGACCAGTATCCGTACGGCGAGTAGTAGCCATAGGGCGAGGAGAAATACGGCGAGTAGTAGCCCCAGCCGTACGGTGAGTTGCAGTCCCACGAGTACGGCGAGTAGCAGCCGAAGGGAGAGTCATAGCCCAGGCCGTACATGGACGGCTGCCGGTCGTAGGTACCCGGCTCGGGCGCGCGGCGCTGACCGCTGTGCGAAGCCAGATCAATCGCGAACACCTTGGGATACGACAGCGCGACCATCACGTCAATCACGCGGTCGGGGACGCCGGCGCTCTTGAGCTGGCCGAGCTGCCGCGCATCCAGCGCGAACCCCTCACCCTCCTCGACCAACCACGCCTCGACGATCCGGGCCGAGAGCCGGTGCGACGCCTCCACCACGTCGTCGGTCTCCGGCGGCGCCTCGGCCGCCTCGCGTGCCGTGCTCACCGCCATGGCGCTGCCCTGGAGGGCCCACGCGAGATCGCTCGGCACCGCGGCCGAGCCGGGAGCCTGCCGGTAGCGGAGCACGCGCACCCCCTCGGGCAGCCCGCGCACCGCCGCGCCGCGCACGTCCAGCCACTCGCCGTCCGGCGTGATGGCCATCAACTCATCCGTGGTCCGCTTCAAGTCCCCGGGACAGGTATACTCGGCGGTGAGGAAGACGCGCTGCCCCTGCGCGGCGAATTGCGCGCTTTCCCAGCCCGAGCAGCCCTCCCTGGTGACCGTGCGCTGCTCGGCCGTGGCCTCGATCCGCTCGCGCGTCACGACCTTCCCGTCCGCGATCGTCGCGACGTCCACCCCGGCGCTGCCGACCGCGGGAATGACGCACACCAGCGGCGCGCTCGTGGTATCGCCGGCCACCTTCGCCGGCCCGGACATGGGTTGCCAGCATCCCAGCCAAGCCTCCCAGCGCGGATCAACCTGCGGCGCCGACTGCGGCGGCTGCGGCAGTTGCGTGCGCGCCGGCGCCGCCGCGACCAGAAGGAGGAAGGCGAGCAGCACGCCCGCCTGCGACCCCGGAACTCTGCAACGCTGTAATGCTCTCATGGCATCCTCTCAGAACCTGACGCCGACGCCCACGGTCACGGAGAGTCCCGACAGGTCCACCGAATTCGGCCCGACGAAGTCACTTCCCAGGTGCGACTTTGCCCACGCGTATTGCGCCCTTCCGGTCAGGATGTAGCGCGGCCCCAGCGCGACGTCCAGCCCCGCGAAGGCGTTCAGCGTCCCCGTCCAGTTGTCCGATTCGAGGTCGTCGCTGACGACGGTGCTGTCCGTGAAGTCAATGAAGTCCCCGTATTGGCGGAACCGATACCACATCAACCCGCCACCCACGCCGACGAACGGCGCGAAGGTCGAGGGCACCCAGGCGAAGTGCCCGATGGAGTGGCCCGGCGAAACGAGATACCACTTGAGGCTCACCGTGAGCGGCACGCGCTCCAGGCTGGTGGTCTGCTGGATGGGTTGATTGTTGTTGTCCATCCAGTTCCGATACTCCGACCCGGCCCGGGATCCCGCCCACGCCGCGCTCACCATCACGTCCAGACGCGGAGCCAGGCGTATCGAGAGGTCGCCGCCGATGGCGAAGGCGCCGAAGCTGCGCTTGGAGAGCGTGAAGGTGTCCGTGACGAACTTGAAGATGGGGCTGTTCGCCAGTGCGCGGTCGTAGCCGCTCCAGATCCTGAGGCTGCCGCTCGGCTGCCGGAACAGGAACCCGTCGCCCGTCGCCTGACCGTGGGCGCCCGGCGCCAGGAGCAGCGACGCGGCCAGGAGCATGCCCCCACCGCGTGTCACGCGCCACAGAGGCGCTGCGTATATCATCGCCCGATTCCTCCCATGATTCCTTACCCCGCGTGGCAGTGTATGTTGCCGCGCGGGCGGCGCCAAGGCCAGTTGGTGCCATTGACGATTGCCCAACGGGAGATTGACGGGGGCGGGCGATACACGTCCGGCGACTGGCTCCGGACGGCTGCGGCGCGTCGCGGTGCGGCGCGCTCCAAGTCAGGTGCCGATTGCGGTCAGACCTCTCGCGACGTTGTGCGCCCGGACCGCGACCACGACAGGCATGAGCTGGCCCTCGTCCCTGTCCACGTAGTTCTGCCACTGCAGGGGGCAGAGATTGTCGAGGCTGTCCCCGCCGTTCGGGTCTCTGCGCTCGATCACCCAGCCGAACTCGGACCCGCGGTTGCCATAGTGGGCACCGGCGATCCATGCCCCGCACTCGTCCTTCCGGAACCGGTTCGGGTTCTCGCCATATACCTTCTTCGCCTTCTCCCACACCTGGGCGATCATCTCAGGGGCCCAGCCCATAGGTCACCTCCTCAAGACTGTAGAGCCAGTATGGGGGAGGCGGGCGGCGGGCAAAAGTCTATGACATGTTATAGTCCCTCCCGGCAGCCCAGGTGGGCCGGAGGACTATGGGATCTCATAGTCTTTCGTGCGGGCCGGCCGAGGCGCACACTATAGGTTCCCCAACCCTATGGAGACGCACATGGCCATGCCTCCTCGCGACCACCGGATGACCCTCGACGAAGCCGCCGCCCACACCAAGCGCTACCGGGACGCCAAGATCCACGAGGTCAAGGGCGGTGCCTTCCACAAGGATCAGGTGTTGGAGTTGCTCAATCAGCCGGGCTGCGTGGGGCTGCGGATCTATCACGGTCACGACACGGCCGGGAGCCCGACGTTCGTTCTCGCCGGAATTGACAAGACGGACAGTGACATCACGAAAGGCGTCCTGCATGAACGTCAG
>PMIK01000017.1 GCA_003157095.1 Gemmatimonadota bacterium | reverse complement strand
CGTCGGCGCGGGCGCCGGCCCGAAATCCGCCGAGACGGTGTAGAGGCGGTGAGTCGCCTCGTCCAGCTCCATCGTGCGCGCCCCCTGCTTCGTGGTGACGTTGGCGACCACGGTGTACTTGTCCGGGGAGTCCTCGTGGATCACCGTGAGCGTGCCGTCGCCGTTCGAGGCGAACGCCAGCCGGCTGCCCGCGTCGAACCGGCACGCATCCACCCCGCGGCCGATCGGCACGGTCGTCACCAGCCGGCCGGCGCGCGCGTCGGAGATCCCCATCAGGCCGTTGCGGCAGCCGCTGAACAGCCGATGCGCTCGGCGATCAATCGCCAGGCCGCTGGGCGACTGGCAGGGAGCGATGGACCAGTGCCGCGTGACCTTCAGGGTCCGGGCGTCCACTTCCACAATCTCACTCTTGTCCTCGAGGTTTACGTACAACATGCCGTTGCCCGCGCTCACGCCGAACTCGGGCTTCCCGCCGAGGTCCACGGCGCCGACGCGCTGGCCCGACACCGGGTCAATCGCGGTGGCGGAAACCGCGTCGCCGTTCATCGTGAAGATGCGCTTGGTGGCCGGGTCGTAGAGAATCCCGTCGTCGTCCACCGCGGCGATCGTCGTCCCCAGCACCTGCAGGGTCCTGAGGTCGAACATCGTGACCGTGCTGTCGGCCCCCGAAGTGGCGAAGCCGTGGCCGGACGCGTAGTCGAACGCGACGCCATGGGCGCGATTGAGGCCCGGGATCTCGCCGAGGGCCGTTCCCGCCGCCGGGTCCACGACCATGATGCGGTCCTGGCGGGCGATGAACAGCCGGTGGCCTGCGGTATCCAGCGCGAGGTAATCCCAGCCGCCGTCGCCGCCCAGGGTGATGGTCCTGGTGACGTGATACGTCTGCGCATGGACGGACGTCGCGGCGACGCCGAGCGCCAGGGCGCCCACGGCGAGCATTCTCGACAGCATGGTGACGTTATTCCTTTCCAGGGGGATTCAAGGCTTTAGGTTCAGCACCCTACCACGGCACCCGCTTACGGCTTGGGCCGCGTCTTCGCCGTGTGCCGATACTCGGCGTCCGGATTTTCGTGTTCCACGCCGACGATGCTGCCGTCAAGCGCACGCGTATTCACTCCCCTCGAAGCTAGTCCGCCAAGCTGTCAGGAAGATGACAGGGTTGAGGGGCGTTGGATGGCCCACCGGGTTGGACGCGATCTGGGTTGGAGGCGGGAAATGCGACCTGGGAAGCGCTGCTCGCTGCTCCGCCGTAAGCCGAACGCCCGCGCCCGCCCGTCGTCTGCGCTCTGCTTGCCGGACTCGTGTCTGCAGCTCCCTAGGACGGGTCCTTCGACCGGGTCCGGCTCACACCGGTCACGATCCCGATGCCGAGCAGGATGACGCAGGCGATCATCACCCAGAGGTGCGAGATCCCTGCTGCGATCATCCCCCAGGCGACGCCGCCGATGACGATGACGAACCCGATAACGTACAGTGCAAACGACATGGTGCGCTCCTTGTATTGAACTCCAACACCGCCGATTTCGATGCTCAAACGCGGAATGACACTCGCACGGACGCGCATCGCCAACGCCGCGGACTCGAGCCGCTGTGCTGGTGCCAATGTGGCCCGTCGAGCGCACGGGTCAAGCCCGGCTTCCATCGCCCATGCGGACGTAGACCTTTGGAGTGAGGGATGATCTCTCCGCCGATGGATGCCGCCCGCAGGCGTCGTCCCGTAGCTTTCGGTCGTTCGGATGGATCTCATCACACGACTGGAGCAATGCATGCGTATCGCGACCCTGGTGACCATACCACTTCTTGTTCTTGGCGCGCAGATCGCCATGCCGACGCGAGCGCCGGCACAAGTCAGTGTCACCGCCCGGCTCGGGCCCGAGATCAGCGTCTCTGCCTACTCGCAGACGCGGCATGGCGATTGGCAGACCAACTATCGTCAGTGGAAGCCGGTCACCCTGTACAATGTCAACGGCCACTATTACAAGCACTCCGTCCGCGGCGCCCGAGCGGTAGCGGTCTACCAGCACAACAACGAGACCTTCCTGCCACCGCAAGACAAGGCGTGGGTCGGTCACGACCGGCGTTACAACTACAAGCATCAGCCCAACACGGACGACTACGGCCGAGTGCAGCCGCATAACTGACGGCCATCTCGTTCCGTAACCCGGAAACCCCGCCGATCGCAGGATCGGCGGGGTTTCCGTCGTCAACTCTCAGGGCAGGTCACTCCTTCGGAAGCAGATCCACCACCACGTTCGCTACCAGCCCCAGGAAGCCGCTGTTTCTCGCCAGCACGTCTCTCAGGTGTTGCGGGTCGAGGCTGATGACGTAGGGCAACGAGACCACCGCGATGGAAAACAGGGCGGCACCGGCGGCGACCATGATGTCGGTGCGCACCCCCGCGTCCTTCCCTACCAGCTCTCGCTCAGCGCCAACGACCGCTCCCAGCAGCACCGCAACCGAGAGTCTCAGTGCCATCTATCCGAACGTCAGCGCTCCGGGCATGGTTTCCATGGACACCCTGCTGCTCCTGCCGTACCGTTCGGCTTACAGGACTCTTCGACCTTGAATCACCCGCACCAGAACCACGATGATCGCCACGACCAGGAGGATGTGAATCAGTCCGCCGAGGGTGTAAGACGTCAGCATCCCCAAGGCCCAGAGAATGATCAGAATCACTACGATGCCCCACAGCATGTCAGTCTCTCCGAATTGGGGAAGGTTGCCGTCCTCCGTACGATAGGTCAGGGGGCCGCGTCGCAGTATCGTCCGAAGGGACGGATTGAGAGCTAGAGCCCACGATTGATTCTCTGCCCGATGGCCCGCTCGTAGCTTGCACGGATGGCGATAGCGAGTGGAACGCCTTCATCGGAGCACACGCCAGAACGGGGCATTCCGGAAGGGGTGACATGCATGACGGACACCAACGACAGCCACCACCGCGCGATCCTGCAGAGAATTGCCCATCGGGTGATGCTGGAACGAGGACTCGTTCCGGATTTCTCGCGCCAGGCGCTCGCCGAGCTGGACGGAATCCATGGGCCGGCGACGTCCACCGAGGAACCGACGCGCGATCTCAGGAACCTGCTCTGGTGCTCGATAGACAACGATGACTCGCGCGATCTGGACCAGCTTACCGTTGCC
>PMIK01000305.1 GCA_003157095.1 Gemmatimonadota bacterium | reverse complement strand
AAGCAGGAGCGGGTGAACGAGCTGTTGCCGTTGGCGGATATCCTGTTGATGCCAAGCGAGTTGGAGTCGTTCGGCCTGGTGGCGCTGGAGGCTATGGCGTGCAAGGTGCCGTCGATCGCGACGCGGGTGGGCGGGATTCCGGAATTGATCGACAACGGGGAGACAGGGCTGCTCTACGAGGTGGGCGATGTGGACGGCATGGCCGAGGGAGCCTTGAGTTTGCTGCGAGACCGGGAGCGGCTGAAGGCGATGCGGGAGGCGGGACGGCGCACGGCGCAGAAGCGGTTTTGCGCGTCACTGGTGGTGCCGCAGTATGTGCGGTACTACGAGCAAGTGCTTGTACAGCAGGGGTGAGAGAGTGGGGGTTAGGGGTTAGTGGTTAGGGGTTAGGGGTTAGGGGTTAGGGGATTGGTGTGTCTGGGTTGGGGTTTGGGTCAACTCGAAGCCCCCACACCCCAAAACTCCAAGCTCCAAGCCCCGTCTCATCGCCTCTCGACGAGCCACAAATCCGGCCGATCGTCGTACACGATGCACGCGCCCGACCGGGCGTCGCGCGAGAGCGTGATCGAGTTCTGATCGCAGGCGAGCGGCAGCGCGGCGAAACGCTGCGGCGTGCCGCCCTTCTCGGGGAGGCGCCACAACTCCGGCTGCGAGACGCCCACCGCCCGGCCAAGGTAGACGTAGCCGTCGGGCGCCCAGCGCTCGAGGGTGATGCGTACCGAGTCCGCCGCGTTGACGACGCCGACGAACCGGAGGGCGCCGTCCGTGAGCTGGAGGGCGTAGGCCCGGGTTTCCGATGCGCGGGTGGTCGTCACCATCTCGGCGTTGCCGTCCGGCGAGAGCGTGGCGCCGGCGAGTGCGCCCAGGGTGTCGGCGAGGGGAAAACGGCGCAGCGTCCGCCCGGTCGAGTCCACCACCGCGAAGCCACGGAAGTCAATCTGCTCGGCCAGCGCCGTGCCGTCGGGCCGCCACGCGACAATGATCAGGCCCGGATCCAGGGAGAGCGAGCGCACCCGACCCGTCGCCAGCTCCGCGACCTGCTGGGCGATGTGCCCGGTGCCGGCGCTCGCCAGAACGAGCGCGGAGATCCGCTGCTGATCGGGCAGCCAGCGCAGCAGCTGCCGGGTCCCCGAGTCGGCCGTGACCGGACGCTCGGGGCCGCCCGCGAACGCGACCGCGTAGACGTTGCCTCCCCATGCATCCTGCTTGACGTAGGCGACGGCCCTGCCGTCGGGCGCGATGGACGGACCGATGTACCAGGTGGAGCTGTGCGTCAGGCGGCGCGCGGCGCCGGACACCGCGAACGACCACACGTCGGAGGTGCGACCCGCGTCACCGATCACGTGGCCGGTGGGCGTCCGGGAGAAACCGGTCCACTCGTCCTGCCGGATCCCGCCCAGGTACTCGACGGGGCGGCCCGTGAAGTGGCCGGAGCGGCTGACACCGATCAGCACCAGGCGCCCGACGGACTGCGCGCCAAGCTCGAATACCATCACGTGCCGGCCGTCAATGTCCCATCCACCCCCGCCCAACGTGCTGAGCGAGTCGAGGACGGTGCCGCGGCGGTTCGCTATGCCCTGATAGAAGTTGCTCCCGTGGATCCCGCCAAAGGCGATGAGGTCATTGTCGGGGTTCCAGTCCAGCGCGCTCAGGACCCAGCGGCCATCGCCGATCACGACGCTGTCCCGCACCTCGCCCGTGGCAATGTCGGCCAGGAGCACCGAGCGCCTGCCGCGGCTGGTGAAGGCGACCGTGCGGTTGTCCGCAAAGGCAAAGAGATCGGCATCGTCCGCGACCTTGCGCGCGAGGCCGCCCGCTCGTGGAACGACGTAGAGCCCCGGCTCGCCGGACGCGGGCAGCATCGTCAGGAGCAGGTTGGTGCCGTCCGGGCTCCACGTGCCCTGGCCCATGTTCTTGCCACCGGCCACCAGCACGCTCGGCGTACCCCGCGGCAACTCCTGCACGACGAGGTCGCCGTCGCAGTTTGAGCCCACGGACCGGCATCGGCCGCGGATGTAGGCGAGCCAGCGGCCGTCGCGCGTGACGGACGGAGCACTCGCATCACCGGTGAACGTCAGCCGCGTGCGCGTCTCGCGCGGAGCTGCGGCATGAAACAGGAGGCGGCCGGCGACCAGCCCGACGACGAGACCCGCGGCGAGCAGCGGCCCCGGCGCCCAGCGCCACCGCCCGCGCCGCGCGGATGGCGCCGACGCGAATCGCCCCGTCGCCGTCGGCCCCTCCAGCGCCTTGGCGAAGTCGGCCGCACTGTCGAACCGGTCGGCGGGAAGTTTCTCGAGCGCCCGATGCACCGCCTCAGCGATGTGCGGCGCCAGGCGCGGCCGCCGGGTCGCGATGTCGCGCGGTGTCTCCGTCACCACCGCGGCGATCACCGCCTGCGCGCTCGAACCGGTGTGCGGCGGATCGCCGCTCAGCATCTCGTACAGCACGGCGCCCAGCGCGTAGACGTCGCTCCGGGCGTCGAGCTGGCGGTCGCCCGTCGCCTGTTCGGGACTCATATAGAAAGGCGTCCCGAGAGAAAGGCCCGTCTCGGTGAGGCGCGAGCCGCCGGCCTGGCTCACCGCGAGCGCGATGCCGAAGTCGGACACCAGCGCGGTGCCGTCCTGGAGCAGGATGTTCTCCGGCTTGNNCGGCTTGATGTCGCGGTGGATTACGCCCTGGCGGTGCGCGTAGTCGAGCGCGCTCGCCACTTCCCTCGCCAGCCGCACCGCGTCGTCGATCGGCAGCTGTTTCTCGCGGTCCAGCCGGTCGCGCAGCGTGTCGCCCTCGACATAGGGCATCACGTAGTACAGCAAGTGGTCGGCTTCGCCCGAGTCGTAGAGCGGCAGGATGTGCGGGTGCTGGAGGTTGGCGGTGACGCGGATCTCGTTGAGGAACCGCTCGGCACCCACGATGGCCGAGAGGTCGGGACGCAGCACCTTGACCGCGACGCGGCGCTGGTGCCGCAGGTCCTCGCCGAGATAGACCGTGGCCATCCCGCCCGCGCCGAGCTTGCGCTCGATGCGGTAGTGCTCCGCGAGGGCCGTGGTCAGGCGTTCGAGGTCGGACATGGGTTGCGCCCCGGCAAGATAACGCCGGGACGAGATAGGGATTAGGGGCGAGGGGCTAGGGTCTGCGGGGCACGAGCCTACTGGCCGCCCTTCGCGGTTACCGGCCGGAAGCGCCACAAGGTGGATTCCAATCCCAGCGAGTAGTAGACGACGTGGCCGTCGCTGCTCCACCCGCCTCTCATGTCGTAGCTGACTCCCGGCGGGAGGACGTCGAGCTTCCCGGTCTTCGGATCGAGTATCGCGGCGGGCCAGAACCACGACGACGGTGGCGCCACCTGCACCACGATGCGCCCGTCGACGCCCACCGCGTTCGACGATAGGCTCGAGCCGGCTGCGACACGCAGGGCGCTGGTCACCGCGATCTCGCTTTCCGCGCCTCCGTCGAGCGGGACGCGGATGAGGTGTGCTCGGCTCGTGTCATCGACCTCGACGATGAGATAGCGCCCACCCGGATCCGCGGCCACGGCGTCGCCGGCGTGGATCCTGCGCGCCCGGCCGCCACCGGCGGGTACGGCCCACACGGCATTGGATGCCACGTAGTAGATGGTCGTCCCATCTGGCGACCCGGCCAGGCTCTTGGGATGAAGGCCCGGGAGCCTGTGGAGCAGTTGCCCCGTGGCGATCGACGCGATGGCTATGGCGCGATCCGCGCCGGTTCCGAGCATCAAGGCGACCCGGTCCCCGCCGACCAGCGCCAATGGTCCGTCGGTCTCCTCGGCGGTCCCCAGGAACGGCGAAGGCTCCTTCCCCGGCGCGACGGTCATGACGCGCGAGCCGCCGCCGGCAAGGACCGCGACCAGGGTGCGACCGTCGGGCAGCGGCAGCACCGTGGTAGCGTTGTCGCGTTCCAGAGCCGGGAGCGGCCGGGAGTCCATGTGTCCGCCGGATGGAGCGAACCGCATCAGCTGGCTCGGACGAGCGTACTGGTCGAAGTAAAGGCTGCGATCGGTCCCTACGTCGAGCCCGTAGCTCGGACTGGTGAGCGAAGCCAGGACCTGCGTCCGGTTCGATCCGTCTCGAGCTACGGCGATGATCTCCTGCAGGGCACCGGTGCTGGACGCGACGACGCCCCAACGGCCATCGGGCGTCATGGCGAGTGCGGGAATGACGGCAGTCAGGCGCGGTGCGAGCCGCCGGACGCGGTTGCTGGCCAGGTTGATGGCGTACAGGTTGTCGGCGGAATCCTTCTGGCTCGCGGGCCGTCCGTAGAAGGCAGCCTCCTTCCCGTCGGGGAACGACCGGAAGAACCCGTAACTGGGATTGTAGACACCGATGGCATCGAGAGTGTCGAGGCGGCCGCTCTCGGGCCAGAAGCGATACAGCTGTACGTTGCGGTCCGCGTTGAGGCGCGCCACCAGCAGGGAGCCGTCTGGAAGGACGTCGGGGAACATGGCGTCGGCCAGGACCGGTCGCTCCTCCGAGCCCAACGGCGAAATGCTGTACACGCCGTTCGGCCGGTCGAGGACGCGGTCGAAGTAGATCTTGCTGTCATCGCGCGACCAGCTGTAGGTGCTGACGAGCCCGCGCGACCGATCGGAGGTCAGCACCTTCCAGTCCCCGGATTGCGGCTTCAACACGCCGAGCTGCGTCTGTCCGTCCACCATGGCCTCGAAGGCTACCAGCTGCCCGTCTCGGGAAACCGTGGGCGCCATCGCGACCTGCGGCCCTCCGAGCAGTTCGCCGCGCCACTCCGTCGGCAGCGCGGCTGGCGAACCGACACCGTGACCCAGGAGGAAGCCGGCAGCCAGAGCCACCGCGCCAACCGTGGCGACGGGCACGAGCCACGATCTCCGAACAGCTGCGGCGCGTGGCACGGCCGCGCCACGCGAGCCGGTCAGCTCCGCTGCGAACTCGGCCGCCGAGGCGAAGCGGTCCGCCGGCAGCTTCTCCAGCGCCGTGAAGACCGCGTCTTCCACGTGCGCCGGCACCCGGTCCCGTCGCGCCACGATCGGCCCCGGCTTCTCCGTCATCACCTTCGCCACGATCGCCTGCGCCGTCGGCCCCGTGAACGGCGGCTCCCCCAGCAGCATCTCGTACAGCACGCACCCCAAGGCGTACACGTCCGCCTTCGGCGTGATCTCCCGTTCCCCCATCGCCTGTTCGGGACTCATGTAATGCGGCGTGCCGAGGCTCATCCCGGTCTCGGTCATCCGGGTGGCGCCCTCGCTGCGGCTCACCGCCAGCGCGATGCCGAAATCCGCCACAAGCGCCTGCCCCTCGTGGAGCAGGATGTTCTCCGGCTTGATGTCCCGGTGCACGACGCCGTGCCGGTGCGCGTAGTCCAGCGCGCCCGCCACCTCGCTCGCGACCCGCACCGCCTCGTCCACCGGCAGCTGCTTCTCTCGGCTCAGCCGGTCGCGCAGGCTCTCGCCCTCGACGTACGGCATCACGTAGTACAGGAACCCGTCGGCCGTGCCCGAATCGAACAGCGGGAGGATGTGCGGATGCTGGAGGTTGGCGGTGGTCTTGATCTCGGCCAGGAACCGCTCGGCGCCGATCACCGCGGCCAGCTCGGCGCGCAGCACCTTGAGGGCGACGCGCCGGTCGTGCCGGACGTCGTGGGCGACGTAGACCGTCGCCATCCCGCCCTGGCCCACCTCCCGCTCGATCACGTAGCGGTCGGCGAGGGCGAGACGCAGCCGCTCGGCGGTCTCCGTCACCGGATGCCCGGCTTCATCGATAGATGTCCTTCCGGTGTCCGATCTTGAGCATGATGATCACGAGCCGCCGGCCGGAGACGCTGTAGATGATCCGGTACACCCCGGCCCGGACGCGGAATACGTCGTCATAGCCCGTGAGCTTGCGCGACCCCGGGGGATGCGGCTCCTCGCCCAACGCGAGCATCGCCCGTGCAACCCGGCGCCGGTCCTCCGCCGGCAGCTTCCGGAGCTGCTTCTCGGCGGTGCGACTGATCTCGAGGCTATGCCGAGCCATCGAGCTTGAGCTCGGCGAGCACGTCGGCCAGCGGCCGAGTCGGCTCGTGCCGGATGGCCTTGAGATCCTCGACGTCCTCGAACTCCTCGAGACGATCGAGCACGGCCTCCTGGATGAAGTGGTTCATCACGATGCCGCGCGAGCGGCACACCTCATCGAGGGCCTTCTTGAGACGCCGGTCGATGCGGGCGCTGATCTGGACGGTGGACATTGGCGACTCGCTATCACATGGTATCAACAACTATACAACGGTATGCCAGCGAGCGCCACCGGCCCGCGAGGGCGCGACTCAGCGGGCAGGCGCCGGTGAGCCGTGCCCCGGCCTCGCTCATCGCGAAGGCGGCTGCACCCTATGGCCGCTTTGCCAGCAGCCGGCTCAGGTCCGCCGTGACGATTCGGGTCATGCCCCGGCCGCTGGTGAACACCAGCGTCCGGCCGTCCGGCGTCCAGCGAGGATAGCCCTCGAACGCGTCCGTCGTCGTCGTCAGGCGGCGGGCGGTGCCTTGCGGAAACGACACTGCCATCAGGTTGAAGAAGTTGGTTTCGTAGTTCTCTTCCGATGCGACGATCCGGGAGCCGTCGGGCGACCACTCAGCCTGGATCCGGTAGCTGCGCGTGCTGTCGCTGGCGAAGCGGCGGGACGCTCCGCCCACCGCGGGCACGACCTCGAGGAACGCCAGCCCGGACACAAAGTACGAATACGCCACCTGCGCGCCGTCGGGCGACACCGCGATGTTCCCGATACGCGCGCCACCCTCGGCGTGAGTCATCGCGCGCGGCGCGCCGCCCGTCGCGGGCACCCGGAACAGCTGCCGCGAGCCGTCGGCCGTCGCTCCGGTGTAGAACAGCGTGCGGCCGTCCGGCGCCCAGCGGACTTCGTCGGCAGCGGCATTGTTATGCGTGATGCGCTTGGCCTCGCCGCCAGCGGCCGGGATGGTCCATACCTCCGCCTGCGTCGCGTCCCGATCCGACATGAAGGCGATGGTCGAGCCATCGGGCGACCAGCGCGCCCCCCACTCGTTGGATGGCCAGTCGGTCAGCTGCCGCGCCTCGCCGCCGCCGGCCGGCATCACCCAGATGTCGTTCGTTCCGCCGCGACGGTTCGACGTGAATGAGACCTGCTTCCCATCGGGCGACCACTGGGGATCGCCGTCGTACGTGGGACTGGCGGTGAACACCGTCATCGCGCCGCCGGCGACGGGCACCGACCAGATGTCCTGGTTGCCGCCGCGGTTCGAAGTGAACAACGCCGTCCGGCCGTCGGGCGAGAGGGCGACGTCACCGACGCCGTAGCCGTCGAGCGCCACGAGCGCGCGCGCCGTGCCCCCCTCCGCCGGCATCGCGTCAAGCGACACGGCAACGTTCTGCGACGCGTAGGTGATCGTCCGCCCATCGCGCGACCAGATGGCATTGTTTTCATAACGAAGGTCGGCCGTGACGCGGCGCGCGGCCCCGCCCTCCGCCGCCACCACCCAGAGGTCCTGCTGGCCGCCGCGGTCGGATGTGAACAGCACCCAGCGTCCGTCCGGCGACCAGGTCCCGCCCCAGTCGTTGTGGATGTCGTCCGTGATCTGGCGCAGCTGGCCGGTCTCGACGTTCGCGATCCAGAGGTCGCTGGTCCCGGTGCGGCCGGAGGTGTAGAGCAGTGATTTCCCGTCCGGCGACCACATCCGGACCGGGCGCACACCCTCGAACCCCTCCGTCGTGAGCTGCCGCGCTGGGCCGCCGGCCATGTTCTGCACCCATAGCGTGCTGCGGCCGCCGCGGCTCAGGATGAAGGCCACTTTGGAGCCGTCGGGCGAGGGGTAGCCGTACACGTTACCGGCCGGCGCCGCGAACAGGGGCCGCACGGGGCCGCTGTCGAGCGGCGCCACAAGTATCTGGTCGTCGCCCGCGCCCTGCCGCTGCAGGATGACGCCGCTGCCGTCACGGAGCCATCCGAGGGGAATGTCCCTCGCCGGTCCCGAGGTGAGCTGCCGGCTCTCGCCGCCCGCGCTGGGCACCGCCCACACGTCCGCGTTGTGGTCGGAGTAGTACGCGATCCAGCGTCCGTCGGGCGACCACAACGGCGTCGCATCCCAGATGCCGTGCGTCAGCCGCACCGGGTGCGTTCCGTCCGCGTTGGACACGTAGATGGCAGACAGCCCCTCGACCTGCATCGAGTACGCCAGGTGGGTGCCGTCGGGCGACACCTCGACATCCTTGCCGAGCAGCGGCGTATCGCCCATCGCCGCCACCTTGTAGTCCACGTCGGGCCCCTTGGCCGCGCGGGAGCAGGCGGCGACCGCGAGCACACACAGGCACAGGAGCGACTTCCGGATCATGCGATGGTCCTCAGTGCGACGGCGTGGGAGAGGCGGGCGTGGTAACGGCNNGTGCGGAACACGGTGCCCTCGAGAATGGCACCGACCTTGAGGTCGCGCGCCACCACGCTCATCGGCTGGGGCTGCGTCTTGTAGATCAGCATCGCCGAGCGCGGGGCCACGGTCAGACCGCCGGCCTGGCCGAGCGAGATGATGAGCTGGTCGTGCATCGCGTCCACGAACTGCGCGTCCGAACCGGATATGTCCTGGATGGGGAGCACCGCGATGTGGCTCGGCCCGATCGCGCCGTCGCCGCGCGCCACCAGGGCGACCCCCGCGGCCGCGGCTAGCACGACGCCGCCCGCCACGGCGCCCATCACCCAGCGGCGCCTGGCCGTCGGCCGCCGGGCGTCGGTGGCCTTGACGGGCCGCGTGTTGGTCGGCGTGATGCCGCCGCTCGGCGTGGCCATCGCCTCGAGCGCGTGTAGGATCTCCTCGGCCGACTGCCAGCGGTCGGAGGGGTTCTTCTCCAGGCAGCGGAGCAACAGGTCCGACAGCGCCGGGGGCACGGCCGGGCGCCGCTCGACCACGGGCACCGGGCGCTCGAGCACCTGCGCCGACAGCACGGCCTGGGCCGTGGGGGCGACGAACGGCGGGCTGCCCGTGAGCAGCTCGTAGCCCAAGATCCCGACCGCGTAGATGTCCGAGCGATGGTCGAGGTGAGCCTCGCCGGTGGCCTGCTCGGGCGACATGTAGGTGGGCGTGCCCACCGCGACACCCACGGTGGTGAGCTTCTCGCCGCCGGCGGCGCTCACCGCCTTGGCCACGCCGAAGTCCGTCACCAGCGCNNGCCAGCGCGTCCACCACCTCGCGCAGGATGCGCACGGCTTCGTGCACCGATAGCTGGCCGTCGCGGTCGAGCTTCTGGCGCAGCGACTCGCCCTCCACGAACGGCATCACGTAGTACAGGAACCCGGCGGACTCGCCCGAATCGTGGAGCGGGAGCACGTGCGGGTGCTGCAGCTTGGCGACGATCCGGATCTCGCGCGGGAAGCGGTCGGGGCCCAGCGTGGCCGCCAGCTCGGGCCGCAGCACCTTGAGCGCGACCTGGCGGTCGTGCTTGAGGTCGCGCGCGAGGTACACCGTGGCCATGCCGCCGGCGCCGATCTCGCGCTCGATGACGTAGCGGTCGGCCAGGGCCGCCGACAGCCGGCCGAGGGCGTCAGTCATTCGAGACGGATGTCCCCGTCAATGGTGGCGAGCGTGCCCAGCCCCGGGTTGAACGTCTCGTCGTGCACAGTCACCTCCCGGCGGTCACGGCCCTGCTGGGACGTTCCACACCTGCTGAGACGCTCTATAGATGAAAGGGGAGCACCCTATCTTAGCGTGCTGCGCCGTGCGGGCAAGGGCGCGCCCACGCCAGCCCTCTTGCGAGAGCGGTCCCCGGCGCGGTCAATTGCACAGGCCATGGAATTCCTGAACTTCCTCATCATCCTCTGGGCTGCGTGGCTGGTGTGGCGCCGGCCGGAGCGCGAACGGCTGGCGTTCACGCTCCTGGTGGTGAGCTGCGTCCTGATGGCGCTGCTGTTCCTCCTCGGCACGC
>PMIK01000118.1 GCA_003157095.1 Gemmatimonadota bacterium | reverse complement strand
CGGTAGGCCGCCTCCTTCTCGTCGCCGACGCGCCGGATCCGCTCCGGCGTCGCCTCCGGCTCGAGCCACTGCCTCAGGATCGCGTCGTTGCGCCGGCCGAACGTCGCGAGGAACTGCCCTTCCGTGACCGCCACGCCTTCGGCCCCCAGCGCCTCCTGCCAGGAGCGCCAGTGATACGCCCGGGAGTCCACGAGCGTCCCGTCCATGTCCCACAGGACGGCACGCGGCGGCGGCGCGCTACTTCTGTCCGTAGTAGGCGTCCTTGCCGTGCTTGCGGAGGAAGTGCTTGTCCACGAGGTACTGCGACGGCCCCTGAGGGGGCGCGGCGTCACCGGTGAAGAGGAGCACCGTGCGCTCGATACGCCCCAGGAACTCGAGCACGCGGGCGTGCTCGACCGCGGCCCTGGGATCGGCGCCCCAGGTGAAGGGGCCGTGGCTGGCGACCAGCACCGCCGGGATCTCGTCGGGCGAAAGCCCTCTCTCGCGGAAGGTCTCGACGATCACGAGCCCGGTGTTCTTCTCGTAGTCCTGTTCCACCTCGGCGCGGGTCAAGTCGCGGGTGACCGGGACGTCGCCCCTGAAGTAGTCGGCGTGCGTGGTGCCGAGGCAGCGAAGCGGCAGCCGCGCCTGCGCGAGCGCCGTGGCCAGCTCGGAGTGGGCGTGCGCGACGCCGCCGCAATTGAAAGCCCGGTACAGCTCGAGATGCGTGGGGGTGTCGGACGACGGGCGCAGGTTGCCCTCGATGACCTCGCCCGTCTCGAGCGAGACCGGGACCATAGTCTCGGGAGTGAGTTCGGCGTACGGCACGCCGCTCGGCTTGACCACCATGATGCCCGCTTCGCGGTCCACGCCGGAGACGTTCCCGAACGTTCCAATCGCCAGGCCGCTCTCGATCAGCTCGCGGTTGGCACGGCACACGGCTTCGCGCAGTTTCGCCGGGATCGTGCTCACGCTACGCTCCCCGGCGCGGCGCGCGCCGCCTGCCGCTCGCGAATCGCCAGCAACCGCTTCATCAGGGGCCCGAAGTCCGCGGCGGCTCCGCTCACGCCGCCGAACGCGTCGTGCAGCTGCCGGTAGAGTGCGTATAGCTCGTCGTACACGCGGTGCGCCTCGGCATTGGGCATGAACCGTTTCTCCTTGAGCGACGTCATCCGCTGCTGCGCCGTCTCGAACGCGTCGTAGCCGCCCGCCGCCGCTCCGGCCGCGACCGCCGCGGAGATGGCGGCGCCCAGGGCCGGCGTCTGCGGCGAGCCGGCGATCAGCATCGGGTGGCCGAGCACGTCGGCGTAGATCTGCATGAAC
Organism: Gemmatimonadota bacterium; assembly: GCA_003157095.1. GTDB lineage: Bacteria > Gemmatimonadota > Gemmatimonadetes > Gemmatimonadales > JACORV01 > Fen-1245. Next base: position 4,380 of record PMIK01000118.1, on the reverse strand, counting down.
AGGTCGTTCTTCTCCGCGATGCCCCCGCAGCACACCACCCGCTCGATGGGCACCCGGTACTCCGTCAGCCGGTCCACGATCGCGCGCGCCCCGAAGGCGGTGGCTTCGACGAGCGCACGATAGACCTCGGCGCGCGTCGTGGCCAGGGTCTGGCCCACCAGCAGCCCGGTCAGCCGCTGGTCCACCAGGATGGTACGATTGCCGTTGTTCCAGTCCAGCGCCAGCAGCCCCGACTCGCCGGGCCGCCGGCGCGCCGCTTCGGCCGACAGCGCCGCGTGATCGGCCTCGCTTCCTTCGCCCCCCGCCGCACCCACGCGCTCCACCCACCAGCCCAGCAGATCGCCCACGGCCGACTGGCCGGCCTCGATGCCGTAGTAGCCCGGCATCACCGATCCCTCGACGATCCCGCAGATGCCGGGAATGTCCGGCAGACGCTCGCGCGCGGAAGCGATGGCGATGTCGCAGGTCGAAGTGCCGATGATCTTGACCAGGGTCCCGGCCGTGATGCCCGCGCCCACCGCGCCGTAGTGGGCGTCGAAGCCGCCCATCGCCACGGGGATGCCCGCCCTCAGCCCCAGCGCCTCGGCCCACACGGGGGACAGGTGACCCGCCGCACGATCGGGCGGGTACGCCTTCTCGTAGAGCCTGCCCCGCAGTTCGGCCAGGCGCGGGTCGAGCTTCGCCAGGAAGCCGGCGGAGGGCAGTCCTCCCCAGGCATCGGAGTACATCGCCTTGTGTCCCGCCGCGCAGACACAACGCCGGATGGCGGCAGGGCTCGTGACGCCCGCCAGCGCCGCGGGCACGAAGTCCGCCAGCTCCACCCAGCTGGCCGCGGCGCCGAACACATCGGGCGCGACCTTCAGGCAATGCCAGATCTTCGACCAGAACCACTCGGAGGAGTAGNNGGTGTGGTCCTTCCAGAGCCAGGCATGGGCGGCGAGGTGATCGCGCCACCTGGGGTCGAGCGCGAGCGGCTGGTTCGCCGCGTCCACCGGGAGCGGCGTGGAGCCGGTGGTGTCGGTGCCGACGGCGATGACGCGATCGCGCGAGAAGCCACGATGGGCTTCGGCCTCGGCGAGGGCGCCCCGCACCGAGACGCGAAGCCCATCCAGGTAGTCGGCCGGATTCTGGCGCGCGAGATGCGGCTCCCGCGCATCGAGCAGCACGCCCCGGTCACCGGAGCGATAGTCGGCCACCGACACGCCGGCGGCCCGCCCGTCGGCGCAGTCAACCACGACGGCGCGGACCGAGTTGGTGCCGAAGTCCACGCCGATCGTGAAGGCCGGCGGCACCACTAGCCCAGCAGGATCGGGCTCACCACGTCGAGCACATCGGGCCCGGTGCCGGCCGCCCGCGCCTTGGCGAGCTCGTCCTGCTTCGCGTACACGCGCACCGCCTTGAGCGCCAGGTTGGCGAAGTTCACCATGCTCCGCTCCATCGCCCGGGTCGGGTCGTCGCGGTAAGTGAACTGGTCCTGGCTGTAGTAGCCGCGGTAGTCGCGCACGAACGTGGTGAAGAGGTACTCCACCGCCTCGGGCACCGAGACCGTGCCGAACATCAGGTCCTGGTCGTTGCGGCCCTGCCGCGCATCGTTGACGTCGAACTTGTGGATGGGGACGCCGGCATAGGCCGCCAGGTCGCACGCCGTCGAGGCCGTGGTGCCCTCCATCTTCTGGTGGCCGTAGTCCACCGTGAGGCCGCAATTGGAGCCGCCGCAGGTGTCGTTCACCCGCTCCGCGACCAGGATCGCGGACGCGGCGGTGGGGACGATCATGAACAGCTCGCGCGGCTCGTATGGCTTGGGCTCGATGGCCAGCTTGACCCCCGCCTTCACGCACTCCTTGTTCGCGGCCACCAGGGCCTCGGTGAACCACTCCAGCGACTGCTGGTAGTCAATCTGGAAGTGGTAGTCGGCCCCGTCGGAGCCGGGCCACACGCTCAGCACCGGGATCTTGAGCGCCCGGCAGATCTCCACCGCCTTGAGGATCTCCTCCAGCGCGGCGCGGCGCAGTTCCGGCTTCGGGTTGCAGGGCCCGCCGAGCTGGAACTTGGGATTGGTCCATGTGTTGATGTTGCACGCCGTCACCGTCATGCCCAGCTCGGCGAGGAAGCCGCTCTTGGCCCGCTCGATCGCCGGCAGGTCGAGGCCGCCGTTGAGCGACTTCTCGAAGAGGTGCTGGTGGATCTCGATGGCGTCAATCCCGGCGGCCTTGGTGCGCCGGCACTGGCCCTCGAAGTCGGTGCGGAAGGCCGGGTCGTCGGAGTGGTAGCCGGGCGGCGCGAACCGGTCGCAGAAGTCGCCGGCCGACCAGTGGCCCACGCTCATTTTGACGTCCAGGGCGTTGAGGAACTGCAGCGCCTCCGGACGGCCCATCGGGGTGCGGGTGGAGAGCGCGAGCCTGATCTGCTCCGGAGTGAAACGCGGCATGGTGGTCGCTCCTGGTTCTGCGGGTGGGTGAACTTGCGGCCTCGCGCGCTCCCACCGCAAGCCGCGCCGCATTGACGCGCGGCGGCTCGCGTGTAGTGTCATTCGAGTTCCATCTCCGCACGGAAAGGTCGGCGCATGGCGACGCTGGACTGGCTGGTCGTCCTCGTGTACTTCATCGGCCTGCTGAGCCTGGCGTGGTGGGTGTTCCGCCGCGGGAAGGACACGGCCGACGATTACTTCCTGGCCAACCGCAGCCTCGGCTGGTTCGTCGTCGGCGCCTCGATCTTCGCGTCGAACATCGGCTCCGAGCACCTGGTCGGCCTCGCGGGCTCGGGCGCGACGAGCGGCGTGGCGATGGCGCACTACGAGCTGCACGCGTGGGCGATCCTGGTGCTGGGCTGGGTGTTCGTGCCCTTCTACATGCGCTCCAAAGTGTACACGATGCCGGAGTTCCTGGAGCGCCGCTTCTCCCCCTCGGCACGCGTCATCCTCTCCATCACGTCGCTCCTGACGCACGTCCTGACCAAGTTCGCGGTCAGCATCTTCGCCGGCGGGGTGGTGTTCCGCGCGCTGCTGCCCGAGGTGCACGTCCAATTCCTCGGGACCGACTGGAACGCCTTCTGGGTCGGCTCCGTCTCGATCGTGCTCCTGACCGGCGTCTACACGGTCCTGGGCGGGATGCGCGCGGTGGCGTACACCGAGGCGCTGCAGACCTTCGTGCTGGTTTTCGGCTCCGCGATGCTGTTGATCTTCGGCCTGATCAAGATCGGCGGCTGGCACGCGTTCCGCGACGCGCTTCCCTCCGACATGTTCAACCTCTGGAAGCCGCTCATTCCGCACGGCGTGCAGGGCACCTGGGCTCCGGTCAAGGAGGTGGGCCGGCAGGCCTGGTACTTCAACACCAACTACCCCTGGCTGGGGATGCTGTTCTGCGCCCCGATCATCGGCCTGTGGTACTGGTGCACCGACCAGTACATCGTGCAGCGCGCCCTCGGCGCCCCCGACGCCCAAACCGCCCGCCGCGGCTCGATCTTCGCCAGCTATATCAAGCTGCTGCCCGTCTTCATCTTCATCATCCCGGGGATGATCGGCCTCGCGCTCGCCAGGACGGCCAAGGTCCCGGCGCTCGAGACGATGTTGGGACCCGACGGGAAGGTGATCCCGATGATCGCCCAGTCCGTGTACCCCACGATGGTGTTGTCGGTGCTCCCCATCGGCGTCCGCGGGATCGTCGTGGCAGGGCTGATCGCCGCCCTGATGAGCTCGATGGCCGGCGCGTTCAACGCGTCGAGCACCCTGTTCACGATGGACCTCTACCAGAAGCTGCGGCCCAACTCCTCGCAGCACGAGCTGGTATGGATGGGACGGGTCGCCACGGCCGTGATGGTGTTTGTGGCGCTGCTGTGGATCCCGGTGATCGAGGGGGCGCGCGGGCTCTACGAGTACCTCCAGAGCGTGCAGGGGTACCTCGCGCCGCCCATCTTCACGGTGTTCGTCTTCGGCATCTTCTCGAAGCGGCTCAACGCGAAGGGCTGCGTCTGGGCGCTGGTGGTGGGCTTCCTGCTTGGCACCTTCCGGCTGCTGGTGGACACGCCGGTGGCGCTCCACATGGCGGGCTACGCGGACGGCTACGCGCAGGGCTCGTTCCTCTGGATCGTGAACAACATCTATTTCCAGTACTACAGCCTGCTCGTGTTCGTCGTCTCGGTGGTGGTGATGCTCGGCGTGAGCTACGCGACGGCCGCGCCGGCCGTGGAGACGCTCGGCGGGCTCACCTTCGCCACGGTCTCGGACCAGGACCGGGCGGAGCTGCGCGCGAGCTGGGACTGGCGGGACGTCTTCGCGTCGGGACTGGTGCTGGTGCTGATTATCGCGGCGTACTTGTACTTCAGGGGCTAGAGACGAGGGGCTAGGGGCTAGGGGCTAGGGATTGGATGATTGGATGATTGGAT
>PMIK01000030.1 GCA_003157095.1 Gemmatimonadota bacterium | reverse complement strand
CTCGAACAGCACGCCCCCGGTCATTCGGGGGAAGATCTTCCCGAAGGAGAGCGGCCAGTCCGGGACGGAGAGGGCCGAGCCGGTGCTGGTCACCAGCCCTCCGACGAACAGCAGCACGGCCGTGGCGACCGCGACTGCGAGGGCGTAGCGGTGCAGCGCGGGCCGGTAGGCGGCCGGCGCGCTCACTTGCTGAGGAATCTCCGCAGGAACCGCAGGTACACGGCGAAGCCGACGGCGAACCCGGCGAAGGCGATGGACGAGGCCAGGCTCCAGGTGGTGCCGGTCCGCTGGTACTCGCGCCATCCCCAGACGGAGAAGAAGGCGCAGAAGGCGATCGCGGTGACGATCAGGACCTTGTGGAAATTGATCACGGTGCCCGGAACCCGTGCATGACGGCCACCACAAGGATAACCGCCAGCGGGAACGGCGCCAGCACGATGATCAGCAGGCGCCGGGGCTCGAACTTGAGGTGCATGAAATACAGCGCGACCAGCATCGCCTTCCACAGCGCCAGGAACACCAGCGTGATCACCGTCAACTGGCGCGGCAGGCGGAGGTACACCACGCCGACCTCGACCACCGTCAGGACGAACAGCCCGGCCCAGACGGCGATGTAGTTGACTGCCTTGTGTTCAGTCGCTTCCATGCCGCGCCCCTGGTGCAGTGCCTGTTCTCAGTTCTCGCGACTCACGTCTGGTAACCACTGTCAACTTGCCGTCTGGCAACCGTCCCGAACTCGGCCTTCTCGCAACTCGCAACCGGCACTAGATGAGGTAGACGATCGTGAACAGGATGATCCACACCAGGTCCACGAAGTGCCAGTAGAGGCCGATCGTCTCGATCCCCTGGTACTTGCCGCCGGCGTACTTCCCCCGGAACGCCCGGATGGTCACCCAGATCATGCACAGCACGCCGCAGGTGACGTGGAAGCCGTGGAACCCGGTCATGGTGTAGAAGGCCGCGCCGAACAGCCCGGAGCTGGGGAGGAACCCCTTCTCGATCAGGTGATGGTACTCGAAGGCCTGGACGGTCACGAACATCGCGCCGCCCAGCACCGTGAGCAGCAGCCACTTCTTGAGCCCCGCCTGGTCGTCCCGGGTGGCCGCGGCATAGGCCTTCACCATCGAGACGCTGGAGCAGATCAGGATGAAGGTGTTGACCGCCGTGACCGGGATCGCCAGGACGGTGCGCGGCTCCGGCCACTCGGCGGTGGTGCCCCACCGCAGGATGATGTACGAGCCGATCAGCGCCGTGAAGAACATCACCTCGGAAACGAGGAAGACCCACATCCCCAGCTTCTGGGTGTGGACGCCGACGCCGCCCTGCGGCCCGGCCTCGCCCGTCGTCGTCGCNNCCGTGGTACACCGTGGGCGTGGTCTCGAAGTTCCCGTGCGGCGGCGGCGACGCCACCGTCCACTCGAGCCCGCAATCATGCCACGGATTCATGTCCGCCTTCGTTCCCCGGGCCAGCGTGCGGACGATGTTCCACGCCATCACCAGCTGCGAGGCGAACAGCAGGAAGGCGCTCAAAGAGATGAACACGTTGATGGGCTGCAGCGGCCGCAGGTAGTCGTACACCGTGGGGTCGTAGATCCGGCGCATTTCCCCGCCGATGCCGAGGATGTGCATCGGGAAGAACGTGAGGTTGTAGAAGAGGAAGGTCAGGGCGAAGTGAATCTTGCCCAGCCGTTCGTCCAGCTGCTTGCCGAACATCTTCGGGAACCAGAAGTAGATGCCGGCGTAGATCGCGAACAGGCTTCCGCCGAACAGCACGTAGTGGATGTGGGCCACGATGAAGTAGGTGCCGTGGATGTACATGTCCACCGGCGTCGAGGCCATGAAGATGCCCGACAGCCCGCCGATGATGAACATCGAGACGAAGGCCAGGGCGTTCAGCATCGGCGTGGTGAAGTGGATGCTGCCGCGCCAGAGGGTGCCCAGCCAGTTGAACACCTTGATCGCCGAGGGCACCGCGATCACGATGGTCGAGACCATGAAGCCGCTCGCCAGCGTGGGGTTCATCCCGCTCTGGAACATATGGTGGCCCCAGACGATGAACCCGAGGAATGCGATCGCGACCATCGCCCACACCATCGAGGTGTAGCCGAAGATCGGCTTGCGCGCGCCGTTGGCGATGACGTCGGAGACGATGCCCATCGCCGGCAGGATCAGGATGTACACCTCCGGGTGGCCGAAGAACCAGAACAGGTGCTGCCACATCAGCGGCTGGCCGCCGCCCGCCGGCAGGAAGAAGTGGGTGCCGATGGTCTGGTCGAACAGCAGCATGATCACCGCGCCCGCCAGCACCGGCACCGCCAGAATCGCCAGGACCGCCGTGATGAACAGCGCCCAGACCGACAGCGGCAGGCGGAACCAGGTCATGCCCGGGGCGCGCAGGTTGATGACGGTGGTGATGTAGTTCACCGATCCCAGCAGCGACGAGGCGCCGAAGATCACGATGCTCACGCACCAGAGCTGCTGCCCGAGGTGCACGCCGGTGTAGTCGGGCACGCTGGAGAGCGGCGCGTACACCGTCCAGCCGGCAATCGCGGAGCCGCCCAGCACGAACAGGCTGGCCGTCATCAGCAGCCCCGACGGGATCATCAGCCAGAACGACCACATGTTCAGGCGCGGGAACGCCATGTCCGGCGCGCCGATCTTCAGGGGGATCAGGTAGTTGGCGAACACGCCCACCAGCAGCGGCATCACGGCGAAGAAGATCATGAACGTGCCGTGCATCGTCACCAGGCCGATGTACGTCTTCGGCGCAATCACGCCCCCCGGCGCCACTCCCTGCGGCAGCCAGCCGCCCAGCGGCATCGGCTGCCCGGGGAACCCGAGCTGCCACCGGATCCCCATCGCCAGCAGCCCGCCCACCAGCATGAAGAACAGGCTCAGGAACAGGAACTGGATCCCGATGATCTTGTGGTCGGTCGAGAAGACGTACTTCCGGACGAACGACCGGTCGTCGGCGTGCGCGTGCCCCAGCAGGGCCGCTCCCGCGGCTGCGGTCATGAAGCGCCCTTTCCACTGTTCGAGGCGGTGTCCGAGGCGGCCGGGGCCGCCTCACCCTGGCTTGCGAGCCACGCGGCGTAGTCCTGCGGCGTGTGCACGATCACCACGCCTCGCATCCGGTAGTGCCCGAGGCCGCACAACTCGGAGCACGCCAGCTCGAACGTCCCGGTCCGGGTGGGCCGCACCCACAGCTTGATGTTCATCCCGGGCACGATGTCCTGCTTGAGCCGGAACGCGGGCACGAAGAAGCTGTGCACCACGTCGCGAGCGGTCATCTCGAGCACGTAGTCCCGGTCCACCACCAGGTGGATCGAGTCTTTCTTCATGAAGTCGTCGTCGGTCCCCAGCTTGCCGTCCGGGCCGGGATACGTCACGTGCCACTCGAACTGCTTCGCCTCAAGCCCGATGTGGATCGCGTCCTTGGGGTAGGTGTCGGAATCCTTGATCCTCGACCACAGCGGCTGGCTGATGATCGCGAGCGCGACGAGGATGACCGCGGGGATGGACGTCCAGATGATTTCCGCCTTGGTGCTGCCCTCGACGTACGTCGCTGACCGCCCTTCCCGCTTGCGGTACCGCACCAGGAAGACCAGCAGCGTCGCCTCGACCAGGACGAACACCGCGCCGGTGATGTACAGGATGACGTAGAAGAGTGAATCAACCTTGCCGCCGACGCTGGATGCGTTGCCCGGGAACCACCAGTGCATCGCAGGTTTCTCCGCCGTGAACCAGGCCCCCCGTACTCCGGGGACGGCCGCAGGTGAGATCGTTTGAGATTGATTGTCGGGTCGAAGCAGCCAAGAAAGCTAATGGCGCTGGCACCGCCTGTCATTGGGGGCGGAAGCCAAGGCAGGAGGCCGAGTTCCACATGGCTTGTTCCCCGGCGAACAAGGCCGCGCGTTGGAGGCGGCGCCTATTATGGGAGTGAACGGGGCGTTATCTTCGCGCGTGCCTCCGGTCTCCCCGGCCAACCCTCCCCAGCCGTCTTCCGCTCCCGACCAGTGGGGCGAGCGCCTCCCTCGCACGCTCGGGCTGCTGAGCGCCGTCGCGGTCCTGGTAGGCTCGACGATCGGGAGCGGGATTTTCCGCACACCCGCCCTCATCGCGAGGCGAGTGCCGGCCCCGTTGCCGATGCTGGGCGTCT
>PMIK01000076.1 GCA_003157095.1 Gemmatimonadota bacterium | reverse complement strand
GCTCCGGCTCGCCGTTCCTCGTGGATGTCGGGGACATCCAGAAGGAAGTCTCGCTCGGCGCGCACGCGCGCCACGGCGCCTACACGCTCGACGCCGGGTACCACTTGCAGCTCGGCTACGGTGGAGACCAGAGCGGGGGCGACATCGGCGTCGCCTATGCGCCCACGGACGGGTGGCGCCTCGGCATCCGGGGCACGGCGTTTCAGCAGACCGACATGTTCCGCGTCGCCGACGGCACCGTGTACGGGCTGGGGGCGAACTTCCGGACCCCGCTCGGGCGGCGGCTCGGCTTGAGCGCCGAGGCGACGCGCTACTTCCACCGCCGCCTCGCGGACTCGACCGGCATCGACTGGAACCAGACGCGGGCTTCGGTCACGTTCGACTGGACCATCGGCGCCGACGCCGACCACATCGGGAGCTACCGGTGATCCCCCGCGTCCTGTCCGCTCTCCTCGCGCTCACCGCGGCCCTGGCCGGAGCGTGGGCACCCGGGAGCCGTCGCCCGCTCCCGGCTCCCACCCGGGCTGTGGCCGACACATTCCCGCACGCGCGCCACGCCAAGCTGTTCACGACGTGCACTTCATGTCACGCAGGCGTCACGACCGGCGACACCACGACCCTCTGGCCTCCGCCGGAGCTGTGCGCCGGCTGCCACAACGGCGACCTGGCGCGCCCGGTGAACTGGACGCCGCGGCCGCCGCGAGTCACCAACCTCACCTTCGACCACGTGCCACACATCGCGATGTTCGAGGCGATGGACAGCGGAGGCGCGACCTGCCAGCGCTGCCATGCACCGGCCGATTCCCTCCCCTTCATGGACGTCGGCCGCGCATCTCCCGCGCGGTGCGTCGGCTGCCACGGCCAGGGCGCAACGAGCCACCTGACGCAGAGCAGCTGCGAGCCTTGCCACACGACGCTCCACGACGCCGTGGCGCTCGATACCGCGAGAATCCGCGCCTTCCCCAGGCCGCCATCGCACGACTCCGCTTGGGTCCTGCACCACCAGACCGCCGCCACCGGCACGACCTGCGCGGTGTGCCATGCACAGCAGTTCTGCGCCTCGTGCCACGTTAACGCGCGAATGGTGCAGGCCATTGAGAGCCTCCCGCCCGACGACCGCGTGGCCGCGATGGTGCGCGGACAGCGGGTGACCTACCCGCGCCCGGCGTCCCACCTGGCGGCAAACTGGGACCGCGCTCACGGCGCGGTCGCCAAGGCCGGCGTCGCGGAGTGCGCCAACTGTCACGCCCAGGAGTCGTGCCTCGGATGCCACCGCATCCAGGAGCGTGTGCCGACGATCGCGACGCTTCCGCGCCGTACCGCCGGTGCCGCGCGCGGCGTGGACCTCGCGGGCTTGAGGCCGGCCGACCACCTGCCCGGCATGCAGCTGCGGCACCGCACGCTCGCTGCCGGCGGCACCACCACCTGCGGCACCTGCCACCGGCCCTCGTACTGCGCGAGCTGCCACGACGCCGCCAAGGCGCCCGGCTTCCACGGCGCGGACTTCGTGCAGCGGCACGCGCAGCAGGCCTACACCGCTGAGGCGGAGTGCGCCGCCTGCCACCAGACTCAGATCTTCTGCCGCGACTGCCACCAGATGCTGGGGCGTGCCAACACCACCGCGCCGATCGGCGGGGGCCGCTATCACGACAAGCAGCCCGGCTGGCTGTTCGGGCACGGTGGCGTGGCCCGGCGCTCCATCGAGACCTGCGCCAGCTGTCACGCCCAGGATTTCTGCCTGCGCTGCCACTCGGCGACGAGCGGCTGGAACATCAACCCGCACGGGGCCAACTTCGACCCGCGGGTACAGAGCAAGAACCCGGCGATGTGCCTGATCTGCCACACCCGAGGGGTGCCGTCGAACTGACCGGCCGAGGACCACGCCACGGCCACCACGCGAAGGGGCCAGCCGATCGAGGCTGGCCCCTTCGTCACGTCGCGGCGGACCGTCGGGATCTAGCCCGGCGCGCCGCCGAGCGGGCCTAACCTCCCCCGCGCCAGCGCGTGGGCGGCCCACCCGACGGCCACAGGCGCGACCACCGTGATGACCCAGAGCACCGGCACCGAGAGCCCCAACTCGGCGCCGAATCCCGCCAGCGATAGCGCGAGGAAGAGCGTGATGGTGGCGAGCCCGAGGGCGAGCCGCAGCGGGCTTGCCATCGGGGGCTCCGTGTAGAAGAGCGACGACGGCCCCCGATCGAGCCACGGCACCAGCACGATCACCAGGGAGAGAATCCCGGGCACGAGCATCGCGCCGAAGACCTCCGAGCCGATCGTCGCGCCGAACAGCTTGAAGCTGAGGCCCCCGGGAATGAGGCGCAGCGCGCCGTATACCCACAGCAGGTACCAGTCGGGCTTCACCTCCGGCGTCACCGGCTGCGGCGGCCCGTAGAAGGCGGAGGGGTGCACCGGGAGGAACGCCGCGAGGGCCGCCAGCACACCCAGCATCACCAGGAACAGCACGCCCATCAGCGCGACCTGCTCCGGCCAGAGCGGAATGCCGTGGATGTACGCACCCTCAGCGGCTTCCGGCTGGGCCCCGGCACGCCGCATCTCGGTGTGCTTCTGCTTGAGCACGATCACCAGGTGCCCGGCGATCAACCCGGCCAACGCCAGCGGCGCCCACACGACGTGATAGGCGAAGAACCGCGGCACGGTGGCGCTCGACGGGAACTGCCCGGCGAACACGAGATCCGCGAGCGTGGATCCGACCCACGGCACCGATCGCGCGATGCCGTAGCCGATGGCGGTCGCGGTCACGGAGAACTGGTCGAAGGGGAGCAGGTAGCCGGCGAACGACGCGGCGAGCGTGGCGCCGAGCAGCCCCAGGCCGAGCAGCCAGTTCACCTCGCGCGGCTTCCGGTACGAGGCCGTGAAGTAGATCCGCAGCAGGTGCAGCACGACGGCCGCGATCATCAGGTGCGCCGTCCAGTGGTGGATCCGGCGCATCAACGCCCCGAACGGGTGGCTGTCAATGAGCAGTGTGCTCGCGTACGCCGCGGGCACCGCGCCGTGCCCCTGGAGGAGTTGCGCCGAAGGCTCGTAGAACAGGGCCAGGTACAGCCCCGTCGCCACCAGGATCACGAAGCAGAAGAGGGCGATCTCGCCCAGGAAGAAGGTCGAGTGGACCGGGAACGGCTTGCCAAGGTACTTGGCGCGGAAGCGCTCGAGCGCAAGCCGCTCGTCGAGCCAGCGTGGCACGGTCATCGGCTTCGTCCCCTACGCCTTGACGCCGATCGGCGCGCTGAACGGGCCGGCGACGATCACCTCGCCCTTGGCGTTCAGCTTGATCGGAAGCTGCGGCAGCGGGCGCGGCGCGGGACCGCCCAGGACCGTGGACCCGTGCTGCGGGTCGAACATCGCTCCGTGACACGGGCAATGGATGTGCGGGAACGGGGCCTGCTCCATCGGCTCCTCGGAGAACCGCACCGTGCAGCCCAGGTGCGTGCAGATCGCGCTGTACGCAACGATGCCGTGGGCGGTGCCGGCCATGTCCGTCGGCGGCTGGACCCGCGCCGGATCGAGCTTGCATACCATCGCCAGGTTTTCGTGGTTGTCGCTCTTCCCCTCGGGATAGGCGAGCACCGCCTCGTTCTGGGTGAAGCTCCCCTCCGTGATCACCTCGCCCGCGTTCCCTCCCAGGGCGAAAACCAGCCGGTCCCCGGGTTCGACTCCGCGGGTGGCGGACGTGCGGGAACGCCCCCGCAACGTGACCACCCCCGGAAGGAGCGCCGCGATGGCGGCGACGATTCCCGCTTTCAACGACCAGTTCGCGAAGCGTCGGCGATCCACGCGTCCAACCTCCCTACCAGGGAATCCCGTCGTCGCGTTCCGTGCGGATAGCTTCCCAGCGCACGAACGCGCGGCTGTACAACACGACGATGCCCGCCAGCGCCAGGAGCCCCACGGCCAGGCTCGAACCCAGCAGCCAGACCGGCGCGGCGCGCGCGACGGCGACGGCAAAGATGGCGAGGGACGCCAGCTCCACCACCATGAAGACCGCGATCAACGCCACCGCCACCCCCGTCCGCTCCGCGGAGGCGCCCTCGGCGGCCTCCGAGCCCTCCGCCCATCCCGCCACGACGCCGTGCAGGCCGACGATCAGGAGCATCGCCATCCACACGCTGACCATGATCTGGACGTCGGTGAGGTGGTCGGGCAGCAGGGCGCCGCCCGCGGCCGCGGCGGGCGGTCCCGCGAACAGGTCGAGGAGCGCGACGGCTTTGCGTCCCCCGGCGTGATAGGCGACGAAGTCCTTCGTTTCGGCCGACGCCGCGATCACGTGCGTCTGGCCCGCCTTGATCGGCTGGTCCGTGCTGTCGTGCGCCGCCAACGGGCGCTCGAACTCGATCGTCGTGCCGGCCGCCGTCGTGACTCCCGCCGAGCCAAGGATGTCGTCGCGGCCGCCCATGGCCGTGTCGGCCACGTGCGACACCGGGGTATTCGCGTAGTCGTCCTCGACGTGGGCGCCGCGCGCATCCACATAGCCGATCACGATGTCGGCGCCGAACATCAGCGGTCCATCGCCGCCGAACCCTACCGCGACCCACCCCGTGTCGGGCGTCGAAATCGCACCGATCAGCCGGTCGCCGACGATGCTCCAGTCAAACGTGAGCTTGCTTGCCGGGTCCACCCACTGGAACTGGTACTCCCCGGGCGCGATGCGGCCATCGAGCTGGTGGGCGGCGTGGCCGGGCCGCGCCAACGCGAGGAGCCGCTGCGGGAGCCGGAGCGTAAAGGCGAGGAGCAGCGCGAGCGCCACGCCTGCGCCGAGAGCCACCAGCGGCAGGCGATCCCGGCCTGGCGTCACCGGTTCTTCCCCGGGTGGCGCGGCACCGAGCCGATGCCGCTCTCGCGGGGGGCCGAGTGGCCCAGCGCCTGCCAGGCCTCCACGATCGTCTGCCTCGCTTCAGCGAGCCTGGCCGCCGCCGAGTCGAGGCGGAAGCTGTGCCAGACCTCGGCCGCCGCGCTCAGATGCCGCTCGGCGTCCCCGAGCAGGATGGCGGCGCGCGCCCCGCCCCGGGAACCGCGCCGCGCCACGGCGTCGGTCGAGACGATGTCGTAGAGGATGTTCTCGGCTCGGACCAGCGCCAGAACCCGGGAGGCCTCGCGTGCCTTCTCGGGGGCCGCGACGCCGCCCTCGATGTGGCACGCCGAGCAGGTCGTGAGCAGCCGCTCCGGAGTGAGGACTGAGGTGGCCATCGAGCCATGGCAGGTCACGCAGTTCGGACCCCGGCCGTCGCTCTCGAGCCTCGCGTAGTGGAGGCTCGTGCGGAAGTACGCCGCTTCAGCGGCGTGGCACCGGCCGCAGGTGTTGGGGATGCGCGTGAAGAACACCGGACTCGAGGATTGACTCGAGGACAGCACGCCCTGGTGCGCCGCGGCCGCGTCGGTGGCCGTGGGATTCCCGCCGTGACACGCCTCGCACGTCACGCCGGCCACCGCGTGGGGGGACGCCTGCCATGCGGCGAAGCCGTGGCCCGCGCCGGAGGTCCCGCTCTGGCGGGCGTGGCAGGTCACGCACTCACTGCGCGGCGAATGCTGGCCGCGAGCGGGCGGCGCCGCGAGCGCCACCGCCAGCGCCACCATCGGCATTACACACCAGCGGAGCCGCCGGATCCTACGACCGCCTCGAGGGCGGGGGCGCATCTCAGAGCCCGCCAGGGCTGGCGGGCGGCGCAGCCGCCACCTCGTGACAGAGCTTGCAAGTGGCGCCGTCGAACCTCGCGTGCGATGCCGGAGGCGACGGAGCGGCGCCGGGCACCGGCGCGGCACCCTCCACCGCCTGCACGTGGCAGTTCCGGCATTCCGCGTGCACGTCGTCCACCGCGTGCTTGATCGGCGTCGGCGTCTCGGCGATCGGCTTGTGGCACATCCCGCACGCGCCGTTGGCAAAGTGGTGCGTCGCAGGCACGCTGGTGATGTGCGCGTTGGCTCCAGCGCCGTGGCAACTCAGACAGTCCTGCTTGCCGGCTGCCGGGTGGAGCATTCTGGGCGGCTGGTGCGGGCCCGCCTGCGCACGCACGGCGGATACACCCAGCATAGACGCGAGGGCGGCGGACGCGAGCGCTGCGCGTACGGGGCTCATGCTCATCTCCTGCGCACGGCGGGCCGATGCCGGCCGCCGGCGGCTCAAGTCCCTAGTGTTTGCTGAACGTCCTGATATAGCTGACGAGCGTCGCGATCTGCTCCGGCGTGAGCCGGCTCTTGTATGCCGGCATCATGCGACCCTTGCCGTTCATTACGATCGCGCGCAGCGCACTGTCCGGCACGGAGGCCAGGGTGGCCGCCACCGCGAAATCCGGCACGCCCATCGAGGTCTTCATTGACGCGGTGGGCGTGCCCGCCGCACCGTGGCACGAGGCGCACGTCTTCGCGAACAACGACGCCGCACCGGCCGGCTGCTGCGCGGACAGCGTAACTGCGGTAGCGAGTCCGAGCGCAGCCGTAAGGAGGAGTACCTTCATCGCCATGAGCCCTTCCCGATCCGAGGAGTCCACTCGCCGCGGCGGGATGCCGGCGGCACGATTCACGACACGGAAGAACGCCCCTCCCGCAGGTCCTGGAGTCAGCATACGGGCATATCGGGGCAGCAGCAAGCGCCGGATCGCGGGAAAGGCAATTTCTATGCCGACTGTCGAAATGTCCTTTCCATTCCAACCAATAGAAATCCGATAGCCAGACTCGGTAAACCTGGCGTCAATGCACGGACCTTGATGTCGCAGCTTTGCCTGCTCAGGGCTGCCGGACACTTGGCTTCAGTGCATCCAGCCCACCCAAGAACCGGCCGTTAGTTGCTATCCTGACGCAAACCGGCCAGCTTTCGGGACAGGATGCCTCAGACCGTCGCCCAACCCGACCCCGCGCTCGTCGCCGCCATTCTCGACATGGCAGCCGATGCCATCATCTGCGTCGGCCCCGACGACCACGTCCTCTCGTGTAACCGGGGTGCGGAGAAGATGTTCGGCTGGACCGCCCGCGATCTGCTGGGCCAGCCGTTCGCGGTCCTGCTCCCCGAGGAGGAGTTGGCGCGCGGCGAGATTGACTGGATGCGGCGCACGACGACGGCCCAGGGCTCGATCCGCGACTACGAGACGCGGCGCAAGACCAGGGATGGCCGCATCGTAGACGTGAGCATCACCCGGACCGCGGTGTACGACGAGTCGGGGAACCTCATCGGCTACTCGGCGATCCTCCGCGACATCTCGGACCGCAAGCGCATCGAGCGGCAGCTGCTGACGGCGGAGCGGCTCGCCACGGCGGGCCAGGTGGCCGCCGGGGTCGCCCACGAGATCGGGGCTCCCCTCACCGCCATCGCGGTGGCGGTGGATCACATGCTCCAGTCCCGTTGCAACTTCTGCGGTGGCGGCGAGGAAATGCAGGTCCTGCTGTCGCAGACCGACCGCATCGCCAAGCTGGCCCGCCGCCTGGTGAATCTCGCCAAGCCGGCGGGGCTCGTATTCACGCCCACCAGCGCCAACGAGGTGGTGGAGCAGGCGACGAGCCTGGTGCAGCCGCAGCTCGGCCGTCACCACATCCGGCTCGAGCTGAACCTGGCCACGGACCTTCCCGCCATTCACGCGGACGAGGCGCAGCTGCAGCAGGTGGTGATCAACTTGGCCCTCAACGCGCAGCGGGCGATGGCTGACACGGGCGGCTTGCTGAAAGTGACGACCTCCGACTGCGGCGGCGGCATGGTGGAAATCGTCGTCTCGGACAACGGCCCCGGCATCGCCGAGGCGGACCTGCCGCACATCTTCACGCCGTTCTTCTCGCGCTCGGGCGGGACAGGACTTGGGCTGGCGCTCGCGGCGCAGATCGTGAAGTCGCACCGCGGAACCATTGACGTCGCCTCGCAAGTCGGCCAGGGCGCGACCTTCACTGTCCGGATCCCCGCATCGGTGAGCCATGACTGACCCCGAAGCCGTCGTCCCGCCGGTCCCCCTGCGCCGCGTCCTGGTGGTCGAGGACGACGCCGTCGTCCTCGGCCTTCTCACCAAGATCATCGGGGAGGCGGGCTACGACGTGGTGGGCGCGCCCACGGGGGAAGCGGCGCTGGCCGAGCTCGACAAGCAGCTGTTCGACGCGGTGCTGCTCGACCTGAACCTCCCGGGCGTGCAGGGCATGGACGTCCTGTCGGTGGGCCCGACCCTGCAGACCGACACGCCGTTCATCGTCATGACGGCTTTCGGCTCCGTGGACACCGCGGTCGAGGCCATGAAGCGCGGCGCCTTCGACTACGTCAGCAAGCCGTTCCGCACCGAGGAGCTGCTGCTGACCCTGCGGCGCGCCCACGAGGAGACGGAGCTGCGCCGCGAGGTGGCGCGGTTGCGCCGCCACGTGAAGGAGGAGGGTCCCGGCGTCGAGATGGTCGGCCGGAGCGCGGCCATCGAGCGGGTGCGTGACCTCATCTCGCGGGTCGCCCCGAGTCGGGCCACGGTGCTCATCACGGGCGACACCGGCACCGGCAAAGAGCTGGTCGCCCGCTCCATCCACTTCATGAGCGGCCGGGCCGAGCGCTCCTTCGTGGCCGTCAACTGCTCCGCCATCCCGGAAACGCTGCTGGAGTCGGAGCTGTTCGGACACGTGAAGGGCGCGTTCACGGGCGCGATCGCCAACAAGCGCGGCCTGATGGAGGAATCGAGCGGCGGCACGCTGTTCCTGGACGAGATCGGCACGGTCTCCGCGAACATCCAGGTCAAGCTGCTCAGGGCCCTGCAGGAGCGCAGCATCATGCGCGTCGGCGGCCGGGAGCCCGTGCCGATCGACATCCGGCTCATCGCGGCGACCAATCTCGACCTCGGGGAAGAGGTGCGCTCGGGCCGCTTCCGCGAAGACCTGTATTACCGCCTCAGCGTCTTCCCGATCCACGTCCCTGCGCTCACCGAGCGCCGCGACGACATCCCCCTGCTGGCCGCCTTCTTCCTCCGCCGCGCCGCGGCAGAGCACGGTGTCACTCCGCCGGGCATTCCGCCCACCACGATGCAGCGGATGATGGAGTACGAGTGGCCCGGCAACGTGCGGGAGATGGAGAACTTCGTCGAGCGCTCGGTGATCATGCACGCCGGCGCCAAGACGATTCCCTTCGATCCGGCCGAGGGACTGTACCGCCGTCGCGAGCACGACATCCTCAAGACCGCGAGATCGGAGCGGTGGAACCTGGACCACCTCGAGCGAGAGTACATTCTCGCGGTGCTCGAGGAAGTGACCGGACACCAGGGGCGCGCCGCCGAAGTGCTCGGCATTGATCGGCGCACACTGTATCGCAAGCTGAAGCGCTACCGCGGCGAACCCGAGGAGGGCGAGCCCGACGACCTGGGGGACGAGCCCGAAGCCACGCAGGTTGAGACGGGGTAGATACGCCCCCGCCCGCCCGGCGCGGATAGTTTGTCTCATGGCATGCTGAGGCCCCGGCGCAAGACCGCCGGGGCCTTCTCGTAAGTAACGTCAGGGTAATGCGTTACGAAACCAGCGCCGATTCGCTCTCGTGGTACGCGATGCGCAACGCACGGGTGACGTGATCGAGTCGCTCCTTATCGCCGTGGATGCCGCCCCCTTTGCGGATCGCGTGGCCGGGTGGTTGCCCGACCTCGTCAGCGCGGGTGTGCGCCGGGCCACGCTGTTCCACGCCATCGAAGGTGTCGGCGAGGAAATCGCGAAGGAGCTCGACGCGCTCCGGCCTCGACTCGACCGTCTCGCCGTCCAGCTTGCGGCGAGCGAAGTGGAAGCCGACATCGCCCTCAAGCGCGGCGACCGCGTGCGCTGGCTCACCTCGCTCGCCGAGCTGCGGACGAGCCAGATCATGGTGCTCGGCGCGCACTGCTCGCTCGCTCCGAACAGCGAGGCGATCGGTTCCACGCTGCGGCTCCTGCTCGAGGAGTCGCACGTACCGCTCCTCGTGCTCACGGCGCCCGCCGTGCGTTCGGCTCCACGCCTGTTCGAGCGGCCCTATCTGCTCTCGAACGGCCGCACCGCCGCCGCCCTCGAAACCCGTGCGCGCGCCTTGATTCCGGTCGCGCTGCGTCCAGCGACGCTTGGTCCCGACGGTGCCGTTCCGCCGGACGCGTCGCTGATCGTCGCGGGCCCTGACCTGTCCGGTCACGCGTTCGAACGCGTGATCGCTGGAAGCTCCTGCCCGGTGCTCGTTTTCCCGGCCCCGTCCCTTTCGATCCATCCTGAGAAGGGCCCGAGCACCGTAGTCACCCCACCGTCGGAAGCATCGGGCGCCGCACGCAAGGGCTAAGTCAGCAATGACCGCGGCCAGCCGTGCGGTGCCCGACTTCCGAGTCGGGCACCTTTTTCTTGGGGAGGGTGAACGGACCGGCACCGGAGGTCCCGGCACCGCGACTCAGAGAGCCGACAGCTCCGCGAGGACTTCAGCCCCGTAGAAGAGACGGATGTACTTGGACTGGGTCGGCGTGAGCCGGCGCACCGCCCACGCGAGGTGGACGAAGTGCGGCTCGACCGGCGGCCGGAGCGGATGCATGCCCAGCTCCTCCGGCAGGTGGCTGCCCTTGCGGGCGTTGCAGGTCGAGCAGGCCGTCACGACGTTGGTCCACGCATTGGTGCCCCCGCGCGAGAGCGGCACGAGGTGGTCGCGGGTGAGGCCCTCGCGCGGGCGAAGCTGGCTCTGGGTCCGCAAGCAGAACTGGCAGCGATAGCCGTCGCGGGCGAACAGGAAGGTGTTGGTCACCTGGCGGCGGAAGCGCCGCGGGACGTGGACGAACTTGACAAGCCGGATGACCGCGGGCCGCGGCATGGTGAGGTGCTCCGACCGCGACAGGCGCCCGGCATCCGCCTCGACGATCTCCGCCTTCCCGTCAATGACGAGCCGAAGGGCCCGCCGCACCGGCACCATGGTGAGCGGTTCGAACGACGCATTCAACGCGAGGCATCGCACCCGGAACACCCTCCGAGGCCCATCGGTGCACCCACAAAAAAACCCGTCTCGCTCGCGGCGAACGGGACGGGATGACGCGGATGCTACGATTGTCGTGACCACGTCCCTGGAGCGCCCTACCCGGCGCCTGGTTTTTATAGTAGCGCGAGAGCGGCGTGACGGCAAGCGCATGGCCCGCCCGCCGGCTGGAGCGCCTAGCCGGCGAAGGCGGCCCGCGCGGCATCGAGCTGCGCCATGACGGCGCTCCGGGATGTCCCTCCCGGCAGTGCGCGTCGCTCCACCGCCGCTTCGGGGCCCCCCAACGCGCGCAGCGAGGCGGGAAGCGCCGGGTCGAGCCGCTCGGCCTCGGCAGCGCTCACCCGGTCCAGCGGCACACCCAGCTCCTCGGCGCGGCGGACCAGGGCGCCTACCAGCGCGTGCGCGTCGCGGAACGCCATCCCGGACGTCACCAGCAGGTCGGCGAGGTCGGTCGCGAGCACCGAGGGATCCAGCGCCGAGGCCATCCGCGCGGCGTCGGGCACCAGCGTCTCCACGACGCCGCCCAGCAGCTCCGCAGCCTGCTCGGCGAGATCCAGCGCCTC